>NZ_JBVVQT010000008.1:0-111762 GCF_055811595.1 Mesorhizobium sp. WSM4814
TAGTGAATAGTGAATAGTGAATAGTGAATAGTGAATAGTGAATAGTGAATAGTGAATAGTGAATAGTGAATAGTGAAGCAGGGTCTCTTTGTGGCCTATGGTCAAGCACGATTTTGACCGTTCACCATTCACTATTCACCACTTCACCATTCACCGCTTGATACACCTCATCACGACCCCCGCAGCGATGTCGCCGGACGGTCTGTCCACAGCCATGCGTCTGGCCACCTCGGCAAAACCATCCTTCTGCCATGCGCGATAGGGGGTGTCGGAAAACAGCGCCTCCAACTGCCGCGCCAGGTAGTGCGGTCGCACATATTCGTTGTAGCTTTCCGGCACGATCGGGCGGTCGGCGATGAGATTGGGCAAGGAGGCGCTCCATACGGTGATCAGGCGTTGGGCCATCCGCATGACTGGATCGAGCCGGTAGCAGGAGATCATCGGCACACCCGACAGCGCCAGTTCCAGCGACACCGTTCCCGATGCGATCAGCGCTGCATCGGCCTTGCCGAAGGCCTGCCATTTGCGCTCGGGATCAAGGATGATCTCCGGCTTCTCGTACCAACTTGCCACCGAAGCCCTGACCAGGTCGGCGACATGCGGCACCGTCGGCAACAGCAGGCGCAAGCGGTGTCCGCGCGCACGCAGGATCGAGATCGTCTTGCCGAACGGGCCGGCCAGCCGTCGCACCTCGCCGCGGCGCGAGCCGGGCAGCACAAGCAGTGTCTTCACACGATCGTCGGACAGGTCGCGCGGCAGGCTTTGCGCCTTGGCGGCGCCGAGCATGCCCGGATCGTGGGTAAGGCGATGGCCGACATAGGTGCCGGTCGGACCGCCGAGGCGGGCGAGTTCCCTCACTTCGAAAGGCAGGATACAGAGGATGTGGTCGACATACGGTTTCATCGCCACCGCCCTGCCTGGCCGCCATGCCCAGACGCTCGGGCAGACATAGTGGACGATCGGGATTGCCGGATCGGCGGCACGCACCTTTTTCGCCACGCGCAGCGAAAAATCCGGGCTGTCGATGGTGACAAGGCAGTCGGGCTTTTCATTGGCGACCGCAGCGGCCGTCTGGCTGATCCGTCGTATCAGGCGCGGCAGATCGCGCAGGATGGCGCTCAATCCCATCAGCGCGATCTCGCCGCCGTCGAACAACGGCGTGAGGCCGAGCGCCTGCAAATGCCGGCCGCCGATGCCGACGAGCCGGACCTCGCGGCCGGTCACGCGCTTGAGCGCCTCTACGATGTCGGCGCCAAGCAGATCGCCGGATTCTTCGCCGGCGACGATGGCGATCTTCAGCGGTCGCTCAGTCGCCATGCACCGGCTCCGCAGCAGGCAGGCCGATCACGAACAGGCCGAGCGCGTTGGCGCGAGCGACGACTGTCGGGCCTTCGAGAACCAGCGAGCGGCCGGCTTCGACGGCAATGCCGGCAAGTCCGGCGGCATGCGCCGCCTCGATCGTCTGCGGCCCGATCGAGGGCAGATCGGCGCGCAACTCCTGGCCAGGCTTGGCGCATTTGACCAGGACGCCGCGCGTTCTGCCGGCCAGCCTGCCATGGCCGCGCAACTGCCGTGTTCGATCGAGCAATCCGTCGGTGCCCTCGATGCCTTCCAGCGCGATGGCGCGGCCGCCGATCGCAACAGCCGCCTGGCCGATATCCAGCGCGCCGATGGCCATTGCCGCTGCGTGGGCCGCTTTGATGTCGCGCCAGTCGGATTTCCGCGGCGCTGCCTTGGTCAGCGCGCCTTCGGCGGCGACCAGTTCCGGCACGATCTCATGGGCGCCGACCACCTTGATGCCGCTGCGCTCGACCCTTCGCACGAACAGTTTCAGCACGGTGTCGTCGCCTTGGGTTACACCGACAAGAAGGCTGGGCACCCAGGCGAGCAGGCCGAGATTGAGGCGCATGGCGCTCAGCCTGGGGCGGCGTGTGATATGTCCCGCTGTCACCAGATGGGTAACATGACTATTTTTGAGCGTCGGCAGCAGAGAGCCGACATCCTCCAGCCTCAACGTCGCCTGCTCATACGCGTCGAAGTCGGATATGCGGTCGACCTCGCCCGCCACTATCACCACGAAGGGAGACTTGCCTTGCACAGCAAGCGCCCTGGCGACTTCGACCGGTAAACTGCCGCCGCCGGCAATGATGCCGACTTTGACGTCTGGCGCGAGATCAAGGCCCGTCCGGGTGCCCTCAATCTTCGTCATCGGCATCGTCGCCGCCACCGGCCTTGAGCGACGGGACGGCATAGTGCCGCTTACCGCGACTGGCGATGAAATCGATGATCTTCATGGCGGTCGGTGACGAGGCGAATTCCGCCTTGGCGAACTCGATGTTTTCACCGACGGTTCGGGAGCGATCGAAGATCGTCCTGTAGGCCTTGCGCAGCGTGTGGATCTCGGAGCGCGGCAGGCCGGCGCGCTTCAGGCCGATGATATTGAGGCCGCGAAGGCTGGCGCGATTGCCGACGGCGATGGCGTAGGGAATGACATCGCCGACGAATGCCGAGCAACCGCCGAGAAAGGCGTTGTCGCCGACGCGGACAAACTGATGAACTGCGCTGAGACCACCGATATAGACGTTGTCGCCGATCTCGCAATGGCCGCCCAACGTCGCCTGATTGGCGAAGGTGGCGTTCTTGCCGACGATGCAATCATGCGCGATGTGGGCATAGGCAAGGAAGTTGCCGTTGTCACCGATCGTCGTCTCGCCGCGGCTGGAATCGGTGCCGACGTGCATGGTCACGCCTTCGCGGATCGTGCAGTTCTCACCGACGACCAGCGTGGTGCGGCCGCCCTTGTGCTTGTTGTTCTGCGGCGGCGCGCCCAGTGTCGCCATCGGATACACCTTGGTCGACGCACCGATGGTGGTCGCGCCCATCACCGAGACGTGGCTGACCAGTTCGACGCGGTCGCCGAGCACCGCGTCGGCGCTGATGTGGCAGAATGGCCCGATGCGGACGCCTTCGCCGATTTTTGCGCCGGCCTCGATGACCGACGATGGATGGATGACTGTCTGGATTTTCATAAGCATTCGATCGTCAGTCGCTCGCGACCATCATCGCCGAGATCTCGGCTTCCGCGGCCTTGACGCCGTCGACGAGAGCCTCGCAGGCGAATTTGAGAAGGTTGCCGCGTTTCTTGATTTTCTTCACATGGATCTTCAACTGGTCGCCGGGAACGACCGGTTTACGGAATTTGGCGTTGTCGATGGTCAGGAAATAGACCAGCGACGGTTTTTCGGTGCCTAGGCTGCGGATGCAGATGGCGCCGGCCGTCTGCGCCATCGCCTCGACGATCAACACGCCGGGCATGACCGGCTGATCCGGGAAATGACCTTGGAAATGCGGCTCGTTTATGGTCACGTTCTTGATGCCGGTGGCGGACTCGTCGCCATCGATATCGATGATGCGGTCGATCATCAGGAACGGATAGCGATGCGGCAGGAGCTTCATCAGCCCCAATATGTCGACCGCCTCGAGCGTTGTCGCCGCAACCATCTCAGCTCTTCCCTCCGTCGCCCGATTTGCGCGCCCTGGCCAGTCTTCGCAGAGCCGCGATCTCCCGCATGGCTTCCGCCATCGGCTGCGCCGGGTACCCTCCCCAAATCTCGCCTGCGGGGACGTTGCTCATGAACCCGCTTCTTGCAGCAAGCTTGGCCCCTGTCCCTACCGTCAGGTGATCCGCAAGACCGACACCGCCACCCATGGTGACGTTGTCGCCCACCGTTACGGAACCGGAAATACCCGAAAGGCCGGCGATTATGCAATTGCGGCCGATGCGGACGTTATGAGCGATCTGGACCAGATTGTCGATCTTGGTGCCTTGACCGATAATCGTGTCGGACATGGCGCCGCGATCGACGGTGGTATTGGAGCCGATCTCGACGTCGTCCTGGATGACGACCCGGCCGATTTGCGGCACGCGCTCCGGGCCCTTGGCGCCGGCCACGAAGCCAAAACCGTCCTGGCCGATGCGGGCGCCGCCATGAATGATGACGCGGTTGCCGATCAGCGCGTACTGGATGCTGGCGCCCGGGCCGACATAGCCGTCGCGGCCGAACTGGCAGGAGGGACCGATAACGGCATGAGGAGCAATGACGGTTCCGCTGCCGATAGAAGCGCGAGGGCCGATGATCGCGCCGGCCTCGACGATCGCGCCGGCCTCGACGCGCGCCGATGGATCGATATGGGCATGCGGCGAGATACCGGTTTCGCCGGTCATCGGCGCCGGTGTCGCAGCCGCCGGGAAAAGCAGGCGGCCGACCATCGCGAAAGCCTGTTGCGGGCGCGGATGGATCAGAACCGCGATACCCGCAGGCGCCTTGCCAGCAAATTCGGCGGGGCATAGAACCGCCGCTGCTCGCAGCGATTGCATCAGCGCGAAGTTGCGTCTGCCATCGACAAAGACAAGAGCGTGCTCGCCGCCTTCGCTTGCCGGCGCCAAGGCTTCGATCGATCTATCGGAGAGGTCGGAATCGACAAGCACCGAGCCGGTCAGATTCGCGACTTCGCCAGCCGTATACCGGCGTGATGGCGCGAAGAACACCGGATCGGTCATTCCAGAAGCTATATCCAGCTAGCGCACGACCCCGAAAATCGGAATCGATTTTCGGAAAGGATAATGCGCAAAATCAAAGTCCTGCAGCGTCCTATGCGCGTCCAGGAGGATGCGCGGCGCCGTAGTGTCGAATTACTCTCTTCCGGACCGCTACGGCCCGGAAGTATCGTTGCCCGCCAATCAGAAGCGGGACGATATGCCGAAGTTGAATTCCTGCACGTCGTCGGTGTCCTCCTCGAGGACCGGGATCGCATAGTCGATCCGGATCGGACCAAAGGGCGACGCCCACATCAGGCCGACGCCGACAGAGGCGCGCCACTGCATGTCGACCGTCGACTGATCGACCAGTGAAGCATCGATCTTGCTGCCATAGAGCGTCGCCGCGTCGGCGAACACCGCGCCGCGCAGGCCGAAGCTTTCCGGAATAACCGGCATTGGGAACTGGGCTTCCGCCGAGGCATTGAAATAGGTGGTGCCACCAAGATGGTCGCCGGCGTCGTCACTGTCGACCGGGCCGATACCGCCGTAAGCGAAGCCACGGATCATGCGGTCGTTGCTCTGGAAATGATCGAAGATGCGCAGGTCGCCATCGCCGCCGTAGCCTTGGATATGACCAGCCCCGCCGGAAATCACCGCCACCAGATCAAGCTGCTCGGACAATGTCTGGTAGACGCTGCCACGCGTTGTCACCTTGACGAATTTGGCGTCGCCACCGAGGCCGGCGAATTCCGTGGTGACATTGGCGAAGATGCCTTCATGCGGGTTCTTCATGTCGTCGATGGTGTTGTAGACCAGGCCGAGACTGACCGACGACTTGAGCCACGGGCTTTCCGCGATGCCGTCCAGGATAGCCGTAGAAATGTTGCATTTGAGGGGGTCGTAGTCGCCGTTGGTCTCGCAGTCTTCGTCGAGCTCGTACTTCTCCTGGGAGATATTGTACGCCAGCTGCGTCGAGATGTCGTCGGTGATCGGCAGGCCGAAGCGCACTGTCGCGCCTAGCGTCTCGCTCTTGTAGTCGTCGCGTTCCCTGGTCCGGTTGAAGACATCGAAACCGGCGGCAATGCGCCGCCCGAGGAAATAGGGCTCGGTGAAGGAGAAGCTGTAGTCGCGCGAATTCTTGCCGCCGCCCGCGGAGAGCTTGATGAACTGGCCGCGTCCGAGGAAGTTGCGTTCGCTGATCGATCCTTCGACGGTCGGGCCTTCGGTGTCGCCACCGCTCGAATAGCCGGCGCCGACGGAGAACTCGCCGGTCGACTTCTCGACCACGTCGACCACCAGCACCACCTGGTCCGGCTCAGAACCGGGCACGGTCGAAACCTCGACTTTCTCAAAAAAATCGAGTGCTTCCAGCCGTTTCTTCGCGCGCTGGATGAGAACCTGGTTGAAGGCATCACCCTCACTCACGTCGAATTCTCGGCGAATGACAAAGTCGCGTGTCCGGTCGTTGCCGCGAATCTCGATGCGCTCGACATAGGCCTTGGTGCCCTGGTCGATCGTATAGACCACTGAAATGGTGTGGTTCTCGAAATTGCGGTCGCCGCGCGGCGTCACCTGGGCGAAGGGATAGCCGGAACCGGCGACCCTCTCGGTCAATGCAATGATGGTGTCTTCGACGTTCTCGGCGTTGTAGACATCGCCCTTGTGGGTTTCGACCACCGACTGCAGCGATGCGCCGTCGACCTCGGGAATCGTGCTCTCGACGCTGATGTCGCCGAAGGTGTAGCGCTCGCCCTCCTGCACGGTGATGGTTACCGTGTATTTATTGGTGGTTTCGTCGAGCTCGCCGACCGCGGAAATCACCTGGAAGTCGGCATAGCCGTGATTGTAATAAAAACGGCGCAGCAACTCCTGGTCAGCGTTGAGCTTGTCTTCGTCATAGACGTCGTCGCGCAGCACGAACGAAAGGATGGTCGAGCGCTTGGTCGAAATGACATCGGACAGGCGACGGCTCGAATAGGCGCTGTTGCCGACGAAATTGATCGCGGCGATCTGCGTGCGGCCGCCTTCGTTGATGTTGAACACCACGTTCACGCGGTTGTCGCCGAGATCCATGATCTGGGTGGTCACGGCGGCGTCGTCGCGGCCGATACGCCTGTAGGCGGCCTTGACCGCCTCGACATCGGCATCGAGCGCCTGCTGCGAGAATGTTCCACGCGGCTTCAACTGGACCGCGGCCGCCAGCGCGTTGTCCTTGAGCTTCTTGTTGCCCTGGAACAGCACCTGGTTCACGACCTGATATTCGGAAACCTTGATGACCAGCGTCGAACCGACCTGGTTGATCTGGACGTCCGAGAACAGCCCGGTGCCGAACAGCGCCTTGACCGCCTCGTCGATATCGGCGCTGGAAAACGGCCTGCCGGGCTTGATCGTGACGTAGTTGCGGATCGTCTCGGCGTCGACACGCTGATTGCCGCTGACTTCAACTCTTGAAACAACTGCGGCCTCGGCCGCCGATGTGGCAACGAACTGCACTGCGAGCGCACCTGGTACGACCAGGGCGGCGGACAGGGCCACCGCGGACGCGGCGCTCAGAAACTTGGATGCTGCCTTCATCGGGCTTTTGTACCTTTTCTCGAAGTCCCCACGGCGAGAAAACCGGACGTGCGGTAATTTCCCCTACCGTATTAACCGGATTTTCCCTACACGCAAGGCTCCTGGTTAATTTGTATTTACTTAACCCAATTGCGTGGCTTTCGCGTCACGCATATCCCCACGCATGGTAAACGGCGTCTCAACATTGGCTGTGCTGAAGCCAAATTTCTTCATGATTTCAGCATCCAAACAGGTCGTTCCAGAAAACGAACCCCATGAAGCCCAAGACGAGAAGCAGGCCAGCCCTGTAGCCCAATTCCATCATCCGTTCCGACACCGGTCGCCGAATGACGGCCTCCACGCCGTAGAACAGGAGATGGCCGCCGTCGAGCGGAGGAATCGGCAAAAGGTTCAGAATACCGATCCCGACCGACAGCAGCGCGACAAGTTGCACAAGCCAGTCGAAGCCGAGTTTTGCCGCCTGCCCCGACATCTTTGCGATCTTGATTGGGCCGCCCAGCTGGCATTTGTCTTCGCGACCGACAACGAAACGCTGCAGGAACTGACCGGTGCGCTGAATGATGTATCCGGTCTCCTCGACCGCCGCCCCTACCGCTCCGACCGGGCTGTAAGTGATCAGCCTGGGCTGGCCGAATTCCTGGTTGTTGACGACGCCGATCACCGCGACCTTGACCTTGTTGCCCAGCCCGTCTTGCTGCTCCATCAATTCGGGCGTCGCCGTAACGGTAATCTCCTTGCCGTCGCGCAGCATGACGAAGGTGATGGGGTCGCCACCGCGGCCCGAGACCCGGCGCTGGACGTCGGCGAAGGTCTGGACCTTGCTGCCGTCGACGCTGACGAAGCGGTCTCCGGGCAGGATGCCGGCCCTGGCCGCTGGGCTGCCCGCAGTGACTTCAGCCACCATTGGCTCCAGCACGGGCCGGCCATAGGCGGAAAACAGCACCGCGAAGACGGCGATCGTCAGCAGAAAATTGAACAGCGGGCCAGCCACCACAGTTGCCGCGCGTTTCCAGACCGGCTGCGTGTGAAAAGCGATCTTGCGTTCGGCAGCCGTCAGCGTTTCGATCTCCTCCGAACTGGGCTGGCTCGAGGTGGCGTTCATGTCGCCGACGAATTTGACGTAGCCGCCGAGTGGAATGGCGCAGAGCTTCCAGCGCGTGCCATGGCTGTCATTAAAGCCGAAGAGTTCCGGGCCGAAGCCGATCGAAAAGACCTTCACGCCGATGCCGCACCAGCGGCCGACGAGATAATGGCCCATCTCGTGAACGAACACGACGACGGTCAGCACGAACAGGAAAGGCACCAGCGTGCCGAGGACAAAGCCCTCCGTGCTGAAAACCGCGTGAAGAATCTCGTTCAATTCATGTCCTCAAAATTCGTCCGCAGCACGGCGGTACTGCGACTGTGGCATCAATCCAGGCGAATCCATGGCGCATCCTGCGCAGGTCAAGAAACCAGGCCCCCGAATCAATGCCGATAAAGAGCCAATGCCGATCAAGCTGGAAACAGCCACTGTGCCGGATGGTCGGCGGTCGCCGAAATCCAGCCGATGACGTACAGGGCGAAAGCCGCCGCGACAAGCCCGTCGACCCGGTCCATGACGCCGCCATGGCCCGGTATCAGCGTGCCCGAATCCTTGCGGTTGTGGCGCCGCTTCACCCATGATTCGAAAAGGTCGCCGGCCTGGGAGACGAGCGAAAGCACCAGCGCGACGACGCCGAGCGCTGCGAGATTGCCGGCTCCGGCCGCAGCGGCCAGAAGCAGCCCGGCAACCACGCCGCCGACGGCGCCGCCGAGCGCACCGCTCTGCGTCTTGCCGGGTGAGATCGACGGCGCCAGCTTCGGCCCGCCGACAGCGCGGCCGACGAAATAAGCTGCTATGTCGGTCGCCCAAACCACCGCGAACAGGAAGAGAATGGCGACGAGGCCGGAATGGTCGCCGTCGCGCAAAAGAGCAAGTGACAGTCCGGAAATGGCGGCATAGGCAAGGCCGGACGCGTCCCACTGTCCCGTTTGATGCATCGAAGTCTGGTGCATCGAAGCCACGACCACGGTGACAACGACCATCACCGCCACAAGAAGCAGCAGCCAGGACGCCGGCAGGCCGGCGACCAAGGCGCCGACGAAAACCAGAAGCAGCGCTTCCGGCAGAAGACCAAGACCCGTGGCGGCGACCGGGCGGCACATTCGCGTCCATTCGTAGAAGATCAGGATCGTCATGGCGGCGCAAAGCAGCCGGAAGGGCAGTCCGCCGAGCCAGGTCAGGCCGAGCGTGACGACCGCAAGCACGACGGCAGAAATAACGCGAAGCTGGAGGTTGCTCATCCCTTGGCTGTCACGGCGACGCCTTCAGCGCCAAGCCCGCCGAAACGGCGCTCGCGACCGGCAAAGTCGCGCAATGCGTCAGCCAAATGCTCGCGGCTGAAATCGGGCCAGTAGCAAGGCAGGAAGACAAGTTCGCTGTAAGCCGCTTGCCACAGAAGGAAATTCGACAGCCTGAGCTCACCGCTGGTGCGGATGACCAGTTCCGGATCCGGAATACCCCGGGTGTCGAGAGAGCCGGCAAAGGATTCGGCCGTGATCGCCTCGCTGTCGAGCTCGCCGCGCGCCACCGCCGCGGCAAGCTTGCGCGCGGTGCGCACGATCTCGTCGCGTCCGCCATAGTTGAAAGCGATGACCAGGGTCAGCGCTTCGTTGCGGACGGTCAGCGTTTCGGCCTCTTCAAGCAGGCTCCTGATGTCAGGCTGCAGCCCTGCCCTGTCGCCGATGATCCTGACCCGCACGCCATTTTGGTGCAGTTCGGCGAGGTCGCGGCGGATGAAGATTTTCAACAGGCCCATCAGGTCGCTGACTTCGGACTTCGGCCGCGACCAGTTTTCCGACGAGAAG
Source organism: Mesorhizobium sp. WSM4814 (assembly GCF_055811595.1). NCBI lineage: Bacteria > Pseudomonadati > Pseudomonadota > Alphaproteobacteria > Hyphomicrobiales > Phyllobacteriaceae > Mesorhizobium > Mesorhizobium sp. WSM4814. The sequence continues at coordinate 10,004 of NZ_JBVVQT010000008.1, forward strand.
GCGTAGACGGTGAGGAACGAGATGCCAAGACCAGGAGCGGCGCGCACCGTGTTGCGCAGCGCCTCGACGCCGGCACGATGCCCAGCAAGCCGTGGCAAGCCACGCGCCTTGGCCCAGCGTCCGTTTCCGTCCATGATGATCGCGACATGCGCGGGGCTTGTCATGTTCTCGCTTTCGAGCCAGCAGTGGCCAGACCCTAAACCTGCATGATTTCAGCTTCCTTATCGGAAAGCAGATGGTCGATGGTGCCGATCATCTCGTCGGTGAGCTTCTGGACCTGGTCGGACCGCTTGCGATGATCGTCCTCGCTGATATCGCCGTCCTTTTCAGCCTTTTTGAGGAACTCCATGCCGTCCCGGCGCACGTGGCGAACGGCGATGCGGGCATTCTCGGCATAACCATGCGAGATCTTGACCAGCTCCTTGCGGCGCTGTTCGTTGAGCTCGGGCAGCGGAATCCTGAGATTGGTGCCGTCGACGATCGGATTGAAGCCGAGATTGGATTCACGGATGGCGCGATCGACCGCACCGACCATCGACTTGTCCCAGACCGAAACCGAAATCATGCGCGGCTCCGGCACCGACACGTTTGCCACCTGGTTGATCGGCATGGTGGTGCCGTAGGCCTGCACCTGGATCGCGTCGAGCAGGTTGCTCGACGCGCGGCCGGTCCGCAGCGAAGCCAGATCGTGCTTGAACGCAGCGATCGCCCCGTCCATGCGCCGTTTGAGATCATCGTATTCGCCACTCATCATCGTCTCCTCGACCCGTTAGCCGGGTTCACTTCAGGGTAACCCGTATTCAAGCCTCGATCCGAAAACCGGTTCCCGTTTTTCGCCTACGGAAAACCTTCGGTTCGGCATCGGGCTCCCGATCAGTCGTCCGTGACGACCGTGCAACGTCCGCCGCCCCTCAGAATATCACCGAAACCACCCTTCTCGTGGATCGAATAGACGATTATCGGGATGTTGTTTTCGCGCGCAAGTGCAATCGCGGCCGTATCCATGATCGAAAGACCGCGTTTTATAACTTCGCCATGGCTGATGCGCTCGAAGCGGGTCGCATGCGGGTCCTTCTTGGGATCGGCGGAATAGACGCCATCGACCTGGGTGCCCTTGAACAGCGCGTCGGCGCCGATTTCCGCCGCGCGCAGCGCCGCGGCCGAATCGGTGGTGAAGAACGGATTGCCGGTGCCGCCGGCAAAGATGACAACCTTGCCCTGGTTCATGTAGGCGGTCGCCTGGCGCTGCGAAAAGCTCTCGCAAAGCTCAGGCATGGCGATTGCAGACAGCACCACAGCGTCGACGCCGATTTTGTTCAGCGAGGTGCGCAGCGCCAGCGAGTTGATGACGGTGGCGAGCATGCCCATATGGTCGCCGGTGACGCGATCGCCGCCCTTGGAGGCAACGGCCACGCCGCGAAAGATGTTGCCGCCGCCAATGACAACCCCAACCTCGATGCCCAGGGTACGGGCCTCGGCGATGTCGGCGGCGATGCGATCGACCACCGACACGTCGATGCCGAAATGCTGTTCACCCATCAGCGCTTCGCCCGACGCTTTCAGCAAGACACGTCGGTAGAGGGGCTTCACCGTCATCTGGTCCTCATCATTATGCGTGTGACGCGCCCGGGGCGGCTTCCCCGCTCAGGCGCTGCCCCGAAACATTGGCGTTCCGATACACGAAGGGCGCTGCGATGTCACGCGGCGCCGGAACCGGCAAACGCTCTTCCAGCCATTGGCTTACACCGAAAATGCAACTTGTGCGTGCAGATCCTTGCATGAGCAGATCCGGGCATGAGCAGATAGCCAGCCGGCCTGTCGCCGACGCCTGGCCTTCATCGATACCGCGCAAGAAATCGGCCGAGCATCCTCGCGGACACCCGGCCGTAAAGTCTTTCAAAAAGATAGAGTGCGTTTTACTTCTTGACCGCCGCCGCGACTTCCGCCGCAAAATCGGTCTCGTCCTTCTCGATGCCCTCGCCGAGCGCGAAGCGCAGATAGGCAGTGATCTTGGCCGGTGCGCCGATTTCCTTCTCGGCATCCTGCAGCGCCTTCTCGACGGTGATGTCGGGATTGAGCACGAAAGCCTGCTTGAGCAGCACGACCTCTTCGTAGAACTTGCGCAGGCGGCCCTCGACCATCTTCTCGATAATCGCTTCCGGCTTGCCGGACTGGCGCGCCTGGTCGGCGAAGATCGCCTTCTCGCGCTCGACCGCCGCCGGATCGAGTTCTTCCGTGGTCAGCGCCATCGGGTTGGTGGCGGCCACATGCATGGCGACCTGACGCGCAAAGGCGTTGGCGACCTGGGCGTTGCCAGATGTCTCGATGGCGACCAGCACGCCGAGCTTGCCAAGGCCGTCGGCAACCGCGTTGTGGACGTAGGTTGCGACGGCGCCCTGCTCGACGGTGAGCTTGGCCGAACGGCGGAAGCCAAGATTCTCGCCAATGGTGCCGACAGCGTCCTTGATGGTGTCGGCAACCGACTTGTCGGAACCCGGATACGGGGCTGCTGCAACAGCCTCGGTCTTGCCGCCATAGGCGAGCGCCACCTTGGCGACGTTGGCGACGATCTCCTGGAAGGCAGCGTTGCGGGCAACGAAGTCGGTCTCGGAATTGACCTCGACGACCGCCGCCTCACGCACGCCGGAATCGACGCCGATGAGGCCTTCGGCCGCGGTACGGCCGGCCTTCTTGTCTGCCTTGGAGATGCCCTTCTTGCGCAGCCAGTCGACGGCCTCTTCCATGTTGCCGTTGGTCTCGTTCAACGCCATCTTGCAGTCCATCATGCCCGCGCCGGTCAAGTCGCGGAGTTCTTTGACCTGTGCAGCCGAAATGCTCATTGTCGCCTCTTCGTTTAAAATGCACCGACGCACCACCGGTCCTCGATGATGCGCCTGGCGCCAGCGCTCAGCGCGCCAAAATATGAGAAAGATGAAGGCCGAAACCGGCCTTCGCTGTTACGCTTCCGGTGTCGGGGCGGCCGGTGTCTCGGCGGCCGGCGTCGGCTCGAGTGCCGGCTCGATCGGAGCCTCGGCCAAAGCGCCGACGTCGACGCCAAGCGCGCCCTGCTGGCGAGCAATGCCGTCGATTGCAGCCTTGGCGATCAGATCACAATAGAGCTGGATGGCGCGGGCCGCGTCGTCATTGCCCGGAATCGGGAAATCGATCTTGTCCGGATCGCAGTTGGAATCGATGATGGCGACGACCGGGATGCCGAGACGCTTGGCCTCGAGGATGGCGATCGCTTCCTTGTTGGTGTCGATCACGAACATCAGGTCTGGCGTCGAGCCCATGTCCTTGATGCCGCCCAGCGCCTTGTCGAGCTTCTCGCGCTCGCGGTCGAGGTTAAGGCGCTCCTTCTTGGTGAGCCCCTGGGCCTCGCCAGCCAGCATCTCGTCAAGCTTGCGCAGGCGCTGGATGGAGTTCGAGATCGTCTTCCAGTTGGTCATCATGCCGCCGAGCCAGCGGGAGTTGACATAGTACTGGGCCGAGCGCTGTGCGGCGTCGGCGACGATGTCGGACGCCTGGCGCTTGGTACCGACGAACAGCACGCGGCCACCCTTGGCGACGGTGTCGGAAACCTGCTTCAGCGCCTGATGCAGCAGCGGCACCGTCTGCGAGAGGTCGATGATGTGGATGTTGTTGCGGGCGCCATAGATATAGGGCGCCATCTTCGGGTTCCAGCGGTGGGTCTGGTGGCCGAAGTGAATGCCAGCTTCCAAAAGCTGGCGCATGCTGAAATCAGGCAGAGCCATTCTTATGTCCTTTTCCGGTTAGCCTCCACGGACACAGGCATTTCTGGACTTTGTCCTCGAACGCCACCGGAGGTTTCAGCCGGATTTCTCCCGGGCAGACACCAAAGTCCGTGTGTGGAATGAGCGCGCATATAGAGGGGATGCGCGGCAAACGCAAGCGCTGCGGTGTCTTGCAGCTCAGCGTGCGGCGATCAGCGCACCGGTGCCGATCATGGCGCCGCCGGCAAACCTGTTCATCAAGCGCATCCGCCTTGGCGTCTTGAACCAGCTCGAAGCCTGCCCGGCAAGCACCGCATAGACGCCCATAGTGATAATGTTGACGCCGATCACGACTGCAACCACGAGCAGCCCCTCAGCGAAGTTCATTGCATTGAGATCGAGGATCAATGGCATGATGGAGGCGTGGAACAGGATCGCCTTGGGATTGCCCAATGCGATGGAGATGCCGAGGTAAAATGATCGAGACAGTCTTGCCTGCGTTACCTCCAGTCCATTCGATCGCGCGGAAGCCGATCGCCACATCCTGATGCCAAGAAACATCAGATAGGCTGCACCCGCATATTTCAGGATGAGAAAAACCCATTCGAAGGTCTGTGCCAGTGCCACGAGGCCGAGCAGCGCCAAAGTCACCAGCACCGCGTCGCCAACGGCGATACCGAGGCCAGCTAGGAACGCGCGAACGAACCCGCGCGAGACGCCATTGGCAATGATCGTGAATACCGCCGGGCCAGGCGTGGCGGCGGCAAATGTGATCGCAGCGCAGTAAGCCAGAAATGCCGTCAACGTCATGGTCGTATCTTCCCCTTCGGCACCCGGACCCGCCGGAAAACAGCAACGATCTCCTCGCGGCTGCATTCGACGGCGCCTAGCCGCACCGCGCGGTCGCGCTCGAAGCCGGTTATGTCATAATGCGGCGCCGATGTCTTCGGCGGCCCCTGATAGGACGAGCGCTTGACGCCGAGCTGTGCTGCAAAACGATGCAGCTCGTCGGTGTCGTCGGCCAGCAGGTGACACCAGCGGTGGCCGACCCATTTCCAGATCGCCGCGTCGACATAGACCGCCATGAGGCTTGCCGCACTCCTTCATCTTGCGCCGACCAGCGGAGCCGCAGCCCACCCGCGGCCGAGACCCGACGCTAGCCATGCCAATGCTAGCGATGATAGAAGGGATTCGGATAGAAAATGAAGCTGCCGGCGGCTTCGAGTTCGGCCACGGTCGTGGTGATGGTCTCCTGCATGCGCCGGTGCAGTTCGGCGAGGGCATCGTCGATAGAGCCCGGAAAGGCGTGCAATCCCAACGGCTCCGGCACCCGGATATGCGCGCAGCGCGGCCCGGCCGGTTGCGGTACGAAGCAATTGACCGTGTCGCGCAGCGTGCCCTTGCAATAATCGTTGCGGATACGCTTCAGATGCTCTGCGATCTCCTCTTGCGCAATGCGCGGATTGGCTGAGGCCCACAGTCCGACGCGTTGGAGACGCTGGATCGTGTCCGCCAGCGAGCGGATCTGTTTTTGTCGCTCGGCGTCGCCGGTGCCTTCCCGCAGCCAGCGGCGCGCCCGGCGCAAAAGCTCGGCGATCTCGCTGGCGCCGGGATCGACCGAAATGCCCTCCCCCAGGCGCCGGCTCAATTCGAGCAGCAATTGCTTGTGCCGCGTAGCATACGAAGCCCGTTCGTCGGGCGCCATGCCGCAGGCAATCTCATCGCGCGACAGCAGCGTCGCATAGATATGGTGGACGCGCTCCGGCAGCGTATCGGCGGCACGACGCTCAATCTTCAGGCTCTTCTCGACATAGGCGCATTCCTGCGCCAGCGCCGGCTCGACATTTTTGGTGAAGGCGAGCTTCCAGATAACCGGCGCGATCCAGACTTTGAAATCCTGATCCGTGACGCGACCGCGCTTGAGCGCTTCGAACCCCATCTCGACCGCCCCCGGAAGAAGCGGAGCGACGACATTGCCATGCCAGCCGACGCCGCCTTCGGGATGCAAGAGAACGCCATGCCCTTTCAGCGCCCAGGCGATCGAGTGTTCCTTGGCAGCGCCGCTGTTGCCGGGTATCTGGGCGATCAGATTGTTGGCCAGCCAGAATTTCTGCATGATCCGGCCGAGGCCGTTGACGACGCCATGCGTGGCCCAGGATGCCGCGAGCGGACTGACCCTCGAGACGATCTCCTTGTCGATCATCCAGTCGGTGAAGAATTCCGGATGGTTGGGCGTGATGAACGTTGCCTTGCCTGCGCCGCAACAGGCCTTCAGCCGCTGCCGGTCGTCGTCGGGAAAGTCGATATGGCGGACATTGGCGACACCGCGCAATCCGGCCACGCGGTTGAACGGCAACAGGTCGCGAAACCCGGGAATGCCACGCAGCATGACGACCCGGTTGACGACAGTCATGATCCTGATCAGCGCCGGATTGGGCGTCGGCGCCACGAACACATCGATTTTGCTCAACCCAGCCCCCGATCGATCCCTCGGCGTAGAGGTTGAAATGCAATTGCGGCGTGTTCAAGTCATTCGCCGCCGCCTTGCGGGCGTGGCTAACCCAAGGCTCTATTTCGGCGGACAGGGTTTCGTCTGATCGAACAGCGAAAGATTGACCAGCTTGCCGGTCATCGAGAAGTCGTTGTAGTCCATGAGCAGGTCGCGCGTGATGCCGTTCTCATGCAGCTTGAAGCTGATCCGGTATTCCGGCACCTCCTCGCCTGACTTGTCGGTGCTGTCAAAATAGGCGATGTCGACTGGCCAGAATTTGTCGGTGGCGAGTTTTGCCAGTGCCGGCACTTCCGGATCGGTCTTGTCGGCATCGGCTTTCTTGCCGACGACGACGGTGGTGGTCATCACCTTGTTGGCATCTTCCGAACCGTCGAACAGGTTGGTTTCGTAGAAATTTTCGCCCTTTTCGGCCTTGTCGATCAGTTCGGCCAGATGCTGCGTCGGAAACTGTGTGGCCGGCAGTTCGACGCTGCTCTTCTCCGGCTTGTCGATGTCGACCTTGAGGCCGTTTGTCTCCTTCGTCGCGGTGCCCTTGACCTCCTTGTCGAGAGTCTGGTCGACAAAGGATTTTGTCACGAACGAGAAGGTCTTGCCTTCGGCGTCCTCGAAAGTGGTCGTCTGCTGGTCGGTCAGCCTTGTATTCTCGTTGGTGACGATCTGGGTGACGAAACGGAACTTCACCGTATAGCCTTCGCAAGGCGAGCCGTTGAACTCATAGACCATGCGGCCGGAAATGCCGGTGATGCCGGAGCGGTCGGAGGCCTTGTCCAGGGTCAGATCGTAAACCGCGCGATGCGCCTGCAGCGCCGGTACGGCAAAAGCCGGCGCCATCGAGAACACCGCTGGCAGCAGGACAGCGTGGAATGCGAGGCGTGTTGCGCGCATGAGGGGCTCCGATCATCGCGCCTGATGGCAGGCCGCAGGGAAAGAGGGTCCAGCTTAAAAAAAGTCGTGGCGGAAGCGAGGCAAAAATTGCAATTTCGGCCCGGCCTGCGCAGCGTCATCAAGCAATAGGGAAATACCATGAGTGAAACAATCGAAAAGCGGCTAAGCGATCTCGGCGTGACGCTTCCGGTCGCTGCCGCGCCCGCCGCCAACTACGTGCCCTATTGCAGGTCAGGCAATCTGCTGTTCATCGCCGGACAGCTGCCGCTCAGCGAGGGTAAGCTGCAGGCGAGCGGCCTGCTCGGCCGTGATGTCGACATCGCAACCGGCCAGGAAGCGGCAAAATACTGCGCGATCAACATATTGGCGCAGGCCAAGGCAGCACTTGGCGATCTCGAGAAAATCCGCCGCGTGGTGAAGATCACCGTCTTCGTCGCCTCGGCGCCGGATTTTTTCGAGCAGCACCTGGTTGCCAACGGCGCCTCGGATCTTCTGGTTGCAGTGCTCGGCGATCCCGGCAAGCATGCCCGCGCCGCCGTCGGTGCCGCCTCCCTGCCGCTTAATGCCGCAGTGGAAATCGAAGCCATCTTCGAAGTCGAATGAGCCCGGCATGACCGACCTTTCCTGGCTGACCGCCCGACCCATTGCCCATCGCGGCCTCCACGACATGAACAAGACGCGCTGGGAGAACACGCTTTCCGCCTTTGCCGCTGCGGCTGAACGCGGCTATGCGATCGAATGCGATGTGCATCTGTCGTCAGACCGCATCCCGGTGATCATCCACGATGGCGATCTGAAGCGGCTGACCGGCCAGGACGGTTTCGTCTGGCAGCGCACGGCAGCAGAAATGACGGCCCTCAAGATCGGCGGCACATCAGATCGTCTGCCGACGCTGCAGCAGGCCCTCGACCTGGTCGATGGTCGCGTGCCGGTGGTCGTCGAGTTGAAAGGGGTTCCCGGCCGTGACGAAGGCTTGGTGGAAAGCGTCGGCAAGATGCTCAAGAACTATAGGGGCAAGGCGGCGATCATGTCGTTCGACCACTGGCTGATCCGCGATTTCCCGAAACACGCGCCCGGTATTCCGGGCGGGCTGACCGCTTATGGCAAGGAAGCCAAGCTGATCGAGGCGCATTTCGCCATGCTGGCGCACGACATTGCCTTCACCTCCTACGCCGCCGGCGACCTGCCGAACCGGTTTGTCAGTTTTGTGCGCGAAAGGCTCAAAATGCCGGTCATCACCTGGACCGTGCTCGACCAACCGGCGGTCGACCTGACCTTCAGATATGCCGACCAGATGACGTTCGAAGGATTTGAGCCGGATCTTGTGCAGGTCGCCTGAACCGAGCTTGCATGAACTGAGCTTGCATGGACCGGCACGGAGCTTAAATAGGCCTCATGGATCAAGGCGATGAAGGCGACGGGCAAACGGCGAATGGAGCGTATGCGATCCGGGTTGCCTCCGGCATCGGAGCCTTCACCTGCGCCGAATGGGATGGCCTCGGCGGGACCTCACGCGGCGATACAGAAAACGGATACAACCCGCTCGTTTCATTCGCTTTTCTGAGCGCGCTTGAGGAGTCCGGCTGCGCCGTGCGGCGCACCGGCTGGCAGGGCCATCATCTCAGGCTCGAGACAGCGCAGGGAAAGCTGCTCGGTGCCATTCCCTGCTACCTGAAATCGCACAGCCAGGGCGAATATGTATTCGATCACGGCTGGTCGGACGCGTTCGAGCGCGCTGGCGGGCGTTACTATCCAAAACTGCAATGCGCCGTGCCGTTCACGCCGGTCACCGGCCCTCGCCTGCTGGTCAACAAGGGCGAGGACAGTCGTGCCGTGAAGGCCGGCTTGGCGGCCGGCCTGAAGGCGGTGACGGAAAAACTCGGCGTTTCCTCCGCGCACGTAACCTTCGCGCAGCTGAGGGATGTCGAGGCGCTGGAAGCGGCGGGTTTTTTGCACCGCACCGACCAGCAGTTCCACTTCTTCAATGAGGGTTATTCGACCTACGACGATTTTCTCGCCACTCTGGCATCGCGCAAGCGCAAGGCGATGAGGAAGGAGCGGCGCGAGGCGCTCGCTCACGGCATCTCGATCGACTGGCTGACCGGCAAGGACCTGACCGAAAGGGTCTGGGACGACTTCTTTGCCTTCTACATGGATACCGGCAGCAGGAAATGGGGGCGGCCCTATCTCAGCCGCGCGTTTTTCTCGATGATCGGCGAGCGCATGGCCGACGACATCCTGCTGGTGATGGCCAAGCGCAATGGACGCTACATTGCCGGCGCTATCAATTTCATCGGCTCCGATGCGCTCTACGGGCGCAACTGGGGCTGCATCGAGGACCACCCCTTCCTGCATTTCGAGGTCTGCTATCACCAGGCGATCGACTTCGCCATCAACCGTAAGCTGAAGGTGGTCGAAGCCGGCGCGCAAGGCGAGCACAAGCTGGCGCGCGGCTACAGGCCGGTGACCACGCATTCGGCGCATTACATCGCGCATCCCGGCTTGCGTAACGCGGTCGCCGACTATCTCAGGCGCGAGCGCCGCGAAGTGGAGCGGATGGCCGGCTATCTCGAAGAGCACACCCCGTTCCGCAAGGATCTGGCGGACGATTAGTTAGAGCGACATGCGTCCAATTGGACGCACAAACTACGCTCGAAAGTATCGTAGTTTCCGAAAATTGATTCCGATTGTCGGGTCGATGCGGTAGGAGCAAGGCACAATCCGGAGCGCACGCCATGGCCGAACAAACCACCTACGACAGCAACAATATCTTCGCGAAAATCCTGCGCGGTGAAATCCCGTCGCATCGCGTCTATGAAGATGACGCGGTTGTCGCCTTCATGGATGTGATGCCGCAAGGGCCGGGTCATACGCTGGTTGTGCCGAAGGCGCCGTCGCGCAACCTGCTTGACGCGGATCCGGCAACATTCGGCCCACTCTTCGCCGTCGTGCAAAAGGTGGCGGTGGCGGTGAAGAAGGCCTTCGGCGCCGATGGCGTCACCATCCTGCAGTTCAACGAGCCCGCTTCGGGCCAGACCGTCTACCACCTCCATGTCCACGTCATTCCACGCTTCGAGGGCATCCCTTTGAAGCCGCATAGCGGGCAGATGGAGAAGCCGGAAGTGTTGGCTGAGAACGCCGGCAAGATACGGACGGCGCTGACAAACTGATGCCGGGCTTCGCGCGTCCGGCCGCCCACCAGCTCTTCATGCAGCTAAAAAAGCCCCGTTTCCGGGGCTTTTTTAGCTTTCAGGCCATCATCCCTTGCGAGGCAGTTGCGGCACCAGGCTGCGCTTGCTGCCATCCTTGCCCTTGGGCTCCGCCTTCTGCGCGACCGCCTTTTTCGCGGCCGGCTTCTTGCCGGCAGCTTTCCTGGGCTTCGGCGTGTCGTCCGGTTCTTCCTTCTTCGGCTTGACCGGCGCCTCGTCGGCGAGTGACTCGAGCTTCAGCCCGGTTTCGCCGGTCTCCTTCTTGTCGACGGTGACACGCACCGTGCCGCCCTTCTTGAGCTTGCCGAACAGCACCTCGTCGGCCAGCGGCTTCTTGATGTGCTCCTGGATGACGCGGCCGAGCGGCCGTGCTCCCATGCGCTCGTCATAGCCCTTCTCGGCCAGCCAGGCGATCGCCTCCTGAGACAGGTCGAAGGTGACGCCACGCTCGGAGAGCTGGGCCTCGAGCTGCATGACGAACTTCTGCACCACCTGGTGGATGACCGGCACCGGCAGCGATCCGAACGGGATGATCGCATCGAGACGGTTGCGGAACTCCGGCGTGAACAGCCGGTTGATCGCTTCGACATCGTCGCCTTCGCGCTTGGTCGAGCCGAAACCGATCGCCGCGCGCTGCGCATCCGAGGCGCCCGCATTGGTGGTCATGATCAGGATGACATTGCGGAAGTCGATCTGCTTGCCGTTGTGGTCGGTCAGCTTGCCATGGTCCATGACCTGCAACAGGATGTTGAACAGATCCGGATGCGCCTTCTCGACCTCGTCCAGCAACAGCACGCAATGCGGATGCTGGTCGACGCCGTCGGTCAACAGGCCGCCCTGGTCGAAGCCGACATAGCCGGGAGGTGCACCGATCAGCCGTGAGACGGTGTGGCGTTCCATATATTCGGACATGTCGAAGCGGATCAGCTCGACACCGAGCGAGGCCGCGAGCTGCTTTGCCACTTCGGTCTTGCCGACGCCGGTCGGCCCCGAGAACAGGTAGGAGCCAATCGGTTTCTCCGGTTCGCGCAGGCCGGCCCGCGCCAGCTTGATCGCCGAGGTCAAAGCCGTGATCGCGGTGTCCTGACCGTAGACGACGCGCTTCAGCTCGATGTCGAGACCGGCCAGCACCTTCTCGTCGTCGGCGGAAACCGTCTTCGGCGGAATGCGAGCGATGGTGGCGATCGTCGCTTCGATCTCCTTGATGCCGATGGTCTTCTTGCGCTTGGCCTCCGGCACCAGCATTTGCGAGGCGCCGGTCTCGTCGATCACGTCGATCGCCTTGTCCGGCAGCTTGCGGTCGTTGATGTAGCGCGCCGACAGTTCGACCGAAGCCTTGATCGCCTCAGCCGTGTAGCGAACCTTGTGGAACTCCTCGAAATACGGCTTGAGACCCTTCATGATCTCGATGGCGTCCTCGATGGTCGGTTCGTTGACGTCGATCTTCTGGAAGCGCCGCACCAAGGCGCGGTCCTTCTCGAAGAACTGGCGGAACTCCTTGTAGGTGGTCGAGCCGATGCAGCGGATCGTTCCCGACGACAGCGCCGGCTTCAACAGGTTCGACGCATCCATGGCGCCGCCAGACGTCGCCCCTGCCCCGATCACGGTGTGGATCTCGTCGATGAACAGAACCGCGCCCGGATAATCCTCGAGCTCCTTGACGACCTGCTTCAGCCGCTCCTCGAAATCACCGCGATAGCGGGTGCCGGCCAGCAATGTCCCCATGTCGAGCGCGAAGATGGTGGCGTTATGCAGCACTTCCGGCACGTCGCCCTCGACGATGCGCTTGGCGAGGCCCTCGGCGATCGCCGTCTTGCCGACGCCGGGGTCGCCGACATAGAGCGGATTGTTCTTGGAGCGGCGGCACAGCACCTGGATGGTGCGGTTGATCTCGGACGCGCGGCCGATCAACGGATCGATCTTGCCGGCCTTGGCCTTGTTGTTCAGATTGACGCAATAGGCGGTCAGCGCGTCCTGCTGCTGCTTTTTCTTGCCGCTGTCCTCTTGCGGCTCGGCGCCGCTCTGGCCCTGCTCGTCATCGGCGCCACGCGGCGACCGCGTCTCGGATGCGCCGGGCCGCTTGGCGATGCCATGCGAGATGTAATTGACCGCGTCGTAGCGGGTCATCTGCTGTTCCTGCAGGAAATAGGCGGCATGGCTCTCGCGCTCGGCGAAGATGGCAACGAGCACGTTGGCGCCGGAGACTTCCTCGCGGCCGGACGACTGCACATGGATCACCGCGCGCTGGATGACGCGCTGGAAACCGGCCGTCGGCTTGGAATCCTCGTCATAGCCGGTAACGAGATTGTCGAGCTCAGTATCGATGTAGGTGAGAACCGTATGCTTCAACTCGTCGAGATCGACGTTGCAGGCGCGCATGACCGCGGCCGCCTCGGTGTCGTCGATGAGCGCGAGCAGCAAGTGTTCAAGGGTTGCGTATTCGTGGTGCCGCTCATTGGCGAGCGTCAGCGCCTGGTGAAGCGCCTTTTCCAGGCCTTGGGAGAAAGCCGGCATGTTACCTCACTTCTTCTCCATCACGCATTGCAGCGGATGCTGATTCTGTCGGGCGAAATCCATGACCTGAGACACTTTGGTCTCGGCCACCTCGAATGTATAGACCCCGCACTCGCCCACTCCATGATTGTGAACATGAAGCATGATGCGTGTGGCGGCTTCACGGTCCTTCTGGAAAAAACGCTCCAGCACGTGAACCACGAATTCCATGGGCGTGTAGTCGTCGTTGAGAATGAGGACCCGATATAAGCTAGGCTTCTTGGTCTTGGTTTTGGTGCGCGTGATGACGGCCGTGCCGCGACCGGTCTCGTTGCCGTCGCTGCCGTTTTGCATCCGCACCACATCTGTTGTGGCAGTCAAACCTGTCGTCACGTAACCCTGCCTTTTCGAATCCCCATGCGCGTTCGACATGTAGGTGTTCGATGAATGATTTTAAGCCCTTCTGTTTAGCTGACAATATGGCTAGGTGGCCAAACTTGACCGATTTTTCGAAATCGTGAAGGCAGCAGAGCCCCTGATTTCAAAATCGAGGGCATCGGCACGATCCGACAGGCGTGGAGCGGATGCGTCAGCCAACAGACGCGCTTTAATGCATGTCGCGCAGGACACACTCAGGATTTCCATCGTCCAAAACGAGCGAGAATAGCGACAGGCAAGGTGCCGACGAGGACTATGGCAAGTGCCGCGACCGACGCTTCCTCGTAGGTTCCGCGCGCCGCCTCGCCGTAGAGATGCGTCGCCAGGGTCTCGAAATTAAGCGGCCTCAGCAGAAGCGTCGCCGGCAACTCCTTCATGCAATCGACAAACACGAGCAAGCCCGCAGCGACGAGCGACGGTTTCGAAAGCGGCAGAAGAATATGCCGGAATGTGCCAGTCACATTCCGGCCGAGGCTGCGCGCGGCGTGATCGAACGAGCGCGGAATGCGGCTGAAGCCCGCCTCGACCGAACCGACCGCAATCGCCAGGAAGCGTGCGACATAGGCGTAGCCGAGCGCTGCTCCCGACCCGATCAGCAGCAGGCCGGTTGGCGCGCCCAGCCATGCGAGCGCGGTTCGGTCGATCATCTGATCGAGGGCTGCGACGGGCAACAATATTCCGATGGCCACCACGGTGCCGGGCATCGCATAGCCGACCGTGGAAATCCGCTGCAAAGCCGCCGTGACACGGCCGGGAAGCGAGCGCGCCGTATAGGCGATGACCACGCCGAAGAGCAGGATTGTGAGCGTAGCCATGGCCGACAAGGTGACGGTGTTGAGCGTTTCCGACAAGAGCCGGGGCGACAGTCCTGCGAAACGGACGCGCTTCCACGCCTCGACGGCAAGATAGCTCGCCGGGGCAATGAACCCGATGAACACCGGCAAAAGGCCGAGCGCAAAAACCATCAGGCCGGAAACGGTGCCGAGACGATGCGGTGTGAAACTCCGCGCCTTTTGTGCGCTCGACCAATAACGCTGACGACGGCGCGCCCAACGCTCGATGGTGACGAGCGCGAGCACCAATGACAGCATGGCGAGCGCAATCTGCGCCGCGCCCGGCAGGTCGGACCGCGTCACCCATGTCGTGTAGACCGAGACCGTCAGTGTCTTCACGCCCAGGAACTCCGAGGCACCGATGTCGTTCAGCGCCTCCATCAGCGCGAGGCTGACGCCGACGGCGATCGCCGGACGTGCCAGCGGCAGCGCAACGCGCCAGAAGACGCCGCCTTTGCCACTTCCAAGCGTGCGCGACACCTCGACCAGATTGGCCGCCTGGGTGAGAAACATCGCCCGCGTCGTCAGGTACACATAGGGGTAGAGCACGAAGCCGAGCAGCACGATGCAGCCGGCCATCGACCGGATGTCGGGAAGGCGGAATTCGTGTGGGCTGGTGTAGCCAAGGGCCGCTCTGAGCGCACCCTGGACCAAGCCGATCGGATGGAGAAGATCGAGATAGACGTAGGCGATTATGTAGGTCGGCACTGCGAGCGGGAGGAGCAGCGCCCATTCGAGAAACCTGCGGCCGGGAAAGTCATAGGCGGTGACAAGCCAGGCCGTCGAGGTGCCAAGAAGCGTGACGAGGACACCGACGCCGACGAGCAGCGCCGTGGTCTGCTGGAAGGCCTGTGGCAGCACATAGGCGAGGAGATGCGGCCAGAGCCCGCTCGATCCCCGCAGCGCCTGCCAGATAAGGGCGAGAACCGGAGTCGCCACCAGCGCAGCGACAAGCACCGTCGCCATGAACCACAGTCGCCCGGACCTGTACCGGGCGACCTTCACAGTGGAGGCTTTCCGCAGGTCGACATCCGACATCGGGAGATCACCGGGCGCAGCACTGCCCACGCCCGGATCGCCCATCAGTTGTCGAAGCCGACCTTCTCGGCCAGTCCGCTTGCCTGCTTGCGATGCTTGACGATTTCCGTCATCGGCACTGGATCGACCTTCAACGCGCCGAACGAGGCGATGATCGGGTCGATCGGAGCGCCGGCCTTGACCGGGTATTCGAAATTTGCCTTGGCATAGAGTTTCTGGGCGTCGTCGGAGACCAGATATTCCAGCAGCTTGACCGCCTCACCCTTGTTCGGCGCATGCTTTGCGACGGCCGCGCCGCTGACGTTGACCTGCGTGCCGCCATCCTTGAACGTTGGCAGGACGACCTTGATCGCGTCGCCCCAGGCGACCTGCTCCTCACCGCCCTTGCCGGAGCGCATCAGTCCGACGTAGTAGGAATTGGCGATGCCTATCTGGCAAATGCCGCCGAGGATGTCCTTGGCCACATCGCGGTCGCCGCCGCCCGCCTTGCGGGCGAGATTCCCCTTGACGGCGGCAAGCCATGCTTCCGTCGCCTCGGCGCCGTTATGTGCGATGTAATCGGCGAAAAGAGCGGTGTTGTAGGGATGCTGGCCGGACCGGATGCAGACCTTGCCCTTCCATTTTGGATCGGACAGGTCCTCGTAGTTGAACGCGGCAAGATCGAGATCCTTGGCCGCGTAGAGTACGCGGGCCCGCATCGACAGAGCAAACCAGTTGTTGGCCGGGTCACGCAGGTTCTCCGGGACCGCGGCTTTCAGAACATCTGATACGACCGGCTGCGTCAGGCCTTTTTCGGCCAGGTCAGCGAGGTTGCCGACATCGACCGTCATGAGAATATCGGCAGGTGAGCTTTCCCCTTCCGAGGCCACACGCTCCGCCAGACCATCTTTCATGAAGACTGTATTGACCTTGACGCCGCTCGAGGCGGTGAAGGCGTCAAGCAGCGGCTGGATCAGCCCAGGCTCACGCGTGGTGTAGATGTTCAGTTCGGCCGCCATGGCGCTGGCCCCGCCAGCGAGGGCGAAGACGCCGCCCACCAGGGCGAGTCGCAATGTGGAAAGGCTCTTCATGAAGCGGTCCTCCATTAATTGATTGGTGCGGCCGGCATTGGTTGACAGCCCAGGAATTGCTCGATCATATGTGACTAATTTAGTCAAGTTACTTTGCGACCAAAGCGCTTGCGACTTATGCCGCAGCGAATATCAGGACGCCGCCTGGATCTACGGTCAGGTGGATCGGCTCACCCGGCTTTACATCGATCCGGCTGGTGGTGCGCAAGCGCAAGAGGTCAGCAACGCCCTCGATCCTGACCAGCAATTGTTCGATCTCACCCAGAAAAGAGCGGTTGACGACAAGCGCCGGCAGACCTTCCTCGGGACCTGAAAGGGAGACGGCCTGCGGGCGGATGCAGGCAAACGCCTTGCCGCCTTCCGGAAGATCGAGCCGGGCTGGAAAGCTGCCCAGCACCGTTTCGACCCGGCCATCGCGGTAGATGCCCTCTAGCCTGTTGCACGGGCACAAGAATTCGGCGGCGTAGAGTGAGTTGGGATGATCATAGATATCGTAGCCCGTCCCGACCTGCACAACCCGCCCCTCCTGCATCAGCACAACCCGGTCACCGACGGAAAGGGCCTCCTCCGGGTCGTGCGTGACGAGGATCGCCGTCGTCCCCAAGGCTCTCAACGTCGAAATGGTCTCCTCGCGCACCCGCTCCCGCAGGCCACGATCAAGGTTGGAGAAAGGCTCGTCCATCAGCAGAATGACGGGTTTTGGGGCAAGCGCCCGCGCCAGTGCGACTCGCTGCTGCTCGCCACCTGAAAGCGTGTGTGGGTAACGGCCGGAAAGCGCCTGGATGCCGATTCGGGCGATCACCTCGGCCGCACGGGCGCTCGTCTCGCGCCGCGACAGCCGCTTGAGGCCGAAGGCCACGTTCTCCTCGACGGTCAGGTGCGGGAACAGGGCATAATCCTGGAACATGAATCCGATGTTGCGGTCTTCGGGCTCGACAAAGCTGTTCGCGCCCGCGATCTCAATGCCATTGAGCAGAATTCTTCCGCTGTCGGCCGTATCGACGCCTGCAATGATCCGCAAAAGCGAGGATTTGCCGCAACCGGACTGGCCGACCAGGCAGACGATCTCTCCAGGCGCAATCGAAAGCGAAACGTCATCCAGCGCCCGGGTGTCGCCGAAGCTTCGGCTGATGTGTTCGAGCGTTAGCGGAGCGCCGGCATCATTTATCGACCCATGCATCATTCGCCCTTAAGCTAAACCGACAAGCTGGCTCATTGCTGTTTAGATCAGCGTCGATCGGCTGGAAACTTAATTGCCATGAAAAAAACCCGGCCGCACGTTCGCGACCGGGTCCGTCTTGCTGGCCCAAGGGCCGTGTTCACATCTTGTAGCGAGATTATTTCGCCTTTGCGACGATCGATTCGAACGGCTTGTAGGCTTCCTTGGCGAGTTCGGCATAGAGGTCACCAATCTTGGTGGCTTCTGTGACGAAGGCTTCGTACGACTGCCTGGCAAAATCGGACTGGATCTCGATCGCCTTCTCCAGCGACTTGGCCGACAAAAGTTTCTCGGCTGCTGCGCTGCCGGCCTCGAAGCTTTTCTTGGTGTACTCGCCCGCCTCGGTGGCGATGGCCTGCGCGCCCTTGGAAAGGGATGCGAAGCTCTTCAAGCCGCTATCCGCAAACTCCTTGCCGTATTTGCTGAAATCTTCATAGGTCTGGGTCATTCACGCAATCCCTTGCCAGTTGTCCTTGAGCGGTGGACGCGGCCTTTTCCCGGGGCCGCGTTGTGCAATGCAAATAATATATTGTGCACTGCACAAAAGTCAAGTTTTTTACCGAGTGCGGGTTTCACCGGGTGCGGCCCCGGCCATCCGGCCAGCAGATCGGCGCAACCGTCGGGAAATGGCTAAGATTCGAATAAAGAAAAGCTCAAGCTCGAAGAAAATGGTGAACGCTGCGGTTACCATAAACGGATTGGTAACGCTGGCCGCGATAGCTTGGCTTGAAGTGAGGCAGGACCCCTTTGCCGCCTCCACCGCAACAAAAATTCAAAGGAACCATCGGTGCGTCAGGCGTTGTCGGGCATTCTCTCCAAATCCGCGTCCTCCTTGAAAACGATCATGATCCTCGCTTTGGCGATGACATTCGTCGTTGCCGGAGCTGCTTCGTCCATGGCGGCGAGGTCGGCGGCCATCGTCATCGACGCCAAGACCGGCAAGGTGCTTTACTCTTCGAACGCCGATGGCCGACGCTATCCCGCCTCGCTCACCAAGATGATGACGCTTTACCTGGCCTTCGAGGCCATGGCGAACGGCAAGATCGGCAAGAACTCCCGCGTCGTCTTCTCGGCCAATGCTGCTGCCGAACCGCCGACCAAACTCGGCGTCAAACGGGGCGGCGCGATCACCGTCGAGACCGCGATCCTGTCGATGGTGACCAAGTCGGCAAACGACTCGGCAACCGCAATCGGCGAACTTCTCGGCGGCAATGAAGCCAATTTCGCCCACATGATGACTGCCAAGGCGCGGGCACTGGGCATGAAGGGGACCGTTTTCCGCAACGCCCACGGCTTGCCAAATCCCGGTCAGTTCACCACCGCGCGCGACATGGCGGTGCTCGGCATCGCGCTGCGGGAGCATTTTCCCCAGTATTACAGCTATTTCTCGCAGCGTTCCTTTCTCTACGGCCGCAGGCGCATCAACGGCCACAACCGGCTGCTTGGACGCATCAAGGGCGTCGACGGCATTAAGACTGGCTACACCCGCGCCTCCGGCTACAATCTCGTCTCCTCGGTCGACGACGGCGATCGCCGCATCGTCGCGGTGGTCATAGGCGGGAAATCCGGCGGCAGCCGCGACAACCAGATGGCCGCATTGATCAAAGCCTACCTGCCGAAGGCGTCGTCGCGCGGCAGCGGGATGCTGATCGCCAAGGCTGGCGGCGGCAACCCGATCACCGCTCTGGCGAAAGTATTCCTGCCCAAGCGCGACGCGCCGACGCCGGACAGCAGGCCGGAAGACGATGCGGCGTACAACGAGGCCCCGGACGGCGATGCCATTGCCTCCCTGGTCGAGGAGGCCGAGCCCGTCGTTGAAGAAGCCACCCCCGTCGTTGAGACCACGCCCGTCTCTCGGACCAAAAAGCTCGAGACAATGGCCGCGGCCACGGCGGACGATGTGGCGACCGCACGGGTCGCAGCAGCCTATGGCGAACCGGCAAAGGTCGATCCCGTCAACACGGCATCGGTGCCGTCCGGCTGGGCAGTCCAGGTCGCCTCTTCGCCAAAACAGTCCGAAGCCCAGGCTCTCCTGGACGAGACGAGCAAACAGGCGCCTTCGGTCCTGGCCGATGCTGTGGGCTTCACCGTCGCCTTCGAGAAGGGCGGCGTCACATACTACCGCGCCCGGTTCGGCTTTGGCTCGAAGACTGCCGCCTCGAAAGCCTGCAACGCCCTGAAGAAAAAGAAAATCGAGTGCTACGCCGTCCACCAGTAGGCGGCGTCGAAACATCTCCCGGAAGAATTCTGCGTCGAAGGAGACTAGTTGTGATTGGAGAGCAAGACGTCCTTGGCTTCGTTGATCCGCGCCGCCAGAAACGAAGTGCCGCCGAGATCGGGGTGCAGGCGCTGCATCAGGCGGCGGTGCGCCTTGCGGACATCCGCCGCGGCGGCCCCCGCTTCAAGACCAAGGATCTTGTAGGCCTCCTCCTTAGTCATGGCGCCCGAACCTGGCGAAACACCCAGCCCGTCGCCACCATTCGCCTCCGCGTCTTTGCGCCAGATGGGAAATCTGCCGTCAAGATACGTCTCTAGCAGCTGGCGGCTCTCCGGGTCGCCGGGGAGTTCGCGATAAAGCTGCTGCAATTCCGCAAGGCTCATCGTGCCTAGCATCTTGCCTTCATGGCGGCCGGCGAGCACGAGCCCCTCCAGATTGCCGGTATCGTGATCAAGCTCCATTTCGAGGGCCGCGGTGCGCACCGTCGAATACTTGCCCGGCTCCAGTTTCGCCGTCGGCCGCTTCATCCGCATCGAGCCATACCAGGCGAGCGCCGTCGACAGGATCAAGCCGCCGATGCCTGCGCGTCCAACTAGAAGCGCGGCGACGCCGATCAGCGCCAGCAGGACAGGCCCAAGCGTCCTCATCCAGCTTGCGAGTTTCGCGGGGTCGGAGCGCAGAAACACCATGGCCACGCCGAGCAGCACCAAAAGCAACGCCACGAATGCGATAGTCGCGCCCGTCATTTCCTGCCGCTCCGCAGATGCTCGATCATCAGCCGGTCTTCCGGCCTGCCCCTGGCCTCCAGAGCCTTCAGCCCGCCCGTCGCAAACACCGCAACCGCCGATAGCAGGCTGGCCAAGGTTGCGGCGGCCCGCCGATCAAATCGGAACCAGGCGCCTTTGGACAGCCGCGCAATTTCCTTGAACGCCTTTTCCGCGCCGGCATCATGGCCCTCCTGAAAGACGAAGACAGGAACGCCGTGCAGGCCGAGGCTGCCGGCCTTTTCCGCCAGATCGTCGATATTTTCCTCCATCGCGTCGCCGATATAGACCAGCGCGTTGACCTTGGCCGCCGCCGTCTGTTTCAGCGCATGGGCGAGCACCTTGCCGATCTGAGTGTGGCCGCTGCGGCATTCGATCCGCGTCATCAGCTGCTTCAGCGCGTTCGTATCGGTGACGAATGCGGATGAGCGGCACTCGCCAAAACCGCGAAAATAGACCAATTGGACCTTGAGCGCCCCGGCCTTGCCGACGGCGTCGAACATCTCGCCCTGCAGCGCACAGGCGAGATCCCAGGTCGGCTGGCGGCTCATCGTCGCGTCGAGGGAAAGGATCAGCCTGCCAGTACCGGTTGCGGACGCAGCCAGCGTCCTTGCCTGACGGATAAACGCGTCGATCTCGCCGGTGCTCGATTGGGATTCGACCGGCGCAGGATTGGCCTTTGCGGGCACGGGCTGCTTCTTGTCGCTCATGACATTCAAGATGTGGCGTTGTCGCACAGCTTGCAAGCCCAGCATGAGGCTATCTGGAGGGCCGGCGATCACCGCATCTTTGAATTTTGGGGCGTTACTAGAGAAGGCCGAGATCGGCAAGCTCGCGCCTGAGTTTCGGCGGAATTTCGACCAATCCCGCTTTGCCCTTGGAGAGATCGGCCGGTGCGTCCGACGGTTTCAAATAGCGCCAGCCTTGAAAGGCGCGGCGCGGCTGCCATTCAGTCGGCACGACCGCGGGATCGAGGATCAGGTGACAGCGGCCGATACCCTCGTCATCGGTGAAAGGACGGATTTCGGTGATCAACTGGCGGCACTGCACGTTGCCCTTGATTACCCAGTAGAGGGAACCGCCATCGGTGACCTCGGCGCTGCGCGTCGGCGTCATGCGGGTGGTGTGGTAGTGCTCGACCGGTTCACCGGCGCGCCGCCGTTCGTCGAGGCGGAACGCGATCCACTCTTCGAGATCTTCGACGCTGTCGCAGCCAACGCAGAGCTTTATGAGATTGAGGGACATGGATCAAGGTTTAGTCCGGCGCGCGAAGGCGTCAACTGGCCCAATCCACTTTCTCCACAGTGCCGACTTTCTCCACAGTGCCGCTGTTCTCCACGGCGCCAATCCACAGTGCAAGGTTTGGCTCAGCATTCCACGATATTGACGGCCAGTCCGCCGAGGCTGGTTTCCTTGTATTTCTCGTTCATGTCGAGGCCGGTCTGGCGCATGGTCTCGATTGCGGCATCGAGCGGCACGAAATGAACGCCGTCGCCCTTGATAGCCAGCGACGCGGCAGTCACCGCCTTGACCGCGCCGAGCGCGTTGCGCTCGATGCAAGGCACCTGCACCAGCCCGCCGACCGGATCGCAGGTCATGCCGAGATGATGCTCAAGCGCGATCTCGGCGGCGTTCTCGACCTGCTCGGGCGTGCCGCCCATCACGGCGCACAGCCCCGCTGCCGCCATCGCCGAGGCCGAACCGACCTCGCCCTGGCAGCCGACCTCGGCACCCGAGATCGAAGCGTTGGTCTTGATGATGCCGCCGACCGCTGCTGCGGTCAGCAGGAAATCGCGGATGCTTGGCTGGTCGGCCTCGGGATGGAAATGCAGCCAGTAGCGCAGCACCGCCGGCAGCGTGCCTGCAGCACCATTGGTCGGCGCGGTGACGACGCGCCCGCCGGCGGCGTTCTCCTCGTTCACCGCCATGGCATAGATCGACAGCCAGTCGTTGGCGAGCAGCGGATTGGGCCGGTTCTGCCGCCACTGCTCCTGCAGCTTGTCATGCAATTGTCGCGCGCGTCGGCGCACCTTCAGGCCCCCCGGCATGATGCCGTCCTGCGACAGGCCGCGCTCGATGCAGCTCTTCATGGCGCTCCAGATGCCGTCGAGGCCAGCGTCGAGTTCTTCACGCGACATCTGCGTCTCTTCGTTGACGCGCTTCATGTCGGCGATGGAAAGACCGCTTTTCGCGGCCATCGACAGCATCTCGACAGCATTCTTGAAGGGGTATGGAACCTTCTTGCCTTCGCTCGTCACCGAGCCCTTCGCCTTCATCCGCTGCAGTTCTTCTTCGGAAACCACGAAGCCGCCGCCGATCGAATAGTAGATGCGCTTGAGCAGCAGGCGGTCGTCGGCATCATAGGCGGAGAAAGCCATGCCGTTGGCGTGGCCGGAAAGCGGCGTCTTGCGATCCAGCACCAGATCCGTGGCCGGGTCGAAGCGATAGGACGGATGGCCGGGCGGCGAAATCCGCTTCTCGGCGGCGATACGGTCGACGATGCTGTCGGCCTGATCGGGGTCTACCGTCTGCGGCGTCTGGCCGGCAAGCCCGAGCACGACGGCGCGATCTGAACCATGGCCGATGCCGGTATAGGCAAGCGAGCCGTGCAGGCTGGCGGCGATGCGGTCGACCTTGGCGCCGGCCGGGCGTGGCCAGTCATCTCCCGCGACCTCGTCGAGAAAACGCCGCGCAGCCGTCATCGGTCCCATCGTGTGCGAACTCGATGGTCCAATGCCGATCTTGAACAGGTCGAAAACCGAAAGGAACACGCGTCGCTCTCCTATTGGAATTTACATATAGGAATTCCTGTGATGTTTCCGCTCTTTCGAAGATTGCGGCGCTGCACCTGCCGACCTTGTTTGCTCCGGCAGCGACATCGTTGCGTTCCGCCATCGAAGCGCCGCCACCGCTTGTGGTAAGAGGGTTGCATGGGCGATTCCTTCCATCTGTCGACGGCAGACCTCGTTGCGCTGGGTTTTTTCGTTTTCGTGTGGGTGCTGCATACGCTCGCCTCCGACGGAAAGCTGGTCAGGCGCATGTCGCTGACGACGGCGATGAACGTCCAGCGTCAAGCTTGGATGCGGAACATGGCCGAACGCGAGGTCCGCATTGTCGACACCGCCATCATGGCCGGCCTTCAACAGGGAACCGCCTTCTTCGCCTCCAGTTCGCTGATTGCGATCGGCGGCTGTTTTGCCCTGCTCGGCGCCTCCGATCAGGTTGTTTCGGTGCTGAGCGACCTGCCGCTCGGCGCGACGTCGTCCCGCTCCGCCTTTCAGATGAAGGTGTTCGGATTGGTGCTGATCCTTGCCTATTCCTTTTTCAAGTTCGGCTGGGCCTACCGACTGTTCAACTATTGCTCGATTCTGATCGGTGCGGTGCCGATCCCGCACGGCGAGGCTTCACGCAACCCGGTCAGCGAGACTGCGGTATGGCGGGCGGCGCGCATGAACATGCTGGCCGGAAAGCATTTCAATTCCGGCATGCGCGGCGTGTTCTTCTCGATCGGCTATCTCGGCTGGTTCGTCGACCCAAAAGTGTTCGTGCTGTCGACGCTGCTGTTGCTGGCGGTTCTGGTGCGTCGCCAGTTCTTCTCGGCGGCGCGGCAAGCCGTGATCGGTCAGCCGCCCGAGCCGACACCCGGTCCGGGAAAAAGCCGATCGATGCGGCCCGACAGCCGGTAGGCGACGAGCCCTCACCCCTTCAGGTGGGAGACGACACTACCACCACTTTTCCGGCTGGAACGTACCCGCCGCCTGTTCGATGACATGGGCGGTCTGGAACAAGGTTTCCTCGTCGAACGGCCGGCCGATGAGCTGCAGGCCGAGCGGCAGGCCCTTGGCGTCGAGCCCTGCGGGCACGGCGATGCCCGGCAGTCCGGCCATGTTCACGGTCACCGTGAAGATGTCGTTGAGGTACATCTTGACCGGGTCGGCGGCCATGTCCTCGTCGGCGATGCCGAAGGCTGCCGACGGCGTCGCCGGCGTCAGGATGACGTCGACGCCGGCAGTGAATGCGTTTTCGAAATCCCGCTTGATGAGGTTGCGCACCTTCTGCGCCTGCAGATAGTAGGCGTCGTAGTAGCCGGCCGAGAGCACATAGGTGCCGATCATGATACGGCGCTTGACCTCGCGGCCGAAGCCGGCGGCGCGGGTCTTCTCGTACATGCCGACGATGTCCTTGCCCGGCACGCGCAGCCCGTAGCGGACGCCGTCATAGCGGGCGAGGTTCGACGAAGCTTCGGCGGGCGCGACGATGTAATAGGCCGGCAGCGCGTATCTGGTATGCGGAAGAGAAATGTCGACGATCTCGGCGCCGGCATCTTTCAGCCAGGCAATGCCCTTCTGCCACAGCGCCTCGATCTCCTCGGGCATGCCGTCGACGCGGTATTCCCTCGGGATGCCGACCTTCATGCCCTTGATCGGCTTGCCGATCGCCGCCTCGTAATCCGGCACCGGGCGGTCAACCGAGGTGGTGTCCTTCGGATCGACCGAGGCCATGGATTTCAAGAGAATCGCGGCGTCACGCACGTCGCGGGCGATCGGACCGGCCTGGTCGAGCGACGAAGCGAAGGCGACGATGCCCCAGCGCGAGCAGCGGCCGTAGGTCGGCTTGATGCCGACCGTGCCGGTGAAGGCGGCGGGCTGGCGGATCGAGCCGCCGGTGTCGGTGGCGGTGGCGCCGGCACACAGGAACGCCGAAACGGCGGAGGCCGAGCCACCCGACGAGCCGCCCGGCACGAGTTGGGCGTTATCCAGCATGCGCGCGGTCCTGGTGCCGCCGGCCGAGACAAAACCGCCATCGCCCTGATGCGTGGTCGGCATCACCATCGTGTCGACGCGTGAACGCCGCCACGGATTGACGACAGGGCCGTAGTAGGAGCTCTCATTGGACGAGCCCATGGCGAACTCGTCCATGTTGAGCTTGCCGAGCATGACGGCGCCGTCGGCCCACAGATTGGCGGTGACGGTCGATTCGTAGTGCGGCTTGAAGCCGTCCAGCACATGGCTGCAGGCCTGGGTGTGGATGCCTTCGGTGCCGAACAGGTCCTTGATGCCGAGCGGAATGCCTTCAAGCGACCCGCCCTCGCCCTTCGCAAGCTTCGCGTCCGAGGCCTTGGCCATGTCGCGCGCCTTGTCATCGGTTACGACGACATAGGCATTGAGCGCCGGATTGGCCCGCTCGATTGCCTGGAGATAGGCTTCGGTGATCTCGGTTGCGGTGATTTCCCTGGCGCGCAGCTTGGCGCGGGCCTGCGATATCGTCAGGTGGGTCAGTTCGCTCATCAGGCAAGGCTCTTTTCGTAAAACACCGACCACCCGGAATCGGGATAGTCCAGCACCGGGCCGCAGCGCGAAAATCCGGCGCGTTCATAGACGGTCCACGCAGCCGGATGGCGGTCGCCGGTTTCCAGCACCAGACGCTTCAGTCCTTCATTGCGCGCCAGCGCCTCGATTCGCTCGACGATCCCGGCGCCGATCTTCTGCCCGCGATGCGAAGGCCGCGTGTACATGCGCTTGACCTCGCCGACGGCGCCATCGTGGCGTTTCAGCGCGCCGCAGCCGATGGCGAGGCCGTTGTCGCGAGCGATGAAGACAGTCGTGTCGTTGTCGGCCATCTGCTCTACGGTCATGTGGGAGCAGTGCTCCGGCGGTGTCAGTTCCAGCAGCGTGTCGTTGAGCTCCTTGACCAGCCCGCGCACGTCGTCCTGCAGCGGCGTTTCGACGGCGATCTCGATTGCCATCGGCCCGCTACTCCACGACCTTTGGAACGAGGAAGAAATTCTCTTCGGTGGCCGGTGCGTTGGCGACGATGTCGGCCGCCTTGCTGCCGTCGGTGACGACGTCCGGGCGCTTCTTCATCTCCATCGGAATGACCGACGTCATCGGCTCGACGCCGGCGACGTCGACCTCGTTCAACTGCTCGACAAAGCCGAGAATGGCGTTCAACTCGCCGGTCATGCGCTCGGCATCCGCCTCGCTCACCGCAATGCGGGCGAGACGCGCGACGCGCTTCACTGTCTGCAGATCAACGGACATATTTGCTTGTGCCTCGGGAAAACCAGTTCGCGCTATAGCGGCGCGGCGCGTGCCGCGCAACATGCATCGTGCCGAGAACCGGCCCGGAAGGTCGATGGCAGCGCAACGCCGTCGCAGCGAACAGCTTGCGCCTTTGGCATGCGCTACAAGGTGCATGCTTCTACAAGGTGATTGTCCCGCCGATCTCCGGCAATGCCACCTTCACGCCGGAACCCTCCAACCCCGCGACGAACTTGTCGGCGGTCTGGTCGATGATCGGAAACGTGCCGAAGTGACTGGGAATGACCGTCTCGAACTGAAAGAAGCGCCGGCAGGCAAGGGCTGCCACCGCGCCGCCCATGGTGAAGCGGTCGCCGATCGGCACGATGCCGATCTTCGGCTCGTGCAGTTCGTTGATCAGCGCCATGTCGGAAAAGATGTCGGTGTCGCCCATATGATAGAGCGTCTTGTCTTCCTGGAAATGCAGCACGAGGCCGCCGGGACTGCCGAGATAGGTGTTCTGGCCCTTGTCGCCCGGGAACGACGAGGAATGCAGCGCCTGGACGAAGGTAGTGGTGAAGCCGCCGCAATCGACAGTGCCGCCGATATTGCCCGGATTGATCTTCTTGTCGCTGACGCCCTTGCCGACCAGGTACATGCAGACCTCGAAATTGGCGACCAGCATGGCGCCGCTTTTCCCAAGCACTTCAAGCGCACCACTGATGTGATCGCTGTGGCCGTGGGTCAACAGAACATGCGTGACCCCTTCCGCCGGCTCTTCCCAGCCGCCCGTCCATGACGGATTACCGATCAGGTAGGGATCGATGAGGATTTTCGCCTCGGCGGTTTCGACGCGAAATGCGGAATGTCCGTACCAGGTCAGTTTCATGAATGCCTTCCTCGATTTTTGCTTCGCCAAAGGATAGAACGCCGGCAGTGAAATTAAAGTCCCACAGCGTCCTTTGCGGCGTGTAGTCCGAGGAGAGCCGTTGAGCATCATCACCATCGAGGAGTTGCTGGCGCGGCTCGGCGGCGGCAAGACGCTGGCCGGGCTCGACCTTGGCGACAAGACGATTGGCGTGGCGGTTTCCGACCGGGGCTTTGCCTTCGCCCACCCGCGTCCCGTCATCATGCGCAGGAAATTCTCGCTGGATGCCGCAGTGCTGCTCGCCTTGCTGCAGAAAGAGAATGTCGGGGCCGTAGTGCTCGGCCTGCCGGTCAACATGGACGGGTCGGAAGGCCCGCGCGCCCAGAAATCCCGCGCATTCGCCCGTAACATGGCTGGTGTGACCGACCTGCCCTTCGTCTTGTGGGACGAGCGGCTGTCGACGGTGGCGGCCGAGCGGACGCTGATCGAGATGGATTTTTCGCGCCGCAAACGCGCCGGCAAGATCGATTCGGCCGCGGCGGCCTTTATTCTGCAGGGCGCGCTCGACCGGCTTCAGGCGCTCGGCGTCGACGCCTGGTCGAAATAGCGGTCGCGCATTATCCTGATCCAGCCACCGATCACCCGGCGGCGGCGAAACGCCCAAAACGCCATGAGCAGCAGGCTGTCGAGGATGCAGGCCTTTGCCACCATGCCCGGAATGAGCGCCGGATCGATGCCAAGCATCTCGCCATAGAGCTGGAAGACGAGGTCATGCAATTGGCGGCTCAGCATGACGTAGCCGAAATTGATGTCGTTGAACGACAGGAAGAACCAGCCCCAGAACAGGGCCAGCGGCGTCGCCCATAGCGCGAACAAGGTGCGCATCAGCGGTCCCTCAAGTTCGTGTCCGGCCACAAGGTCGCGTCCAAGCTGCCTGAAATGCGCGAGAGCGCCGAGTTGTGCGCCGCCGCGTTAGCCATCAAAGAGCTCAATATATGCCGCATAGCGTTCCTGCTTCCGTAAACAGGACAGTGGGCTTTGCGGCTTGCCGCCGCAATGGAAACCATTTGTTAAGGTTAACGGTCATCCACAGCGGCGCTGGATTCGTTCTTACCTTCTCCCCTTGTGGGAGAAGGTGGATCGGCGCGCAGCGCCGAGACGGATGAGGGGTGCTGGAAGAAATGAGGCGTGGGCGTTCCCTGGAACACCCCTCATCCGGCCGCTTCGCGGCCACCTTCTCCCACAAGGGGAGAAGGGAGAACCGCGCTTGCCCTCATCAGCATCGCGCTGGATCCCTTCTTACCTTCTCCCTCAACTTCAGCTGCTGACCTTGATGTCGTTATCCGCGCACCAGGTCTTCAACGCTTCTTCCGTGGCTTTTTGCTCGAAGTCGTACCATCGATCAACGGCGCCCCTGTGCTCCAAAAGATCCTTGAATCGGGCATAGGCACCCGCCCGGCTGAAGATCTCCCGAACCTTATCGTAATCGTCGGGCAGGTGGTGGCGCGCGAAGGACAGCACCAGCGGTTTGCCGAGATCGAGTTCGCGCTTGTCCGGAATGGCGATGTATCTTTCGCTGTCCTCGAGGTCGTCAGGCAGTTCTTCGACATCGTCCACCCATTCCGAATGCCAGTAGATCTTGCCTGTTTCCATGCACAGATAGGCCTCATTTTCGCCGGCTCCGCCGGAGTTCACGAATTCGAACGCATCCAGAAGCTCGCTGAAATTGACTGCCATTGCCATCTCGCTGCGCATGAGCCTGTCGTCGCCGTATACAACAACCCTATCTAATCGGGCGCGCGAACGTGGGAGTTCCCAAAGTCTCAGATTATTTGCGCCGCGCTCGCAATCAACTAGCGGCGCGACAGACGACGAGAAACCTTGCCGAAGTCGCTTCAGGTGACCGGGGGGTAGAGCGTGTCGATGATCATACGCGCGTCATGGCGCGAATCGAGCATGCCATAGGTGTTGCGCCACTGGCCGGCGAGGCGTGTCTCGACGAAGGCGTCGGCGATCCGCCCTGCCCCCAGCCTGCGAAGCTCCGCCGCCGCCGCCGACAGCGCCAGTTGCTCGGTGAGCAGACGAGCCGAGCCCTCATCGGTTGCCGCGACCTGCATGGCTGCCTTGAGCACACCGACGGTGCCGCGCCCGCCGGCGCCGAGATCGCGATCGATGCCGGCCAGCACCTCTTCGAACAGGCCGGGTGCACGCCCCAGCACGCGCAGCACGTCGAGCGCCATGACGTTGCCGGATCCCTCCCAGATCGCGTTGACCGGAGCTTCGCGATAGTAGCGGGCGAGCGGCGCCTCCTCGACATAGCCATTGCCGCCGAGGCACTCCATCGCCTCATAGAGCAGCGGCGGTGCGATCTTGCAGACCCAGTATTTGACGACCGGCGTCATGGCGCGCGCAAAAGCCGCCTCGCCGCGATCGCCGGCCGCCTCGTCGAAAGAGCGCGCCAGTCGAAATGACAGCGCGGTGGCGGCGGCGACGTCGAGCGCCATGTCGGCCAGCACGCGCTGCATCAGCGGCTGCTCGATCAGATTGGTTCCAAACACCTGGCGGTGACGGGTGTGGTGGACGGCTTCGGCCAGCCCGGCTCGCATGATCGCCGACGAGGCGATCGCGCAGTCGAGCCGGGTCAGCGTCACCATATCCATGATCGTCTTGACGCCTGCCCCGGGCTCGCCGACCATCTCGCCGATGGCATTGACGAACTCGACTTCGGACGAGGCGTTGGAGCGGTTGCCAAGCTTGTCCTTCAGCCGCTGGAAGCGGAAGCCGTTGCCCGAGCCATCGCCGAGAATGCGCGGAACGAGAAAGCACGAAAGTCCTTCCGGCGCCTGTCCAAGCACCAGGAACGCATCCGACATCGGCGCCGACATGAACCATTTGTGGCCGGTCAGCCGATAGAAGCTGCTGCCGGCGCGCTCGGCCCTGGTGACGTTGGCGCGGACGTCGGTGCCGCCCTGCTTCTCGGTCATGCCCATGCCGAGCGTTAGCCCGGCCTTTTCGACCGGTGGCTTCTGGCTCTGGTCGTATTTGCGTGTCGTCACCCGCGGCGCCCATTCGCGAAACAGTTTTGGGCTTGCCATCAGCGCTGCCAGCGAGGCGCTGGTCATGGTGATGGGACAGAGATGCCCGGTTTCGAGCTGCGCCGTCAGGTAGAAACGGGCGGCCCGCACCTGATGGCGACGGCCGATCTCGGCATCGCCATTTTCCCAGACCGACGAATGCAGCCCATTCGCCACCGACCGGCGCATCAGCGCATGATAGGCTGGATGGAACTCGACCAGATCGATGCGCCGGCCCTGGCGGTCGTGGGTCCTCAGCTTCGGCGTCTCGACATTGGCGAGGCGAGCCAGTTCCTGCGCCTCCTGCGTCAGCACGAAACGGCCAAGCCCATCGATATCCTTGCGCACCGGATCGGAAAAACGCTCGGCAAGCTGGATCAGCAACGGATCGCCTCGCCAGGCGTTGCCGCCTGCCAGCGGCGGCGGCTGGTTCGTCACGTCGTCGGTCACACACTGTCCTTATCATCACAAGGCCACGAATCCGAAGCCATCAGCTAGATATAGCCCAAGCCGCGCAACGCGCGCGACGAAAATACCGGGGAGAAAGGCCGCAATCCAAAGCTGGTGCTTGCAGCCAAAGGTCCTCCACCCTATAGCAGCGCCTTGAGATGACCGACGCTTCGTCCCTGCCACTCTACCCCCACCGCCATCTTCTGGGCATCCGCGATCTTTCCCCCGCCGACATCGAGCTTTTGCTGGACAGGGCGGACAGGTCGGTCGCGATCTCGCGGCAGTCGGAGAAGAAGGCCTCGACGCTGCGTGGCCGCACCCAGATCAACCTGTTCTACGAAGCTTCGACCCGTACGCAATCGTCGTTCGAACTGGCCGGAAAACGGCTCGGCGCCGACGTCATGAACATGTCGGTGGCCAGTTCTTCGGTGAAGAAGGGCGAGACGCTGATCGACACGGCGATGACGCTGAACGCCATGCATCCCGACATCCTGATCATCCGCCACCAGTCGGCGGGTGCCGCCGCGCTGCTGGCGCAAAAGGTCGGCTGCTCGGTGATCAATGCCGGCGACGGCGCCCATGAGCACCCGACGCAGGCGCTGCTCGACGCGCTGACCATCCGTCGCGCCAGGGGCCCGCTGTCGAAGCTGATCGTGGCGATCTGCGGCGACATCCTGCATTCGCGGGTGGCGCGTTCCAACATCATGCTGCTCAATGCGCTCGGCGCGCAGGTGCGCGTCGTGGCGCCGTCGACACTTTTGCCGGCCGGCATCGAGAAAATGGGCGTGATCGTCACCCGTTCGATGGCCGAAGGGCTCAAGGACGCGGATGTGGTGATGATGCTGCGGCTGCAGCGCGAGCGCATGGAAGGCGCCTTCGTGCCTTCGGTCCGTGAGTATTTCCACTATTTCGGCCTCGACGCCGAGAAGCTGAAGGCGGCCAAGGACGGCGCCCTGGTCATGCATCCCGGCCCGATGAACCGCGGCGTTGAGATCGCCTCGGAAATCGCCGACGGTCCGCAGAGCGTCATCCAAGAACAGGTGGAGATGGGTGTTGCCGTGCGCATGGCGGTGATGGAAGCGCTGCTCGATCCCCGCCGCAATTATGAGGGCCGCGGCGCATGAGCACAACGGTGTTCAGCCGGGCCCGCATCATCGATCCGTCGCGCGGCATTGACGAGGTCGGCACCGTCATTGTCGAGGGCCGCAAGATCGTCGCTGCCGGCAAGGCGGCC
The DNA here is from genome assembly GCF_055811595.1 of Mesorhizobium sp. WSM4814. Lineage (NCBI taxonomy): Bacteria > Pseudomonadati > Pseudomonadota > Alphaproteobacteria > Hyphomicrobiales > Phyllobacteriaceae > Mesorhizobium > Mesorhizobium sp. WSM4814. The sequence continues at coordinate 42,063 of NZ_JBVVQT010000008.1, forward strand.
TTGAACCAGGGCGCTCCGCAAGATGCTAATGTCATCGACTGCGCCGGCAAGGCAATCATTCCCGGCCTGATCGATGCGCGCGTCTTCATCGGCGAACCGGGCGGCGAGCACCGCGAGACCATCGCTTCGGCCAGCGTGGCGGCGGCCGCCGGCGGCGTCACTTCCATCGTCATGATGCCCGACACCGACCCGGTGATCGACAATGTCGCGCTGGTCGAATTCGTGCTGCGCACCGCCAAGGATACGGCCGTCGTCAACATCTTTCCGGCGGCGGCGATCACCAAGGGGCTCGAAGGCCGCGAGATGACCGAATTCGGCCTGCTGCGCGAGGCCGGCGCGATCGCCTTCACCGACGGGCGGCACACCATAGCAAGCGCGCTGGTGATGCGCCGCGCGCTGACCTATGCGCGCGATTTCGGCGGCGTGATCGCGCATGAAACCCAGGACGCCGACCTCGCTTCGTCAGGTGTCATGAACGAAGGCCTCTATGCCAGCTGGCTCGGCCTTGCCGGCATTCCGCGCGAGGCCGAGTCCATTCCGCTGGAGCGCGACCTTGCGCTGGCGCGGCTGACTGGCGGCGCCTATCACGCGGCCAAGATTTCGACTGCGATGGCGGCAAACGCGGTAACGAGGGCCAAGGCCGACGGCGCCAAAGTCACAGCAGGCGTCTCGATCCACAATCTGTCGCTCAACGAGAACGATGTCGGCGAATACCGCACCTTCTTCCGGCTGACGCCGCCGCTGCGCGCCGAGGAGGACCGGCTGGCGATGATCGAGGCGGTCAAGGACGGCACCATCGACATCATCGTATCCTCGCACGACCCGCAGGACGTCGACACCAAGCGGCTGCCTTTCGCCGACGCCGCGGCCGGTGCCATCGGACTGGAAACGCTGCTCGGCGCGGCGCTGCGGCTCTACCACAATGGCGATATGACGCTGCTCAGGTTGGTTGAGACATTGTCCACCGCGCCGGCAAGACTGTTCGGCCTGCCCGGCGGCACGCTGAAGCCGGGTGCGGTCGCCGACCTTGCGCTGGTCGATCTCGACGAGCCATGGATCGTCAGCGAAAGCGGCATCCGTTCGCGCTCGAAAAACACCTGTTTCGAAGGCGCGCGGCTGCAGGGCAAGGTCTTGCAAACGATGGTGGCGGGCCGCACAGTGTTTTCGGCCTAATGCATGTCGCGCAAAAGCATGCCCTCGGGCCTGACCCGAGGGTGCGCAGCGGTTTTGCGATAACGACATGCATAAAACAGCAACCTAAAGCGCGTCGCATGAGGCCGGTCAAACGCGACGCGCTTTAGGGCATATCCGGGGGAACAATGGCTTACGGCATCGTCTTGGCGCTGGTGTTCGGCTATCTGCTCGGCTCGATCCCGTTCGGCCTCCTGATCACCCGTGCCGCTGGCCTTGGCGACGTCCGCAACATCGGGTCCGGCAATATCGGCGCCACCAATGTGCTGCGCACCGGCAACAAGGGCCTGGCCGCCGCCACGCTGCTGCTCGACGCGCTGAAAGGCACGGTGGCGGTGCTGATCGCCGGCTACTTTGCCCCGGAGCTCGGGCTCTGGGCCGGCTTGGGCGCCTTCTTCGGCCATCTCTTCCCGGTCTGGCTCGGTTTCAAGGGCGGCAAGGGGGTCGCCACCTATCTCGGCGTGCTGGTCGCTCTTGTCTGGCAGGTGGCGCTGATCTTCGCCCTCGTCTGGCTGGCCATGGCTTTCCTGTTCCGCTATTCCTCGCTGGCGGCGCTGACGGCAGCAATCGTCGTGCCGGTCGCGCTCTATGTCCTCAGCACGCCTCAGATTGCCGGGCTGTTCGCGCTGATGAGCCTGATCGTCATCATAAAACACCGGGCCAACATCACCCGGCTGCTGGCCGGCACCGAGAACAAGATCGGGGCCAGGGAGTGAGCCAGCGCGCCGCCGGGACGCGGCTCAGCGACCGGCAGCGGTTGAGCTGGCTTCGTTTGATCCGCACGCCGAATGTCGGTGCGGCCACCTTTCGCGACCTGATCAACCGTTTTGGCTCGGCCGAGACGGCGCTCGAGATGCTGCCCGAGCTGATGGTTTCGGGCGGCGCCAGAAAGGCCGTCCGCATCCCGACGGTGGCCGAGGCCGAGGCGGAACTGGAGACCGCACGGCGCGCCGGCGCCCGCTTCGTCGGCATTGGCGAGGCCGACTATCCGCCGCTGATGAAAAGCATGGACCATCCGCCGCCGCTGCTCGCGGTCAAGGGCGAAGGCGCGGTGTTCCGGCTGCCGGCGGTCGCCATAGTCGGCGCCCGCAACGCCTCGCTGGCCGGCATCAAGATGGCGCGGACGCTCGCCGCCGAACTCGGCCGCGACGGCTTCGGCATCGTCTCCGGCCTGGCGCGCGGCATCGACACGGCAGCACATCAGGGCAGCCTTGCGTCAGGCACGATCGGTGTGCTGGCCGGCGGCCTCGACCTGCCCTACCCGCCCGAAAATGCCGCATTGTGCAACGAGATTGCCGAGCGCGGCGGTGCCATCATTTCAGAGATGCCGTTCGGCTGGCAGCCGCGCGCCCAGGATTTTCCACGCCGCAACCGCCTTGTCGCCGGTGCGGCATTGGGGCTGGTCGTGGTCGAGGCGGCGCTGCGTTCCGGCTCGCTGATCAGCGCCAGGCTTGCCGGCGAGATGGGCCGGCTGGTCTTCGCCGTCCCCGGTTCGCCGCTCGATCCGCGCGCCGCCGGCGCCAACGCCTTGCTCAAGGACGGCGCCACCCTGGTCACCGAAGCATCGGACATTACCGGTGCGATCGCGCCGCTGGTCGGCGCACTGGCGCCAAGGACGCGGCTGCTCGAAGAGCCGCCCGACTTTTCGGCAACACCGCCACCCGGCGAAGATGACCGCGCCCGCGTCATCGAAGCGCTCGGCCCGACGCCGGTGGCGATCGACGAAATCATCCGCCACACCGGCCTGCATCCCGCCCAGGTTTTCATGGTGCTGCTGGAACTCGACCTAGCCGGCCGACTGGAGCGCCACGCCGGCGGCAATGTCTCGCTGGTGTGATCGAGACGATTCTTGAGAGAACCTGGCTCGACGCCGCTGGAAAACCCAAGGCGTCATGAAGCATCTCGCTTTAGACCGGGAACAGGAACGCTAACCTGTTGATTTTCATCGAAAAAATGGTGAGCGCGCAGGGATTCGAACCCTGGACCTACTGATTAAAAGTCAGTTGCTCTACCGGCTGAGCTACGCGCTCCCGCGGGCTCAGGATGCCGCCCTCGAAATTGCGCGGAACATAGGGAGAGTGTCTCGAACGGTCAACCGGAAAAAGAGGCCGCGCAAGCCGGACTTTTCGCGGTCTGCTGACGCCTCGCAAACCGTCTCGACGAGTTCGGAGTGGCTGTCTCGCACAAAAGCCGAGACCTATTACAAATCAGCGGCTTGCTATTTTTCGCGGAACAATTGCGCAACATCCCCGTTTTTATCGCTACAAGGGACGACGCTATCAAGGAGAAGGCCATGAACAGGATCATGTCGGGCTTGCTGGCGACCGTGCTGTCAGCGTCGTTCGCTGTAGCGCAGATCGTGCCGGTCAACGCCCAGCCCATCTATGTGCCGCTAGGCCAGAATGTCTCGTCGGATGTCCAGACTGTCGAACACAGACGGTGGAGGCGTGGTTTCGGCCGCGATTTCTCCCGTCGCGATTTCCGCCGTGAGTTCCGTCGCGATTTCCGTCGCGATTTTTCTCGCCGCGATTTCCGCCGCGATTTTTCTCGTCGCGATTTTGACCGCCGCGATTTTCGTCGTTTCGCCCGTAACGACGATTTCAGGTACTATCGCGGCTATCGCGGCTATCGCTATTATCGTCCTGGCTATCGTCGCTACAACGACTACTGGTTCCCGCTGGCGGCCTTCGCTACCGGTGCGCTGATCACCGGCGCGATCATCAACAACCAGAGCCGCCGCATCTATCGCGGCGATGCCCACGTGGAGTGGTGCTACAGCCGCTACAGATCTTACCGGGCCTACGACAACACGTATAAGCCTTACTACGGCCCCCGCCGGCAGTGCATCTCGCCCTATTGATAACCAGGGCGGAGTTGAATAAGCTTGTTGAAGAGCCTGCGCCGGCAACGGCGCAGGCTTTATCCTTCCGGTACGCGAATCTACAGCGGGCTCAGTGTCCGGCGCACAGCATGGCGCCAACCCGCCAGCTTTGCGGAACGGACCGATGCATCCATGTCCGGTCGAAAACGTCGCTCCAGCGCCCAGCTCCTGGCGAATTCCCTTGTCTTCGGCCAGACGCCGGCCTTCGAGCCGGCCAGCCATGCCGCGCCGAGCGCCGTCGTCTCCAGAATGGTCGGGCGGTCGACCGGCGCATCGAGGATGTCGGCCAGCCGCTGCATCGTCCAGTCCGACGCCACCATGCCGCCATCGACCCTGAGAACGGTCTTCGCTGACGCGCCCTTCCAGTCCCTGCGCATCGCGTCGAGCAGGTCGCGCGTCTGGAACGCAACGGATTCCAGTGCGGCACGGGCAAATTCCGCCGGGCCCGAATTGCGGGTCAGCCCAAAAATGGCGCCGCGCGCCTCGGCGTCCCAGTGCGGCGCGCCAAGCCCGACGAAAGCCGGCACCAGATAGACTTCCTGGGTCGGGTCGGCGCTCGCCGCCAGCACGCCGCTCTGCTCGGCCTTGCCGATCACCTTGATGCCGTCGCGCAGCCATTGCACGGCAGCGCCGGCGATGAAGATCGACCCTTCCAGCGCATAGGTGGTCTTGCCGTTCAGCCTGTAGGCAATGGTCGTCAGCAGACGATTCTTCGAGCGCACCAGATCGCTGCCGGTGTTGAGCAGCGCGAAGCAGCCGGTGCCATAGGTGGATTTCATCATGCCCGGCTCGAAACAGGCCTGGCCGATGGTCGCCGCGTGCTGGTCACCGGCCACACCGAGGACCCTTATCTCTGCGCCGAACAGGCTTTTCTCCGTGATTCCATAGTCGTCGGCGCAATCCTTCACCTGCGGCAGCATCTTTCCCGGTATGCCGAGAATGGCCAGGAGTTCGTCGTCCCAGGCATTCTTTTCGATGTTGTAGACCAGCGTGCGCGAGGCGTTGGTGGCATCGGTGGCGTGAACCTCGCCGCCGGTCAGCCGCCAGATCAGAAAGCTGTCGATGGTGCCGGCCAGCAATTCGCCTTTCTCGGCGCGTTTTCTGGCGCCCTTCACCTTGTCCAGCATCCAGGCGATCTTGGTACCGGAGAAATAGGGATCGAGCAGCAGGCCGGTCTTTCTGGTGAACTTCTTCTCCAGCCCCAGCTTCTTCAATTTCTGGCACAGCGGTGCGGTGCGGCGGTCCTGCCAGACGATCGCGTTGTGGATCGGCCTGCCGGTCGCCCTGTCCCAGATGACGACGGTCTCGCGCTGGTTGGTGATGCCGATAGCAGCGACATCCGATGCATCGCGGCCGGCGCTGTTCAGCGCAGCCTTCGCTGTCGCCACGACACTCGACCAGATTTCCTCCGGATCATGCTCTACCCAGCCGGAGGCTGGATAATGCTGGGTAAACTCTTCCTGGCCGCTGCCCACGACCTTCATGTCACCGTCGAACAGGATCGCCCGGCTCGACGTCGTCCCCTGGTCGATTGCTAGGATAAAGCCAGTCATTCTCACTCCCTCGGCGCAAACAGGGGAGACGGCAATTTGCCGCCTCCCCCGATTGGTGCGATGCGGGCGCGAACGCCCGGACCGATGCTCAGTTGCTCCAGCTCTTGACCAGCTCGTCGTAGTTGATGGTCTGCGGCTTGTCCTTCTCCGGCTCGATCTTCAGCTGCGGCGCGAGATTGCCCTTGGCGACGGCATCGGCGTTCCACTCCTCGAGGGTTTTTTCCTCGGCGAGTTTCGGTCCGATGTCGCCCTGCACGCCGGCGCGCTCGAGGCGCTCAAGCACCTCTTCCTGCTCGGCACAGAGCGAGTCCATCGCCTCCTGCGGAGTTTTGGCACCCGACGAGGCGTCGCCGATCGCCTGCCACCAAAGCTGTGCCAGCTTCGGATAGTCAGGGACGTTCGTACCCGTCGGCGACCACTGGACGCGGGCCGGCGAGCGGTAGAACTCGATCAGGCCGCCGAGCTTCGGGGCACGGTCCGTGAAGCTCTTGTGCTGGATCGTGCTCTCGCGGATCAGCGTCAGGCCGACATGGGCTTTCTTAACGTCGACTGTCTTCGAGGTGACGAACTGCGCGTAGAGCCAGGCTGCCTTGGCGCGGTCGTCAGGCGTCGACTTGAGCAGCGTCCAGGAACCCACGTCCTGGTAGCCGAGCTTCATCCCGTCCTTCCAGTACACGCCATGCGGCGACGGAGCGAAGCGCCATTTCGGCGTACCGTCCTCGTTCACGACGGGAAGGCCGTCCTCCACCATGTTGGCGGTGAAGGCCGTGTACATGAACATCTGCTGGGCAATTTCGCCCTGCGCCGGAACTGGCCCGGATTCCGAGAAGGTCATGCCCTGGGCAGCGGCCGGAGCGTAAGCCTTCATCCAGTCGAGATATTTCTGGATGGCATAGACCGACGCTGGACCGTTGGTGTCACCGCCGCGAGCCACGCAGGAGCCGACCGGCCGCGACTTCTCGTCGACCTTGATGCCCCATTCGTCAACCGGAAGACCATTCGGCAGCCCCTTGTCACCATTGCCGGCCATCGAAAGCCAGGCATCGGTGAAGCGCCAGCCGAGCGACGGGTCCTTCTTGCCGTAGTCCATATGGCCGTAGACTTTCTTGCCGTCGATCTCGCGGCCGGTGAAGAATTCGGCGATGTCCTCATAGGCCGACCAGTTGACGGGAACGCCGAGGTCGTAGCCGTACTTCGCCTTGAAGTCCGCCTTGTTCTTCTCGTCGTTGAACCAGTCGTAGCGGAACCAGTAAAGGTTCGCGAACTGCTGGTCGGGCAGTTGGTAAAGGTCGCCGTCCGGAGCCGTCGTGAACTTGGTGCCGATGAAGTCGGCGAGGTCGAGGTTCGGGTTGGTGACGTCCTTGCCCTCGTTCGCCATCCAGTCGGTCAGGCTGCGTGCCTGCTGGTAGCGCCAATGGGTGCCGATCAGGTCGGAGTCGTTGACATAGGCGTCGTAGATATTTTCGCCCGACTGCATTTGCGTCTGCAGCTTTTCGACAACATCGCCTTCGCCGATCAGATCATGGGTGATCTTGATGCCGGTGATGTCGGTGAACGCCTTGGCCAGCGTCGCCGATTCATAAGAGTGCGTCGCGATGGTTTCCGAGACGACCTTGATGTCCATGCCCGCAAAGGGCTTTGCAGCATCGATGAACCACTGCATCTCGGCTTCCTGGCCGGCGCGATCGAGCGTCGACAGGTCCTTGATCTCGGCGTCGAGAAACGCCTTGGCTTCGTCCATTCCGGCATAGGCCTGGCCGGCTCCGAGGAGCAGGACCAGAGCAGTCGTTGACGTCAGAAATTGCCTTCGCATGTATTTCCTCCACTGTTCAGTTCCAAGTGCTATCTGGAGCAGCCCCCGGGGATGCTCCAACAGTTTCCCCCTCTATACGTAGCGGAACACGCCGATGGCGTAGACCACGGAGAGAGCGAGAGCCCACCACAGGTTGGGTCCGACAAGACCCAGCCAAGCGAGATGGATAAAGGCGCTGCCAAGCAGCGATAGGAAGAGACGGTCGCCCCGCGTCGTCTCGAAGCGCAAGACGCCGATGCGCGGATTGCCGCCAGGCGAGGCATATTCCCAGACCGCCATGCCGCAGAGCAGCAGGAAGATGGTGCCGAAGAAGGCGGCGGTCGGCCAGGTCCAGGCCATCCAGGAGAAGCTCATGATCAAACCCTCCCCAGGGCAAAGCCCTTGGCGATATAATTTCGCACGAACCAGATGACGAGCGCACCCGGTATGATGGTAAGCACGCCGGCTGCGGCCAGCACGCCCCAGTCGAGGCCCGAGGCCGAAACCGTCCGCGTCATGATCGCGGCTATCGGTTTTGCCGCGGTCGTGGTCAGCGTCCGCGCGATCAGCAGTTCCACCCACGAGAACATGAAGCAGAAGAAGCAGGCCACGCCGACACCACTGGCGATCAGCGGCATGAATATCCTGAGGAAGAAGCGCGGGAAGGAATAGCCGTCGATATAAGCGGTCTCGTCGATTTCCTTCGGCACGCCCGACATGAAGCCTTCAAGGATCCAGACCGCCAGCGGCACGTTGAACAGGCAGTGCGCCAGCGCCACCGCGATGTGGGTGTCGATCAGGCCGAAAGCCGAATAGAGCTGGAAGAACGGCAGCGCGAACACCGCCGGCGGCGCCATGCGGTTGGTCAGCAGCCAGAAAAACAGGTGCTTGTCACCGAGGAAGCGGTAGCGCGAGAAGGCATAGGCTGCCGGAAGCGCCACGGCGACGGAAATCACCGTGTTCATAACCACATAGATGATCGAGTTGATGTAGCCCCTGTACCACGACGGATCATTGAAAATGACCGCGTAATTGGCAAGCGTCGGGTTTCTCGGCCACAGCGAGAAGGCGCCGAGGATCTCCTGGTTGGTCTTGAAGCTCATATTGACCAGCCAGTAGATCGGCAGCATCAGGAAGATGATGTAGATCGTCGGCACCAGCCACCAGAACCGCGACTCCTCGCCGCGCCGCCGCATCTTGCGGGCCAGCGCGGCGTTCGCCGTCTGCGCTTCCGCTGTAGCGGGGGTTTGCCGCATCAGCGTTCGTTCGTTGGCCGTGGTTTCCTCGAGGCGCGCCATCTCACCGCTCCGCATCGTAGGCTGTCATGACGGTGTAGAACACCCAGGACAGAAGCATGACAATCAGGAAATAGACGATCGACATGGCCGCCGCCTCACCGAGGTTGAACTCGCCTATGGCCAGCTTCACCAGATCGATCGACAGGAAAGTGGTGGTGTTGCCGGGCCCGCCGCCGGTCACGACGAACGGTTCGGTATAGATCATGAAACTGTCCATGAAGCGCAGCAGAACCGCGATCAGCAGCACCCGGTTCATCTTCGGCAACTGGATGTAGCGGAAGATCGCCCAGCGCGACGCCCCATCGATCTTGGCAGCCTGGTAATAGGCGTCGGGGATCGAAACCAATCCTGCGTAGCAGAGCAGGACGACGAGGCTCGTCCAGTGCCAGACGTCCATGACAATGACGGTGATCCAGGCGTCGAACGGGTCGTTGACATAGTTGTAGTCGAAGCCGAGCGCGCGCAGCGTATATCCGAGCAGGCCGATATCGACGCGGCCGAACACCTGCCAGATCGTGCCGACGACGTTCCACGGGATGAGCAGCGGCAGCGCCATCAGCACCAGGCAGACCGGAACGCCCCAGCCCTTCTTCGGCATGTTGAGCGCAATGAAGATGCCGAGCGGAATCTCGATGACCAGGATGATGGCCGAGAAGACCAGGTTGCGGCCCATCGCTTCCCAAAACCGGTCGGAATGCAGGATTTCCTCGAACCATTCCGCGCCCGCCCAGAAGAAGACGTTGTTGCCGAAAGTGTCCTGCACCGAATAATTCACGACCGTCATCAGCGGGATGATCGCCGAGAAAGCCACCAGCAACAGCACTGGCAGCACCATGAACCAGGCCTTGTTGTTCCAGGTCCTTCCCATGCTCAGCCTCCCATCTCGACGCGCCAGGAATCGGCATAGATGTTGATGCCGGCCGGGTCGAAAGCGATCTTCGGATCGGCGGGAATGTCCTCGTCCTCGCCGATGATCGCCGCGATGTCGCGGCCTTCGAAACTGGCGCGCACCACCTTGTGGCGGCCGATATCCTCGACCTTGCGGATCGAAACCGGCATGCCGCTGGCGCCAAGCCTGACATATTCGGGGCGGATGCCGAGTTCGATCGCACCGGTGATCCCGGCCTTGGGCGCGCCCGGCAATTCGATCGTCTGGCTGCCGAGCCGCGCGCTCCTGCCTTCGACCGCGACCGGCATGACGTTCATGCCCGGCGAGCCGATGAAATAGCCGACGAATGTATGCTTGGGGCGCTCGAACAGTTCGGCTGGCGAGCCGATCTGCACGATCTCGCCCTCATACATGACGACGACGTTTTCGGCGAAGGTGAGCGCCTCAGTCTGGTCGTGCGTGACATAGACCATGGTGAAGCCGAAGCGCCTGTGCAACTGCTTCAACTGCGAACGCAGCACCCATTTCATATGCGGGTCGATGACGGTCAGCGGCTCGTCGAACAGGATCGCGTTGACATCGGAGCGCACCAGCCCGCGTCCGAGCGAGATCTTCTGCTTCTGGTCGGCGGTCAGCCCCCTCGCCTTTCGCTTGGCCATGTCGGCCAGACCGGTCATGTCAAGGGTTTCACGCACCTTGCGGTCGACGTCGGGTTCCGCAACGCCGCGGTTGCGCAGCGGGAAGGCCAGATTGTCGTAGACGGTCATGGTGTCGTAGATGACCGGGAACTGGAACACCTGAGCTATGTTGCGCTCCTGCGTCGACAGATTGGTGACGTCCTTGCCGTCGAACAGAAGCTCGCCGTGCGACGGATACAACAGGCCGGAAATGATGTTGAGCAGCGTGGTCTTGCCGCAGCCCGACGGCCCCAGCAGCGCATAGGCGCCGCCGTCCTCGAAGGCGTGATGCACCTCCTTCAGCGCATAGTCCTTGTCCGACTTCGGATGCGGCCCGTAGGCGTGGCGGATGTGATTGCAGTCGATGCGCGCCATGTGCCCTCCTCCTCAAGCCGCCAGCATCTGTGGCGGCGCGGCCGAGCGGCCGTTCGCGTCGAACACCATGATGTGCCGCGGGTCGATGAACACCTCGATGGTCTGGTCCGGCTCGAACACCAGGATGCCGTGCTCAAGCATGACCCAGCGGACATCGGCGAAATCGAGATGCACGAAACTTTCAGACCCGGTGATCTCGGTGACCGAGACCTTGGCTCTCACCGCCACCGCCGACGGGCTCGGCCGGGCAAGGGAGAGATGGTGGGGCTGGAAGCCGATCGTGTAACTCGTATCGGCAATACCGACGAGTTCAGCCGGCACCGGGAGGCTCACCCCACCTTCAAGAAGGAAGCTCGAACCGCTCTTCTTCAGCACGATCGTGTTGAGCGGCGGATCGGCGAACGTCCTGGCCGTGACGAGGTCGTTCGGCCTGCGGAAGACGTCGATCGTCGGGCCGAACTGGGTGATGCGGCCTTCGGAAAGCGTCGCGGTGTTGCCGCCGAGCAGCAAGGCTTCGTGCGGCTCGGTCGTGGCGTAGACGAAGATGGTGCCGGTTGCCGCAAAAATCTTCGGCAATTCCGCGCGCAACTCCTCGCGCAGCTTGTAGTCGAGATTGGCGAGCGGCTCGTCGAGCAGCACGAGGCTGGCGTTCTTGACGATGGCGCGCGCCAGCGCGGTGCGCTGCTGCTGGCCGCCGGAGAGGCTGAGCGGCGTGCGGTCGAGAAAGGGCGTCAGCTTGAGAAGGGCTGCGGCATTGCGCACCTCCTTGTCGATCTTTGCCCGCTCGGCACCGGCCACCCTCAGCGGCGAGGCGATATTCTCGTAAACGGTCATCGCCGGATAGTTGATGAACTGCTGGTAGACCATGGCGACGTTGCGCTTCTGCACCGGGATGCCGGTGACATCCTTGCCATCGAACCAGACCGAGCCGGATGTCGGCACGTCAAGGCCGGCCATCAGCCGCATCAGGCTGGTCTTGCCGGAAAGCGTCGGCCCGAGCAGGACGTTGAGCGAGCCATGCTGAAGCGTCAGCGAGACGTCGCGTATGTGCTCCGCCGCGCCGACCGTCTTCGACACGTTTCTCAGTTCCAGCATGATGCCTCCTCCCAGGCTTTCTGCATGACTATTCGGCAGCCGCGACATGGCGCCGGCTTATCCCGCGCATGAATTCGTCGAGCGCTGCCGCCTGCTCGCGGCTCAGTTGCAGGCCGCGCTTGGTCCTGCGCCACAATACATCTTCGGCCGTCATCGCCCATTCATTTTGAACGAGGTAGCGCACCTCGGCCTCGTAGAGATCGGCGCCAAAGTTGCGGCCAAGGTCGGCATTCGACCTGGCGAGGCCCAGCAGCATCCTTGCGCGAGTCCCGTAAAGCCGGGTCAGGCGGCGCGCCAGACGCGCATCGAGGAACGGATAGGCCGTTTTCAGTTTCGCCACTTCGGCGTCGAAGCCGCTCGCCGGGAAATCGCCGCCCGGCAGCGGCGCGTTTGCCGTCCACGGCTTGCCGCGCTTGCCGAGAAAACCCTCGATCTTCTCGAGCATCGATTCCGACAGCCGGCGATAGGTGGTGATCTTGCCGCCGAAGGTGTTGACGATCGGCGCCGTGCCTTCGCCGCCGTCGGTCTTCAGCACATAATCGCGGGTCGCTTCCTGCGCCTTCGAGGCGCCGTCGTCATAAAGCGGGCGCACGGCGGAATAGGTCCAGACGATGTCCGAACGCTTGACCGGTTGCGCGAAATATTCGCTCGCCGCAGCACAGAGGTAATCGATCTCGGCATCGCTGATCTTCACGTCGCGCGGGTCGCCGGAAAAGTCCTGGTCGGTGGTGCCGATCAGCGTGAACTCTTCCTCGTAGGGGATGGCAAAGATGATGCGGCCATCCTTGTTCTGAAAGAAATAGGCGCGCGGATCGTCGAATTTCTTGCTGATGACGATATGGCTGCCCTGTACCAGCCGGACATTGTGCACGTCGTTCAACCCGACCGTAGCCGACAGCACGTGGTCGACCCATGGGCCGGCGGCGTTGACCAAAAGCCGCGCCTTGACCTCCTCGGTGTCGCCGGTCTGCGTGTTTTGCAGCCTGACCGTCCAGAACTCGCCTTCACGGCGTGCGTCGACGACTTTCGTGCGGGTTCGTATCGTTGCGCCGCGATCGGCGGCGTCGCGGGCGTTCAACGCCACCAGCCGCGCATCGTTGACCCAGCCGTCGGAATATTCGAAGGCCTTGCGAAACAACGGCTTCAGCGGCTTGCCGGCTGGGTCGTTTGCCATGTCCAGCGTCTTGGTCGCCGGCAGCAATTTGCGCCCGCCAATGTGGTCGTAGAGGAAAAGGCCGAGCCTGATCAGCCAGGCCGGGCGCAGGCCCTTGGCATAGGGCAGCACGAAGCGCATCGGCCAGATGATGTGCGGCGCGTTCTTCCAAAGGATCTCGCGCTCCATCAGCGCCTCGCGCACCAGGCGGAACTCATAGAACTCCAGATAGCGCAAGCCGCCATGGATCAGTTTGGTCGAGCCCGAGGACGTGCCGCTGGCCAGATCATTCATCTCGGCAAGGAACACCGAGAAGCCGCGCCCAACCGCATCGCGGGCAATGCCGCAGCCGTTGATACCGCCACCGATGACGAAGATGTCATGGATCGGGGATGCGCTCACAAAAAGTCCTCCCGGATTTCGCATTGCAGCATTTTTAGGTTTTTACGAAACCGTGTCGGGATTATTTCGAAATAGGAACGAATGTCAAACGAAATATAAACAGCGGGAGTTGCCGCAACGGCACCATCAGCGGTCCCATCTAGGAGAGCGAGGTTTCGATCAGTTGAACCTCTGCTTCCTGGCAGATCTTGCGCACCGACGGGATGTCGCAGCGGTCGGTGATGAAAGTGTTGACCTGCGACAGGTGGCCGATGCGAACCGGCGCCGTCCGCTCGAACTTGGTCTGGTCGGAAACGAGGATGACATGCCGGGCATTGGCGATGATCGCCTGCGCCACCTTCACCTCGCGAAAATCGAAATCGAGCAACGCACCGTCATGGTCGATCGCCGAGGCGCCGATCACCGCGTAGTCGACTTTGAACTGCCTGATGAAATCGACCGCCGCCTCGCCGACCACACCGCCGTCGGAACCCCGCACGACGCCGCCGGCAATAACAACTTCGATGGAAGGATATATGCGCATCCTGTTGGCAACATTGATATTGTTGGTGATGACCATCAGGCCGGCATGATCGAGAAGCGCCTTGCTGACCGACTCCGTCGTGGTGCCGATATTGATGAACAGCGAGGCGTTGTCCGGGATCAGCCTGGCTGCGGCGCGGCCGATCGCCTCCTTCTCGTCGGCGGCGATCTTGCGCCTCGCCTCGTATTCCATGTTCTCGATGCCGGACGGGAACAGCGCCCCGCCATGGATACGGGAAAGCAGGCGCTGGTCGCACAGATCGTTGAGGTCCTTGCGGATGGTCTGCGGCGTCACGTTGAAATGCGTTGCCAGATCCTCGACCAGCACGCGGCCATTGTCCTTGGCCATCTGGATGATCTCGGAATGACGCGGCGACAGATACATCGGTGACCTCCCGTTTTCGTTTTCCTTGTCTATAGCGAAAAACGAAAGCTATGAAAAGGCATAGGCCGACTAGCGAAAAGCGCATGCGTCCAAAGACAAACCTTGACGCAACTTCGCCGACCAATTTCAGGTCAGCCGGTGGGCGATTTTGGTGATGACCTCGAATGCGGTGTCGACATCCGCCGCCGTCGTCTCGAACTGGCCGACCTGAAAGCGGATCGCGACCCGCCCGTCCACCCGTGTCTGCGTCAGGTAGATGCGGCCATCGTCGTTGATCGCGTTGACCAGCCGCAGGTTGTGTTCGTCCGAATCGATGCCGGCCGCCCGATGCCGGAACGAGAACAGCGACAGCATCGGCTCCGAGACGATCTCGAAATCCGCTTCCCTGGCCAGCCGCTCGGCCAGCCCTTCGCTCCAGGCGACATGGTTGCGGATCATGGTCCGCAGATTTTCCAGCCCGTGGGCGCGCAGCAGGAACCAGAGTTTCAGTGCGCGAAAGCGCCGCCCGAGCGGCACCGACCATTCGGAATAGTTGATGATGCCGTCGCGCCCATGCGTCTCCAGGTAGTCCGGTTTGATGGCCAGCGTCCGCACCAGGTCTTCCGGCCGGCGGATGAACTGCATCGAGCAGTCGAACTGCGCGCCCAGCCATTTGTGTGGGTTGAAGACGATGGAATCCGCCTGCTCCACGCCCGCCCAGAAATGCCGGTATTCCGGACATATCATCGCCGATCCGGCCCAGGCGGCATCGACATGCAGATAGAGGCCGTGCCGTTTCGCCACCGCGGCGACGCCGGCGATGTCATCAGTGCCGCCGGTGCTGGTGCCGCCGACGCAGGCGATGATGCCGGCCGGCAGCATGCCCGCTTGCCGGTCGGCGGCGACAGCCGCTTCGAGAACCGCGACATCCATGGCGCGGAAGCGGCCGGCAACCGGAATGCGCACGAGATTGTCCTCGCCGACGCCCGACACCCAGATCGCCCGGTCGATGGAGGTGTGGACCTGATCGGAAGAATAGACGCGCAATATCGGCTGGCCTTGCAGGCCCTTCTTGTTGCCCTGCCAGTCGAGCGCGCGCTCGCGCATTGTCAGCACGGCGGCGAGCGTCGCCGACGACGCCGAATCCTGCATGACGCCGGAAAACCCTTCCGGCAGGCCGAGCGCCTGACGCATCCAGTCGACGACGCACGTCTCGAGTTCGGTCGCTGCCGGCGAAGTTTGCCAGAGCATGCATTGCGCGGCCATAACCGGGACCAGATATTCGGCCACCACCGAAACCGGTGCGGCATTGGCCGGGAAATAGGCGAAGAAGCGCGGATGCTGCCAATGCGTCATGCCGGGCAGGATTTTGCGCTCGAAGTCGGCGAAGATTGCCTGCATCGTTTCGCCATGTTCCGCCGGCGAGACGTCGATGCTTCTGGAGATTTCGCCCGGTTCGACGAGCGGCCGCACCGGTCTTTCGCGAAGTGTGCTCCTGTAGTCGGCACCCCATTCGGCCGCGCGCAGCGACCATTCCCGGAATTCGTTGCTATTCATCTTGCTCTCCGTCAGATCGAGCCCAGCGATCAAAGAGCACGAAAACGGAGGCTTTCACTCGGGAAAGTCAGGCAGGCTCGCAAAAGCAGCCTTCAGTGCATTCGACCAGCCGTCCGAGATCGTCCGATAATATTGGTCGTCCTGGGCGATCCGCTTCTTCAGGCTGACCTTGAAGGCGTCCTTTTCGTAGAACAGCAGGTCGAGCGGCAGACCGACCGACAGGTTCGATTTCAGCGTCGAGTCGAACGACACCAGCAGCAGTTTCACCGTCTCGGCGAAACTCATCGCCTTCTCATAGGCGCGGATGATGATCGGCTTGCCGTATTTGGTCTCGCCGATCTGGAAGAACGGCGTGTCTTCGGTCGATTCGATGAAATTGCCTTCCGGATAGATCATGAACAGCCGCGGCGCGCTGCCCTTGATCTGGCCGCCGAGGATGAAGGAGGCATTGAAGTAGGAATCGGCCTTTTCGCCCGCCGGCGACGAACTGGCGATGACTTCCTTGACGGTGTCGCCGACCAGCCGCACCGTCTGGTACATCGACGGCGTTTCAAGCAGCGTGGCGTGGCGATCGGCCACCGCCTTGGTGCGCTCGTCGAGCAGGCTGACGACAGCTTGCGTCGTCGCCAGATTGCCGGCCGACATCAGCACGATGACGCGCTCGCCCGGCTGCTCCCAGACATGCATCTTCTTGAAGGTAGAGATCGAATCCATGCCGGCATTGGTGCGCGTGTCCGACATGAACACGAGCCCGCGATCGATCTTCAAGCCGACGCAATAGGTCATCGAATCCCTTTGGCAGCAAATCCTGCCGGGGATTACTGCTCCACGGTGACGGTCACCGCAAGCTGTTCTTCCGCTTGTCCCAGCCGAATTCCTGATACGGGCGTGGCGTCGCGGTAATCACGGCCGGTTGCCACCTTCACATAGCGTTCGTCGGGCGAAATGCCGTTGGCGACGTCGAACGCGACCCAGCCAAGGCCCGCAACATGCGCTTCGGCCCAGGCATGGCTCGCCGCCTGCTCGACCGCCGCATCCATCATCAAATAGCCGCTGACGTAGCGGGCAGGAAAACCCATGGCCCGCGCGGCGGCGGCAAAGATGTGGCTGTGGTCCTGGCAGACGCCGGTCTTGAGCGCCAGCGCGTCCTCGGCCGGGGTCGCCGCGTTGGTGGTGCCCATCGTATAGGCGACGCGCTCGCCGATCACCGCCATCAGCCGGTGCAACCTTTCGATATCGGCCCCCTCGCCGACCGAGGCCGCGAGTTCGCGAATACCGCCGCCGATCGTGGTCAACGGCGTTTCCTGGCCAAACAACCACAGCGGCGCGAAACCCTGATGTGGCCCGCTGACGCCTGATGTGTCGCGCGTCACCACCTCGCCCGATGCCTCGACGGTGATGAAATCGCGCTCGCCTTCGACGCTCAAAAGCCGCGTGTCGTTGCCGAAATGGTCGGTGAAGCGCACCTCTTCGCGCGCCCCTTCGATCTTCAGCGCCCAGGACAAGACGGTCTGTGTCGGTCCGCTGACTGGAAGCAGCCGCAGCCGCTGCAACAGATAGTGCACCGGCGCATCGTAGCGGTACTCGGTCCGGTGAGTGATCTTCAGCCGCATTGCTCTCGTCCCCTGAGCATGATCTTTTCCGGAAACCAGCTTCCACTTTCCGGGATCATGCTCGTCCCCCGAGCATAATCTTTTCCGGAAACCGGCTTCCACTTTCCGGGATCATGCTCAATAAAACCTGTAGTCCTGCGCGATCTCGTCGCCGAGCCTGATGTTGTCGCGGATGAAATTGGCCAGGAATTCATGCAGGCCGGCGTCGAATATGTCCTTGATCGAGCCGGCGGCCAGCATGGCCTGGGTCTTGCCGGCTGTCACATGACAGGCATGGCGCTCACCATAATCGTCGCCCAGGAATCTGAGATGCTCCGTCAGGAAGCGGTAGCAGAAGGTCAGCGAGCGCGGCATGCGAACGTTGAGGATCAGATAGTCGGCAATGTTGCTCGGCTTGTAGTCGGCCTCGTAGACCCAGCGATAGGAGCGATGCGCCGACACCGAACGCAGGATCGATTCCCACTGGTAGTTGTCGAGCGTGGAGCCGACCCACGAGATCGACGGCAACAGCACGTAGTATTTCACGTCCAGGATGCGCGCCGTATTGTCGGCGCGTTCGACATAAGTGCCGAGTTGCGAGAAATCGAAGATCTCGTTGCGCAGCATGGTACCGTAGAACGAGCCGCGGATTAGCGCCGTTTCGCGCTTGATCGCGTCGAGCACGCTGGGCAGGTCGCGTTCGTCGATCGGCTTGGCCAGCATGCGCTTCAGCGACATCCAGGCTTCGTTGATGCTTTCCCAGGTTTCGCGCGTCAATGCGGTGCGCACCATGCGGGCATTGTTACGGGCCGTTTCGATCGACGTCATCGTGCTCGACGGGTTGGATGTGTCGCGCAGCAGGAAATCGGCGACGTTGGCGGCGGTATAGTCGGAATATTTCTGCGTGAAGGCAGCGTCCGAACCGGCACTGAGCAGCACCGAATTCCACTCTTCGGAGGCGTTCTGGGTGCGGGTCAGCGCCATGCGCAGCCCGGCATCGACCAGCCGCGCCATGTTTTCCGCCCGCTCGATGTAGCGGTTCATCCAGTAGAGCCCGTTGGCGGTGCGGCCGAGAAGCATTCTACGCGGTCCTTCGGACGGTGAATGGTGAATGGTGAATGGTGAATGGCCAAATTTTTCCAGGGCACGACGCCGCGTGCTTTATTTCAGGGCATTTCACCAACATCAACGACATGTCATCCTTATCTATTCACTATTCACTATTCACTATTCACTATTCACTATTCACTATTCACTATTCACTATTCACTATTCACTACTTCCCACTCTAATCATCCAGCACCCACGTATCCTTCGTCCCGCCGCCCTGGGACGAATTGACCACCAGTGAGCCTTCTTTCAGCGCCACACGCGTCAGCCCGCCCGGCACGATCTGGATGCGATCAGATACCAGCACGTAGGGCCTGAGATCGACATGGCGCGGCGCCAGTCCCTTGTCGGTCAGGATCGGACAGGTCGACAGCGCCAGCGTCGGCTGGGCGATGTAGTTCGACGGTCTTGCCGCGAGTTTCTTGGAAAAATCCTCGCATTCCTTCTTGGTAGCCGCCGGCCCGACCAGCATGCCGTAGCCGCCGGAGCCATGCACCTCCTTCACCACCAGCTCGTCTATATGTTCGAGCACGTATTTCAGGCTGTCCGGCTCCGAGCAGCGCCAGGTCGGGATGTTGCCGAGGATCGCTTTGCGGCCGGTGTAGAATTCAACGATCTCGGGCATGTAGGAATAGATCGCCTTGTCGTCGGCGATGCCGGTTCCCGGTGCATTGGCGATGGTGATGTTGCCGGCACGGTAAACATCCATGATGCCGGGCACACCCAGTGCCGAGTCGGGGCGGAAGGTCAGCGGATCGAGGAAAGAATCGTCCACCCTTCGATAAAGCACGTCGATCTGCTTGTAGCCTTCGGTCGTGCGCATCGCGACGTGGCCATCGACGACGCGCAGATCCTGCCCCTCGACAAGCTGCACACCCATCTGGTCGGCAAGGAAGGCATGTTCGAAATAGGCGGAGTTGAAGCTGCCCGGCGTCAGCACGGCAATGGTCGGCGCGCCCTTGGTGCCTTGCGGCCGCACTGCCGCCAGCGACTGGCGCAAGAGCTGCGGATAGTTTTCCACCGGCCGCACCTTGATCTGCTGGAACAGCTCGGGAAAGAGCTGCATCATCGTCTCGCGGTTCTCCAGCATGTAGGAGACGCCGGACGGCGTGCGCGCATTGTCCTCCAGCACGTAGAATTCGTTCTCGCTGATGCGAACGATATCGACGCCGATGATATGGGTGTAGACGCCGGCCGGCGGCCGCACCCCGATCATCTCCGGCAGGAACGCCTCGTTCTTGGCGATCAATTCCTTGGGGACGCGCCCGGCGCGCAAAATCTCCTGGCGGTGGTAGATATCGTCGAGAAAGGCGTTCAGCGCCTGGACGCGCTGCTCGATGCCTTGCGTCAGCCGTCGCCATTCATTGCCGGAAATGATGCGCGGAACGATGTCGAAGGGAATTAGGCGCTCGGAGGCTTCCTGCTCGCCATAGACGGCAAAGGTGATGCCGGTCTTGCGAAAGACGCGTTCGGCGTCCTGCATCTTTTCGGTAAGCCTGGCCGGATCCTGCTCCTTCAGCCAGCGATCGTAAGCCGAATACGGTTTTCTCAATCCGGAGATTTCCGGAAGCATTTCGTCGAACGCTGCCAATCGCTTACTCCCTGTGAGGCCATTTCACTGGCGTCACCGGAGAAAATCAAGCGCAATCGGTGATTTGGGGGATGTTGGCGATCAGTATGTCGCGACCTGCCTAAAATTAGGGCAGCGCCGATAAGGCTGGGTCAGGCTTTGCCTGGTGCCCGGGCAGGTGGCAGGCGCCGCTCAGAACGCGCGGAAGGTGACCACCGTAAACGTGTCCTTGATGCCGGGAAGAGTCTGCACCTTCTCGTTGACGAAGTGGCCGATGTCTTCATCGTCGTCGACATAAAATTTGGCGAGCAGATCGTAGTCGCCGGCTGTCGAGTAGATTTCCGAGGCGATCTCGGCATCGGCCAATGCGCCGGCAACGTCATAGGACTTGCCCAGATCGCACTTTATCTGCACGAAAAATGCCTTCATTGCCCGGTCCTGCTCAAGCTTGCACGCATAGGCCGCCCTTGTGGCAGACTGCCGCCCGGCTTTCAAGCATCAGGACAGCGCTCAGGCGGAACCCCACTTGGAGGAAGAAGCTTAACTGCAGGCAACCGGCGAATGTTCGCGGGGTGCTGAAACCGTGGAACTCCGCCAAGCGCATGCTGTGCCTGCGCACATCCACGTCGCTGAGCATTTGAGGGCTTGATCACATCGCCGGGATATCGCCCCTAGCCCAGCCCTCGGAAATTTCCGCCGCCCGCGCCTCGAACGCGCCGGTTTCGATGGCAGCACGAATGTCCTGCATCAGCTTCTGGTAGTAGGAAAGATTGTTCCAGGTCAGCAGCATCGCTCCCAGCGCCTCTTGCGAGCGGACCAGATGGTGCAGGTAGGCGCGTGAATAATCTCTGGCAGCCGGGCAGTCACTCTCCTCGTCCAGCGGGCGCGGATCGTCGGCATGGCGGGCGTTGCGCAGATTGACCTTGCCTCGCCTTGTATAGGCGAGGCCATGGCGGCCGGCGCGTGTCGGCATCACGCAATCGAACATGTCGATGCCGCGCGCCACCGATTTCAATATGTCGTCGGGCGTGCCGACACCCATCAGATAGCGCGGCCTGTCCGCCGGCAGCTCCGGGCAGGTGATGTCGAGCATTTCGAGCATCACCGCTTGCGGCTCGCCGACCGCCAGCCCGCCGATCGCGTAGCCCTTGAGGTCAATCGCTTTCAGCGCCTGCGCCGAGCGCAGCCGCAGGGCCGCTACGTCGCCGCCCTGGACGATGCCGAACATCGCCTTCCCCTGCTGGTCGCCGAACGCCGTCCTGCAACGCTCGGCCCAGCGCAGCGACAGCTCCATCGCCCGCTCGATCTCCTTCTCCATGGCCGGCAGCGCCGTGCATTCGTCGAGCTGCATCTGGATGTCGGCGCCGAGCAGTCCCTGGATTTCGATCGAGCGCTCGGGCGACATCTCATAGGCGGCGCCGTCGATATGGGAGCGGAAGGTGACGCCCTTTTCGGTCAGTTTCCTCAGCTTCGACAGCGACATCACCTGGAAGCCGCCGCTGTCGGTCAGGATCGGGTGCGGCCAGCGGGCGAATTCATGCAGACCGCCAAGCCGCGCCACACGCTCGGCGCCCGGCCGCAGCATCAGATGATAGGTGTTGCCAAGGATAATGTCCGAGCCGACGCCGCGCACCTGATCCATATACATGGTCTTGACCGTGCCGCCGGTGCCGACCGGCATGAAGGCCGGCGTACGGATTTCTCCGCGCGGCATGGTGATGGAGCCGCGCCGCGCTTTGCCGTCGGTCGCCAGCACCTTGAAGGTGAACGCTTTAGTCATTGAATTCCTTGTTCTATACCGGGCGCGCGTCCATCGTTCTCCTGCTTGAGCAGCAGACTTGCATCTCCGTAGGAGTAGAACCTGTAGCGGTTCTCGATGGCATGCGCATAGGCCGCATGCATCGTTTCCAAACCGCAAAACGCCGAAACCAGCATGAACAGCGTCGAGCGCGGCAGATGGAAATTGGTCATCAGCATGTCGGCGGCCTTGAAGCGATAGCCGGGCGTGATGAAGATATCGGTCGGACCCGACCATCCAGCCAGCATGCCGTCCTTCCGCGCGGCGCTCTCCAGCAGGCGTAACGATGTCGTGCCGACGGCGATGATGCGCCCGCCACGCGCCTTTGCCGCGTTCAGCGCCCTGGCGGTTTCCGGACTGACCGAACCGATCTCGGCATGCATCTTGTGATCGGCGGTGTCGTCGACTTTCACCGGCAGGAACGTGCCGGCGCCGACATGCAGGGTGACGAAGCGCCGTTCGACGCCCTTGCCATCGAGGGCGGCGAAAAGCTCGGGCGTGAAATGCAGGCCGGCAGTGGGGGCCGCCACAGCCCCCTCCTCCCTGGCATATATGGTCTGGTAGTCGCTGCGGTCGCGTTCGTCGTCGTCGCGCTTCGAAGCGATATAAGGCGGCAGCGGAATGTGGCCGACGGCGTGCAGCGCCTCGTCGAGAAACGCACCTGAGAGGTCAAAACCAAGCAAAGCCTCGCCAGCCTCGCCCTTTTCGATCACCGTGGCATCGAGCTGGCCGAGAAAGCAGGAATTGGCGTCATGGCCGAAATGGATGCGGTCACCGGCGGCGATGCGCTTGCCCGGCCGCATGAAAGCCAGCCAGCGGTCCGGCGCCACCCGCATGTGCAGCGTGGCTTCGATTTGCGCCGCCGCTTCGCCGCGCCGCCTGATGCCCTTCAACTGTGCCGGAATGACCTTGGTGTCGTTGAAGACCAGCACGTCACCGGTCTCGAGCAGCGACGGCAGCTCGCGCACCGTCCGGTCTTCGAGACCTTCACCCGGCCTTACAACCAGCATTTTGGCGCTGTCGCGCGGTTCTGCCGGTCGAAGCGCGATGCGCTCCTCCGGCAGATCGAAGTCGAAAAGATCGACGCGCAAGAAAATCCCGCCTCAAAATTCCGGGCAGGTCACCGCCCGGGCGCCAGCGATCGACCCCGTCGCCAGCGCCGGAGCGGCCACCGCGGCAAGTATCCGAGTGATAGCTGCGACCGCCGAGGAGGTCATTTCACGTCGGCCGCGACCTTCAGCGACACGATCTTGTCGGGATCCGGCACCGGCTCGCCGCGCTTGATCTTGTCGACATTGTCCATGCCTTCGATGACCTGGCCCCAGACCGTGTATTGGCGGTTGAGGAAGGCGGCATCGTCGAAGCAGATGAAGAATTGCGAATTGGCCGAGTTCGGGTTCTGCGAGCGCGCCATCGAGCAGGTGCCGCGGCCGTGATTGGCGTTGGAGAACTCCGCCTTCAGGTCGGGCTTGTCGGAGCCGCCGGTGCCGGCGCGCGCCGGTGCGAAAGAGGGCTTGCTGGAATTGCCGAATTTCACGTCGCCGGTCTGCGCCATGAAACCGTCGATGACGCGGTGGAACACCACGCCGTCATAAGCGCCTTCGCGCGCCAGTTCCTTGATGCGGCCGACATGGCCAGGCGCCAGATCGGGAAACAGTTCGATGACGACCTTGCCCTTGGTCGTTTCCATGATGAGCGCGTTCTCGCGGTCCTTGATCTCGGCCATGTCAGAATATCCTTTTGAAATAAATGGGTTTACTTGCCGTCGGCGGCGATGCGCACCTTGATCATGCGATCGGGATCGGTGACGACCCCGTTCTGCGCCGCGTCGCCTTTCTTGATCTTGTCCACCAACTCCATGCCGTTCTCGACATTGCCGACGATGGTGTACTGGCCATCGAGCGGCGGCGCCGGCGCGAACATGATGAAGAACTGCGAATTGGCGGAATCCGGGTCCTGCGAGCGGGCCATCCCGACCACGCCGCGCTGATAGCGCTCGGTCTTCGAGAATTCGGCCGGCAGGTCGGGAAGATCGGAACCGCCGGTGCCGACAGCGTCGGCGCTGAAGCCGTTCTTCATGTTGCCGAACTTCACGTCGCCGGTCTGCGCCATGAAGCCGTCGATGACACGGTGGAAAGCGACGTTGTCATAAGCGCCCTGGCGCACCAGCTTCTTGATCTGCTCGACATGCTTCGGCGCGAGATCGGGCCTGAGCGCGACGGTCACGTCGCCGTCCTTAAGCGTGATGATCATCGTGTTTTCCGGATCGGCGGCGAACGCCGAAACGGAGGCCGTCACAAGACCGAAAAGAACGACAAAACAGGTGGCGAGCCTTTTGAGCTGCATGGATCTTTCTCCGAAAACCTTTGTTTCCCGCATGTCGTTGCCCCAAACCGAGTTCCACGTTTGGGCGACATGCATTATTTCGCAAATTTGGCGGTGAGTGCGCCAGCCACGGCCGCCGGCACGAAGGGGCGAATGTCGCCGCCCATCGAGGCTATCTGACGGACAAGTGTGGCGGTAATGGTTCGCACCGAAGGGCTGGCGGGCAGAAAAACCGTCTGCAGTTCCGGCGCCATGGTCTCGTTCATACCGGCCATCTGCATCTCGTAGTCGAGATCGGTGCCGTCGCGCAGGCCACGGATCATGATCGAGGCGCCCTGCTTCCTGGCAGCGTCGATGACCAGCCCGTCGAAAGCGACGACCTTGATGCGCGCGCCGCCGCGGCCGAATTCGGCCTTCGTCGCAGCTTCGATGAGGCCGACCCGCTCCTCGAACGAGAACAGCGGTTTCTTGCCGGGATGAATTCCGATCGCTGCATAGACGGTGTCCGCCACAGCCAGCGACGCCTTCAGCACGTCGAGATGGCCGTTGGTCGGCGGGTCGAAGGAGCCGGCATAAAGGGCGATGCGTTCGGTCATGGCAGGTGCTTCTAGCGAGCCTCTCTCGCAAAGGCAAATCCGATCGGCGAGCCGCCAATGCAAGTCGCCGCAAACGCCTGCCTTTGGGGCCTGACCCGAGGGTGCGCAGCGGTTTGGAACAACGGCATCCACCCAAACGGGGCTTCAAAGCGCATCGCCTTAGCCACGGTAATCTCGATGCGCTTTGAGTGAACCTTTTGGCCGAGATGAACGACCAATGAATGGGGCGATCACGAAGGCTTCACGCAGCGTTCATTAGATTGCAGCTTCAGAAGATGAAACCAAAACCCCATTTGATCGTTGCTAGGTGCAGGAGAACACGCACATGCTGATCTACATGCTCGCCACCGCAATGACCATCGCCATGCTGATCGCCACCGTATTCGGGCTGCATCAGGAAGCAGAGCGCGTCCGCGCCAAGTCCAATGCCAAGCGATTCGGAGGCTTCGGTATCCGCAAGCCTTCACGCCACTTCTAGACCGGCCACTATCGGCTGACGGCGCCGGTCCATCGGGCCGGCATTGCTCATCAAGACCTACTCGGCGTTATTGTCCGGACCAGCGCCTTCAGTGCCGGTATCCAGAGTTGCGTCGCCCTCGACACTCTCTTCTGCTTCCTCGTCCGACTGCGGTTCCGTTATCCGCTCCACCGAAACGACCTTCTCGCCGTCGGCCGTGTTGAAGATGGTTACGCCCTTGGTGGCGCGGCTGGCGAAGCGAATGCCGTTGACCGGCACGCGGATGACGGTGCCGCCATCCGAGACAAGCATGATCTGGTCGTCATTGCCGACCGGGAAAGTCGCCACCAGGCGGCCGATCTCAGCCACTTTCGACACATCCGTGGCGCGGATGCCCTTGCCGCCGCGCCCTATCTGGCGGAAATCATAGGAAGACGAGCGCTTGCCGTAGCCATATTCCGTCACCGTCAGCACGAACTGCTCGTGTGCCTTGAGGAATTCGTAGCGCTCGTCGGAAAGCTCCGTCTCCTCGCCGACCTCCTCATTGGTGAGCTGGAAGTCTTCGTCCTCGCCCGCCGCAATGCCGGCGGCGAGCCGCCGTTCGGCCGCCACCCGCTTGAGATAAGCGGCGCGCTCGGCCGGCGACGCATCGACATGTTCGATCACCGCCATCGAAATCACCCGGTCGCTGGCAGCCATGGCGATGCCGCGCACGCCGACCGAGTTGCGGCTCTGGAAAACGCGCACGTCGCTGACCGAGAAGCGTATGCACTGGCCGGAGCTTGCGGTCAAAAGCACATCGTCATTGTCGGTGCAGGTCTCGACGCCGAGTATCTCGTCGCCCTCCTCTACCAGCTTCATGGCGATCTTGCCGTTGCGATTGACCTGGACGAAATCCGACAGCTTGTTGCGGCGCACCGTGCCGCGCGTCGTGGCGAACATCACGTCGAGTTCGCCCCAGCTGGTCTCGTCCTCGGGCAGCGGCATGATGGTGGTGATGCGTTCGCCCTGCTCCAGCGGCAGCATGTTGATCAGCGCCTTGCCGCGCGACTGCGGGTTGCCGATCGGCAGGCGCCACACCTTTTCCTTGTAGACGATGCCGCGCGAGGAGAAGAACAGCACCGGCGTGTGCGTATTGGCGACGAACAGCCGGGTGACGAAATCCTCTTCCTTGGTCGACATGCCGGAGCGGCCCTTGCCGCCGCGGCGCTGCGCCCGGTAGAGCGACAACGGCACACGCTTGATATAGCCGGAATGGCTGACCGTCACGACCATGTCCTCGCGCTGGATCAGGTCCTCGTCTTCCATATCCGCCCCGCCCTCGGACAGCTCGGTGCGGCGCGGCGTGCCGAACTCGTCGCGCACGGCGGCAAGCTCGTCCTTGACGATCTGCTGGATGCGCGCGCGGGACGACAAAATGTCAAGATAATCAACAATTTCCGCGCCGATCGTGTTCAACTCGTCGGCGATCTCGTCGCGGCCGAGCGCGGTCAGCCGCTGCAGGCGCAGTTCGAGGATGGCGCGCGCCTGTTCCTCGGACAGATTGTAGGTGCCGTTCTCGTTGATGCGGTGGCGCGGATCGTCGATCAGCAGGATCAGCGATTCGACGTCGCCCGAGGGCCAGCGCCGCTCCATCAACTGCTCGCGCGCCGTCTGCGGATCCGGCGCGCTGCGGATCAGCTTTATCACCTCGTCGATGTTGGCGACGGCTATGGCAAGGCCGACCAACACATGGGCACGGTCGCGCGCCTTGCGCAGCAGGAATTTCGTGCGCCGGCTGATCACGTCCTCGCGGAAGGCGACGAACGCCTTCAGCATGTCGGTCAGCGTCAGCAATTCCGGCTTGCCGCCGTTCAGCGCCACCATATTGGCGCCGAACGACGTCTGCAGCGGCGTGAAACGGTAGAGCTGGTTGAGGATGACGTCGGCGACGGCGTCGCGCTTCAGTTCGATGACGACGCGGTAGCCCTGGCGGTCGCTCTCGTCGCGGATATCGGAAATGCCCTCGATGCGCTTGTCGCGCACCAGCTCGGCCATCTTCTCGATCATCGACGATTTGTTCACCTGGTAGGGAACTTCGGTGATGACGATCGATTCACGGTCGTTGCCGCGCGCCTCGACGTTGACGCGGCCGCGCATGACGATGGAGCCGCGGCCGGTCGAATAGGCGCTGTAGATGCCGGAACGGCCGAGCACGATGCCGCCGGTCGGGAAATCCGGCCCTGGAATGATCTCCATCAACGCCGGCAGATCGATTGCCGGATTGTCGATGAGGGCAATGGCGCCGTTGCAGACCTCGCCCAGATTGTGCGGCGGGATGTTGGTGGCCATGCCGACGGCGATGCCGCCGGAGCCGTTGACCAACAGGTTCGGAAAGCGCGCCGGCAGGACTTTCGGTTCGCTGCCGGACGCATCATAAGTGTCCTGGAAATCGACGGTGTCCTTGTCGATGTCTTCCAGCAACTCATGCGCGACCTTGGTTAGCCGCGATTCGGTGTAACGCATCGCCGCCGGCGGATCACCGTCGATCGAGCCGAAATTGCCCTGCCCGTCGATCAGCGGCACGCGCAGCGACCAGTCCTGCGCCATCCGCACCAAGGCGTCGTAGATCGAGGCGTCGCCATGCGGATGGTATTTACCCATCACGTCGGCCACCGGGCGCGCCGACTTCACATATTTGCGGTTCCAGTGGTAGCCGCTCTCATGGGCAGCGTAGAGGATGCGGCGATGCACCGGCTTCAACCCGTCGCGCACGTCGGGCAGCGCACGGCTGACGATCACGCTCATCGCGTAATCGAGATAGGAGCGCTGCATCTCCTCGATGATGGATATCGGCTCGATGCCGGTGGGCCCGCCGTCGGCGCCGCGCGGTGTCTTCTGGTCGGTCAAATCAGGTCACAATCAAATCGGGAATCACTCGGTGCTTATATAGGAAGCCG
Source organism: Mesorhizobium sp. WSM4814 (assembly GCF_055811595.1). Taxonomy (NCBI): domain Bacteria; kingdom Pseudomonadati; phylum Pseudomonadota; class Alphaproteobacteria; order Hyphomicrobiales; family Phyllobacteriaceae; genus Mesorhizobium; species Mesorhizobium sp. WSM4814. Next base: position 70,199 of record NZ_JBVVQT010000008.1, read on the forward strand.
GGCCGAAACTCCAACGCCCGCGGCAGTTTTCCAGTGTCGGTTTTTGTGGTGATTTCAAAAGGATATCACTGATTGCGACGATATGGCCGAGGCGCTTTCGTGGCCGGCGGCGCAAGGCTCACTGTCAGGCCAATTTTTTGCTTCACAAGGCCGGAAGCACGGACGCGTTCGGCAATTTATCGCCTCGCCGCCGGAGCCGGTAGGCGCCGGGCGCCTCCCCCATCACGCGGCGGAAACGGCGGTTGAAGGTCGACAAATCGTTGAATCCGGCCTCGAAGGCGATCGTCGAGATCGCCTCGTCCGACATGCGCAGCTGCACCGCCGCCCTGTGCAGCCGGGTTTTCAGCACGAACTGGTAGGGCGTCATGCCCGCGACATGCCGGAAGCTGCGCAGGAAATGGTAAGGGCTGGTCGCCGTTTCGCTTGCAAGCTCGGCGAGCGAGACCGGGCTTTCGGCATCCTTTTCGATGCGCCGCACCGCCTCCGCAACGCGTTTCTGATCGCGGCGGCTCGGTGACCGGGCAGCGGGCGTGATACCGGAGGCGACGGCGGCGCCGGCAATCCGCAGTCCGAGTTCCTCGAACGCCTCGATGTCGCCCACATCGCGCGCGGCTTCCGCCTCGGCCAGCAGCCGTGCCAGCGCCGGCAAGGGCGGCAGAAGCGGCGTCTCGAAGGCCAGCTTCTTCGCGCCCGGCGTGTCGGCGACGATCTGCTCCATATAGGCCGGGCTGAAGTGATAGGAGATGCAGCGGTCGCCGGCGCCATGCTCGTGCCCACACTCGTAGCAAGTGCGGGGGTTGCCGAGCAGAATCGCGCCCGGCGTCAGCATCGCCGTGCCTTGGCGTGCGCGGTAGCGGAAGGTGCCGTTGGTCACCACTGCGACGCAGAAGTTGCGATGCTCTTCCTCGAACGGGCGATCAGCGACGCCGGCAGTGCAGACCACGTCCGACACCCGCCAGCCTTTTCCGGACGCCAGTGTATGCACGCTCGTCGTCATGGTCGAAACATAGCAATTTTTCCCAAGCGCAAGAAGACTGCCAGGGCCTATTCTTCCCATTCTCCTGACAAGATGGGTCTCCTGACAATGTGGGCAGAAACCATGTTCAAATCATCCTCCTTTGCCGAAGCCCTGCACAGTGACGGGCCTGCCGCAGACCTTGCCGAGAAACTGAACCTTTACGGCCGCTTCGTCGGCGGCTGGACGTTCGATGCCACGCGCCATCTCGAAGACGGCCAGGTGCTGACCGGACGCGGCGAGGTGCATTTCGGCTGGGTGCTCGAGGGTCGCCCGATCCAGGACGTATGGATCTTGCCCGCGCGGAACAGTGGCGCACAGAGCTCGCTCGGCAAATGGAGCTTTCATGGCACGACACTGCGCGTCTATGACCCGGGCGTCGACGCCTGGCATATCTTCTGGAGCGATCCGCGCACCCAGTATTCCAGCCGCCAGCTCGGCCGCGCCGAGGGCGACACCATCGTCCAGCAAGGCGCCGACGGCACCGGCGCCTCGGTGCGCTGGAGTTTCTCCCGGATCACCGAAGATTCGTTCCGCTGGCTGGGCGAACGCTCGCAGGACGATGGCGCGACCTGGCGGCTCGAAGTCGAGTTCCTGGCGCGGCGCACCGCCAGCGCCTGACCTGCATGGTTTCCCCTGACGCCGCTTTGCTCTACCAATGCTGGGGTCTCGGGCACCGCCCGGCGGGGAGGGTCAGAGATGCCGAGCTTCGACAGCCTGTTCAACGCCTTCGTCACCATTCTGGTGACCATCGACCCGCCTGGCCTGGCGCCGCTCTTCCTCGCCGTGACGCGCGGCATGAACCGCGAGGAGCGCAACCAGGTTTCCGTCCGCGCCTCGATCATCGCTTTCCTGGTGATGGCGCTGTTTGCAATCGCTGGCGCATCGATCCTGTCGGTGTTCGGCATCACGCTGCCGGCGTTCCGCGTCGCCGGCGGGTTCCTGCTGTTCTTCATCGCCTTCGAAATGGTGTTCGAGCGCCGGCAGGACCGCAAGGAGAAGATCGGCGACGTCGCCATCACCAAGGACATGATCCACAACATCGCCGCCTTTCCGCTGGCGATCCCGCTGATCGCCGGTCCGGGCGCGATATCAGCGACCGTCCTGCTGTCAGGCTCGTTTCCAGGTTTTGGCGCGCAGGCAGCCCTTGTCGGCATCATCGCGATCTGCCTTGTCATCACCTATCTGGTGTTCGTGCTGGCCGAGCGCATCGACCTGGTCCTCGGCCAGACCGGCCGTTCGATCCTGACACGGCTGCTCGGTGTCATCCTGGCGGCGCTCGCCGTGCAGTTCGTCGCCGACGGCGTCAAGGCGTTGATGGCAGCATGATAATGAAAGCGGCCTCGCGCTTGATTGCCGAGGCCGTCATTTTCGTTGTCCATCTCGCGCAACGAACCGCCACTGGCGAGCGCTATCCTACTTCGCCGTCGTCAATAACTTCGAAGTCGTGGGTGATCTCGGCGGTCTTGGCCATCATTGCCGAGGCCGAGCAGTATTTTTCGATCGAAAGATCGATTGCCCGCCTGACCTTGTCAGGCGAAAGCGCGCGGCCCTTGACGATGAAATGCATATGGATGCGGGTGAACACCCGCGGCTCCTTCTCCGCCCGGTCGGCATCGAGTTCGACCACGCAGTCTTCGACCGCCTCTCGGCCCTTTTCGAGGATGTGGACGACATCATAGGCCGAGCAGCCGCCAGTGCCGAGCAGCACCAGTTCCATCGGGCTTGGCCCCGGCGTCTTGCCATCCGGTCCGAACGCGGTTCCCAGCACCACCTTGTGACCGCTGCCCGACTCGCCGACGAAAGTGCGCTCCTCGACCCATTTGACCCGTGCTTTCACCTGATACGTCCTTTCACCGCACACCGCTCAAACGGACAACGTCCCGAAAATCCGAGGCAGATTTTCGGGACGCCAATGCGTGGCCCCAAATAGCTGGCTGTCAGCTCGCGCAGAGCCGCTTGCTCCAAGCGATCAGAACGGAATTTCGTCGTCGAGTTCGCGCGACGAACCGCCGCCACCCTTGTTGCCGCCACCGCGATTGAGATTCTCGCCCGGGCCGGACTGGCCGAAATCGGAACCGCGGCTGCTGCCGCCACCAGCATAGCTGCCGACCTGACCGCCCTCGCCCTGCCCGCGTGCGTCGAGCATCTGCAGCTCGCCACGGAATTTCTGCAGCACGATTTCGGTCGTGTAGCGGTCATTGCCGGTCTGGTCCTGCCATTTGCGCGTCTGCAACTGGCCCTCGACATAAACCTTCGCACCCTTCTTCAGATACTGCTCGGCGACCTTGGCGAGTTGCTCGTTGAAGATGACGACATTGTGCCACTCGGTCTTTTCCTTGCGCTCGCCGGAAGTCTTGTCGCGCCAGCTTTCCGACGTGGCGACGCGGATATTGACGACCGGCTCACCCGAATTCAAACGGCGGATTTCCGGATCCGCCCCGAGATTGCCCACCAGAATGACCTTGTTGACGCTACCCGCCATGACACTTCTCCGCGCTCATCCGAAACAAATTTTTCTCGCTCTCACCTTATAGACTGCGGACATTCCCCGCCTGCCGTGGCTGGCTTTTCCCACAAGGTTTTTGTTCTCTTTTCGTTCTAGGCTCATCCATCCGTATTGTCAAGGAATGTCAGCAATCGATGGGTCCCGCCGTGCCGTTCCATATGGGCGCGAAAAGACTGCTTGCCAAATCAATAAGTGTAGACTTATGCTTCTGCCATGATCGAAGCAGAGATTTTTCGAGCGCTTGCCGACCCGACGCGCCGCGCCGTCTACGAACGGCTCGCCGCCGGCGAGATGACGGTGTCGGAACTGCGCCGCGGCATGAGCGTGTCGCAACCGGCCGTCTCGCAGCATCTCGCGGTGCTGCGCGGCGCCGGCCTGGTGGCCGAGCGGCGAGCCGGCCGCAACGCCTATTATCGCGCGGATCCGCAAGGGCTTGATCCTCTGCTCGGCTGGATCGAGCGATACCGTGCGTTCTGGCCCGAGCGTATCGAACGGCTCAAGGCGGTTTTGAAGGATATGGACCAATGACGGCAAAACAGCATTCAGACATGACGGCAGACTCGATCGAGTTCGAGTGCGAGCTTCCAGAGCCGCCGGAAAAAGTGTGGCGGGCGCTGACGGTGCCGGACCTGCTCGCGGCCTGGATGATGCCGAACGACATCAAGCCCGAGGTCGGCAGCCGCTTTGCCTTTGCCAAGGCGGATGCACCTATCGAATGCGAAATCCTCGACGCCGAGCCCGAGCGCCTGTTGCGCTACTCCTGGCGGGAGCGGCCGGCGCCTGGCAATACAGCGGATCCGCTGGACAGCCCATTGGACAGCATCGTCACTTTCACGCTTGACCGCACTGTGTCGGGCGGCACGCATCTGCGCATCGTCCACGACGGATTTGTGCGAGTAGCCACGCCTGCGGTTGCCGGCGCCGGTTGCCGGCTTTCACTCAACGCACACAGACAGATCATAGCCGCAAACACGCCTCGCCTCTCCCTGCGCGCGGCCTGAGCAGCACAACGGAGAAAAGCGATGAGCGGTTTTGCCAATCTGGTGCCGATGGTGATCGAGCAGTCGAGCCGCGGCGAACGCGCCTTCGACATTTTCTCGCGGCTGCTGCGCGAGCGCATCGTGTTCATCAACGGTCCGATCGACGACAATGTATCGGCGCTGGTCTGTGCCCAGCTCCTGTCGCTGGAATCCGACAATCCCGACAAGGAGATATCGCTCTACATCAACTCGCCGGGCGGCGTGGTGACCAGCGGCTTCGCCATCTACGACACGATGCAGTACGTTTCTTGCCCCGTATCCACCGTCTGCATGGGCTTTGCTGCGTCGATGGCCTCGTTCCTGCTGATGGCCGGCACACCGGGGCGACGCATCGCGCTGCCCAACACCAGCATCCTGCTGCACCAGCCGTCAGGCGGTTTCCAGGGCCAGGCCTCCGACATCCAGCGTCACGCCGAAGGCATCCTCAGGACCAAGCGGCGCATGACCGAGCTTTACGCGCGCCACTGCGGTCGCACGTTCGAAGAGGTCGAACGCACGCTCGACCGCGACCATTTCATGACCGCCGCGGAGGCAAAGACATGGGGCCTTGTCGACCATGTTTTTGATACGCGCAAACAGGCGGCTTGAAAGCCCAACGCCATGAGCGCCAGTCGCCGACATTCGAGCTTGCTCGTGCTGCGCTTGCGCCACTGAAAAACAAATAGCCCCGCCGCTGCTTCCGCAAACGGTCGGGGCCTTCTTGGATCTGAAATCCAATGGCCGGGAGCGAACTGCCGGCTCTTTGATCTCGGATGCTTCGCGGCGTTCAGCCGACGATCCGACTAGTAGTCTCTGATTTTAAATGGGATCGGCAGGTCACGGTTTGTCGGGCGGCGCAAACGCCTGGCCCTGGCACTTATGCCTGCCGCGGCTCCAGTGACACGTGGAGCCTCAAGGGACTGTCCGGTGGAGTCATTCCTCTGCTCTCCTCTTCTGTCCATTGCGACTGGTGTCGTCCGAAGCGCATATCGCAAAAGCCTGCAACTCGTGCAGGCCGCCTTAGGGCGGCGAGGCCATCGAAAGATAGTCGGCTTCGGTGACGTCTGGAGTCTGACTCCCTAAGGCTGAGACGTCAACAGCTGGATAGCCGATTTACCAAAAACGTGATCGCTTGTGTGGCGAATCCAAAATTTGCATCCGTTTTGAGCAGCGCGACGTTGGCTGTGGATACATGGACGCATTTGTCAGGAGCGTGTTCGGCCTTTGTTCTTTCTGCTTGCTCGCCCGCGCAAAAGACGGTTAAAGGCTTTGGTCGAGAGTTCTCTCGAAATGGTAGCTAAAATACCTACATGGGAGATGGCCGGGATAACCCGCCATCCCACGAGATTCCAGATCTGAGGCGGCGACCGGCGATGGCCGACCATAAATATCTTTCCATTCGCGGGGCGCGCGAACACAATCTGAAGAATGTCGATCTCGACCTGCCGCGTGACAGCCTGATCGTCATGACCGGCCTGTCGGGGTCAGGCAAGTCGTCGCTTGCCTTCGACACCATCTATGCCGAGGGCCAGCGCCGCTACGTCGAGAGCCTTTCGGCCTATGCGCGGCAGTTCCTCGAAATGATGCAAAAGCCTGATGTCGACCAGATCGACGGCTTGTCGCCGGCCATCTCCATCGAGCAGAAGACCACGTCGAAGAACCCGCGCTCGACGGTCGGCACCGTCACCGAGATCTACGACTACATGCGGCTGCTGTTCGCGCGCGTCGGCATCCCCTATTCGCCGGCCACCGGCCTGCCGATCGAGAGCCAGACGGTTTCGCAGATGGTCGACCGCGTGCTGGCGGTCGAGGAAGGCACGCGTCTATTCATCCTGGCGCCGATGGTGCGAGGCCGCAAAGGCGAATACCGCAAGGAACTGCTGGAGCTGCAGAAAAAGGGTTTTCAGCGCGTCAAGGTCGATGGTGTCTTTTACGAGATCGCCGACGTGCCGGCGCTGGACAAGAAGTACAAGCATGACCTCGACGTCGTCGTCGACCGCATCGTCGTGCGCGGCGATCTGGCGACGCGGCTTGCCGATTCCATCGAGACCGCGCTGAAGCTCGCCGACGGGCTGGCGGTGGCCGAATTCGCCGACCGGCCGCTCGACGCCAGCCAGACCGGCGAGGATTCGGTCAACAAATCGAAGAACGAGACGCATGAGCGCATCCTGTTCTCCGAAAAATTCGCCTGCCCGGTGTCCGGCTTCACCATTCCCGAGATCGAGCCCAGGCTGTTCTCCTTCAACAACCCGTTCGGCGCCTGCCCGACCTGCGACGGCCTCGGCAGCCAGCGCGCCATCGACGCCAGCCTGATCGTGCCCGACGACAATCTGTCGCTGCGCGCCGGCGCCGTCAGCCCATGGGCGAAATCGACCTCACCCTATTACGTGCAGACGCTCGAGGCGCTGGGCAAGGCTTATGGCTTCAAGCTCGGCGACAAGTTCCGCGACCTGACCGCAGAGGCAAAGCAAGCCATCCTGCACGGCACCGGCGAGCGCGAGGTCACTTTCCAGTACGATGACGGGCTGCGCTCCTACCAGACGACAAAGACATTCGAAGGCGTCATCCCCAATCTCGAGCGACGCTGGAAGGAAACCGAATCCGCCTGGATGCGCGAGGAGATCGAGCGCTTCATGTCGGCCACGCCTTGCCCGGCCTGCCGCGGCTACCGGCTGAAGCCGGAAGCGCTGGCGGTGAAGATTGCCGGCAAGCACATCGGCGAGGTCACCGAGCTGTCGATCCGCAAGGCCGACCAATGGTTCACCGAACTGCCCGCCGCACTCAGCGACAAGCAGAACGAGATCGCGGTGCGCGTGCTCAAGGAAATCCGCGAGCGGCTGCGCTTCCTCAACGATGTCGGGCTCGACTACCTGACGCTGTCGCGCAATTCCGGCACGCTGTCGGGCGGTGAGAGCCAGCGCATACGGCTGGCCTCGCAGATCGGCTCCGGCCTCACCGGCGTGCTCTATGTGCTGGACGAGCCGTCGATCGGCCTGCACCAGCGCGACAATGCGCGCCTGCTCGACACGCTGAAGCATTTGCGCGACATCGGCAACACGGTGATCGTCGTCGAGCATGACGAAGACGCCATCCTGCATGCCGACTATGTCGTCGATATCGGCCCGGCCGCCGGCATCCACGGCGGCCACATCATCGCGCAGGGAACGCCGCAGCAGATCATGGCCAGCCCCGCCTCGATCACCGGCAAATATCTGTCCGGCGAGCTCGAAGTGGCGACGCCGGCGGTGCGGCGCGAGGCCAAGAAGAACCGGCGCCTGAAGATCGTCGGCGCGCGCGGCAACAATCTGAAGAATGTTACCGCCGAAATCCCGCTCGGCACCTTCACCGCCGTCACCGGCGTCTCCGGCGGCGGCAAGTCGACCTTCCTGATCGAGACCTTGTTCAAGGCAGCGTCGCGCCGCATCATGGGTTCGCGCGAGCACCCGGCCGAGCACGACCGCATCGAGGGCCTCGAATTCCTCGACAAGGTCATCGATATCGACCAGTCGCCTATAGGGCGGACGCCGCGCTCCAATCCCGCCACCTATACCGGCGCCTTCACGCCGATCCGCGACTGGTTCGCCGGGCTGCCGGAGTCCAAGGCGCGCGGCTATCAGCCAGGTCGCTTCTCGTTCAACGTCAAGGGCGGTCGCTGCGAGGCCTGCCAAGGCGACGGCGTCATCAAGATCGAGATGCACTTCTTGCCCGACGTCTATGTCACCTGCGACGTCTGCCACGGCAAGCGCTACAACAGAGAGACGCTCGACGTCCTGTTCAAGGGCAAGTCGATTGCCGACGTGCTCGACATGACGGTCGAGGAAGGCGTCGATTTCTTCGCCGCCGTGCCCGGCGTGCGCGACAAGCTGGAGACGCTGAAGCAGGTCGGCCTCGGCTACATCCATGTCGGCCAGCAGGCGACGACGTTGTCGGGCGGCGAGGCGCAGCGCATCAAGCTGGCCAAGGAACTGTCGCGCAAGGCGACCGGCAAGACGCTCTACATCCTCGACGAGCCCACCACCGGCCTGCATTTCCACGACGTCGCCAAGCTCTTGGAAGTGCTGCACGAGCTGGTCGACCAGGGCAACACGGTGGTCGTCATCGAGCACAATCTCGAGGTAATAAAAACCGCCGACTGGGTGCTCGACCTCGGTCCCGAAGGCGGCGACGGCGGCGGCGAGCTGGTGGCCTCAGGCACGCCCGAGGATATCGTCCGCGAAAAGCGCAGCTACACCGGCCAGTTCCTGCGGGAGCTGCTGGAGCGGCGGCCCGGAGGCAAGCGCGAAGCGGCGGAGTGAGTGAAGACTGGCTGGCGTCTGGAAGAACCTTCAAATGAAGATCAGAAGAGCGCTTGCCGGTGATCCTGATGCTGTCGTCCGGCTGACGCAAGCCGCCTATGCACCCTACGCCCAATCCGCATTTCGACATGGTTAAAGCTGTCGAGACGCTCGCTACGGCCTGATCCATTTCAACCCGGGAGGACGACAGTGACTCAATCTGGAACAATCCGCGCCGGCATGGGTGGCTGGACCTTCGAGCCCTGGGACAAGTCTTTCTACCCGGACAAGTTGTCCAAGGCGAAGCAACTGCACTATGCAACCCGGCAGGTGCCAAGCATCGAGGTCAACGGCACCTATTATTCGAGTTTCAAGGAGCCGACCTTCGTCAAATGGGCAAACGAAGCCCCGGACGGTTTTGTCTATTCGCTGAAAGGCAACCGTTTCGTCACCAACCGCCGCGTGCTCGGTGAAGCCGGCGAGTCGATGACGCGTTTCCTGGGATCGGGCGTCGCCGCGCTCGGCGACAAGCTCGGGCCGATCCTGTGGCAGTTCGCGCCAACCAAAAAATTCGACCCGGACGATTTCGAGGCTTTCCTCAAGCTGTTGCCTGAGAAGCAGGACGGCGTTGCGCTGCGCCATGCGGTCGAGGTGCGCAACGACAGTTTCGTCGTGCCGGAGTTCGCCGCCCTGGCGCGCCAATACAAGGTGGCGATCGTCTATGCCGACCACGCCAAATATCCAGCAATCGCCGACGTCACCGGCGATTTCATTTATGTCCGGCTGCAGACCGGCAGCGACGACAATCCCGACTGCTACACGCCAAAGGTGCTCGACGAATGGGCGGCGCGGGCAAAGACCTGGGCCCAGGGCAAGGCGCCGGCCGACCTGCCGCGCGCCGATCCCTCAACCGAAGCACCGGTCAAACCGCGTGATGTGTTCGTCTACTTCATCACCGAAGGCAAGGCCCGCGCGCCGTTCGGCGCCATGGCGCTGATGAAGCGCGTCACAGGCTGACGTTGGCGGCACAGCGCATCCACCCTTCGGTCATGCCGCCACCACGACTTCGTTGTAGGCATCGAGATCGACGAAGAACACCTTGGTGAGCTCCGCGATCAGTTCGTCGTGGTCGTATCCTTGCGATTTCAGAATATCGATGGCGGTCATGATGTCGACGTGCTCGGTAAGCCGTCGTTTCTGGTGGTCCTCGACGTAACGTTCCATCGGCTGCCCTGGCCCAAGTGCCCCAAATGCGTTTGAACAACGATCAGATCGCAGGATGGAGGCTGCTTGCACGGAACGTGCCGGCTGAGCCTGCGCCTGATCTGTCGACGTGATTGATACGGAAAGCGGCCGACTCAACAAGGCCAAGTAAAGCCTAGCATGCAATCTTCAGCGCGCCAGAGGCGTTCAGGAACAAAGGCGTTCAGGATAGACTGGGCGGGCATTCGCGACTTCGTCATCCTTGGGCGCAGCGACGCGAAGCGGCGCGAAGACCCAAGGATCCATGCCGTAACTTCAGAGCGTCGCCACGGTACAGAATCCAGGATTGTGTACGCTGGAAAACGGCTTCTGTTCTTGACCGCTGCACTCTTTGGCTGACTGCACGGCGTGGATCCTGGGGTCTGCGCCGCGTCGCTCCGCTCCTTGCTTCGCCCCAGGATGACGAAGGGAGGGATGGTTCGGCTAATCCCAAAGGTGCGATTCGCCAGCGAGGAGAACCGTCATTCTTCCCGCGCTAAACGGTCAGGAACTTCCTCACATCGGCCCGGTCGAGATCCTCGGCCGGGCCGGTGTGGACGATCAGGCCGCGGTCCATGATGTTGACCTCGTCGGCCAGTTCCCGGCAGAAATCGAGATACTGTTCGACCAGCAGCACGGCGATATCGGCCTGGTCGCGCAGATAGCGGATGGCGCGGCCGATATCCTTGATGATCGACGGCTGGATGCCTTCGGTCGGCTCGTCGAGCACCAGCAGTTTCGGCCGCATCACCAGTGCCCTGCCAATGGCAAGCTGCTGCTGCTGGCCGCCGGAAAGGTCGCCGCCGCGGCGCGCGAGCATCTGCTTCAGCACCGGGAACAATTCGAAGACGTGGCCGGGAATGTTGCGGTCGACGCGCTTCAATGGCGCAAAGCCCGATTCGAGGTTTTCCCGCACGGTGAGCAGCGGGAAGATCTCCCTGCCCTGCGGCACGAATGCGATGCCCGACCGGGCGCGATCATACGCCGCGCTCCGGTCGAGCGCCTTCCCCTCGAAGGCAACGCTTCCGCTCGTCAGCCGGTGGTGGCCGACGATCGATCTCATCAAACTGGTTTTGCCGACGCCGTTGCGGCCGAGCACGCAGGTGATCTTGCCGGCGCCGGCCTTCAGCGAGACGCCACGCAGCGCCTGGGCGGCGCCGTAGTGCAGCGTGGCGTTGGAGACTTCGAGCATGGTCAGCGCCTTCTCCAGCGCCTGAAGAACGAAAGATCGAAATGATGGAACGGAACGCGCCAGACCATGGTCATCTCCCCAGATAGACTTCGACGACACGCTCGTCGGCCGAAACGAAATCGAGCGAGCCTTCGGACAGCACCGAGCCTTCGTGCAGGCAGGTGACCTTGACGCCGAGCTCGCGCACGAAATGCATGTCGTGCTCGACGACGATGACCGAATGGTCGCGGGCAATATCCCTGAGCAGCCGCGCGGTCTCCTCGGTTTCGGCGTCGGTCATGCCGGCGACCGGTTCGTCGACCAAAAGCAGCTTCGGATCCTGCGCCAAAAGCATGCCGATCTCGAGCCATTGCTTCTGGCCGTGGCTGAGATTGGCGGCAAGCTCGTCGCGCTTGTCACCGAGCCGGATGATGCCGAGGATGTCGTCGATCCGCCGCGCCTCCGCCGCCGAGCGGCGATGGAACAGTGCCGGGAAGATCGAGCGTGGGCCCTTCAGCGCCAGCATCAGGTTGTCCTCGATCGTGTGGCTTTCGAACACCGTCGGCTTCTGGAATTTCCTGCCGATGCCCATCATGGCGATCTCGGCCTCGTCATGTTTCGTCAGGTCGACCTGCCCGTCGAAATAAACCTCGCCCGAGTCGGGGCGCGTCTTGCCGGTGACGATGTCCATCATCGTGGTCTTGCCGGCGCCGTTGGGACCGATGATCGCCCGCATCTCGCCCTTGTCGAGCACCAGCGACAAATTGTTGATGGCGCGAAAGCCGTCGAAGGAAACCGAGACGCCGTCGAGATAGAGGATGGTGTTGCTCTTCGGCATTGCTCACTCCGCCGGCTGCGGTTCGGGGCCGGATGCGGACCAGTCGCCCGGCGTTCTCGCAGCCGAGCGAACGATCTTCGGCGGTGGCGGGACGTCAGGATCGGTGCCGGCCTCCCCAACGATCGGGTCGGCGATCGAGGCTGCGCGCAGCGCCCTGGCATTGGCGCGCCAGGAATCCCACATGCCGACAATGCCCTTGGGCAGGAACAGCGTGACGGCGACGAACAGCCCGCCCAGCGCAAACAGCCAGAACGCCGGCAGCACGCCGGTGAACCAGGATTTGCCGGCATTGACCACGAGCGCGCCGATGATCGGCCCGACGATTGTGCCGCGTCCGCCGACGGCCGCCCATACCACGACCTCGATCGAATTGGACGGCTCGAACTCGCCCGGATTGATGATGCCAACCTGCGGCACATAGAGCGCGCCGGCAATGCCGGCCATGACAGCCGACACGGTGAAGGCGAACAGTTTGACGTTTTCGGCGCGCCAGCCGAGAAAGCGCGTGCGGCTCTCGGCGTCGCGCACCGCCATCAGCAGCTTGCCGTATTTGGAACCGACGATCGCCCAGGTGACGAACACGGCGAGCGCCAGGGTGACGGCGCTGGCCGCGAACAAGGCCGAGCGTGTCGCATCGGCCTGCACGTTGTAGCCGAGAATATCCTTGAAATCGGTCAGGCCGTTGTTGCCGCCGAAACCCATGTCGTTGCGGAAAAACGCAAGCAGCAGCGCATAGGTCATCGCCTGGGTGATGATCGACAGATAGACGCCGGTGACGCGGCTGCGGAAGGCGAACCAGCCGAAGACGAAGGCGAGCAGGCCGGGCACCGCAAGCACCATGATCGCGGCAAACCAGAATTGGTCGAAACCATACCAGAACCACGGCAATTCCCCATAATTCAGGAACACCATGAAGTCCGGCAGCAGCGGATTGCCGTAGACGCCGCGCGAACCGATCTGGCGCATCAGATACATGCCCATCGCATAGCCGCCGAGCGCGAAGAAGGCGCCGTGGCCGAGCGAAAGGATGCCGCAATAGCCCCAGACGAGATCGAGCGCCAGGGCGAGCAGCGCGTAGCAGAGGTATTTGCCGGTGAGCGCGACGACATAGGACGGCACGTAGAACGCACTTGTCGGCGAGACCGCAAGATTGAGCAGCGGCACGATGATGGCGGCCGCCAAAAGGATGAAGATCGTGATGGCGATGCGGCGGTCGGCGCCGGCGGCGAAGAAGCGTCCGGTGATCATGCTTCCACCGACCTGCCCTTCAGCGCGAACAGGCCGCGCGGGCGTTTCTGGATGAACAGGATGATGAGGACCAGCACGACGATCTTGCCGAGAACCGCGCCGGCATAGGGTTCGAGGAACTTGTTGACGATGCCGAGCGAGAAGGCGCCGACCAGCGTCCCCCAGAGATTGCCGACACCGCCGAAGACGACGACCATGAAGCTGTCGATGATGTAGCCGCGGCCGAGATTGGGCGAGACATTGTCGATCTGGCTGAGCGCGACACCGGCGATGCCGGCAATGCCGGATCCCAGGGCAAAGGTCAGCGCGTCGACCCACGGCGTCCTGATGCCCATCGACGCGGCCATGCGGCGATTGGCGGTGACGGCGCGCATCTGCAGGCCCCAGGGGGTGCGCTTCATCACATAAAGCAGCACCGCGAACACGCCGAGCGCGAATACCAGTATCCAGAGCCGGTTCCAGGTCACCGCAAGCTGGCCGATATAGAACGAACCCGACATCCACGACGGATTGCCGACCTCCTGGTTGGTCGGCCCGAAGATGGTGCGCACGGCCTGCTGCAGGATCAGCGAGACGCCCCATGTCGCCAGCAGCGTCTCCAGCGGCCGGCCGTAGAGAAAACGGATCACGCCCCGCTCGATGACGAGGCCGACGAACGCCGCGACCGAGAAGGCGAGCGGCAGCGCGATGACCAGCGACCAGTCGAACAGGCCGGGAAAGGAGGTTCGGATCACCTCCTGCACGACAAAGGTCGTGTAGGCGCCGAGCATCACCATTTCGCCATGCGCCATGTTGATGACGCCCATGACGCCAAAGGTGATGGCGAGGCCGATCGCCGCCAGCAGCAGCACCGATCCGAGCGAGATGCCGTACCAGATGTTCTGGCCCGCATCCCACAGCGCCAGCGTCGAATTGATGTTGGCGATCGCCGCCGTCGCCGCGTCCTTGACCGCGCCTTCGGAATTGGCCTCGACGGCGGTGAGCAGGGACAGGGCGTTGCGATCGCCGCGCCCGCCAATCAGGGCGACCGCCGCCAGTTTGTCGGTCTCCGGCCTGTCGGACACCAGAACCGATGCGGCGCGGGTCTGTTCGAGCAGCGCTTTGACGCTTGCCACGCTCTCGCTGGCGATTGCGGCATCGAGCGGCTCGATGTTTGTCGCGTCGGGCGTCCTGAACATGGTGTCGGCGGCGGCAATGCGCGCGGCCGGATCTTTTGCGCCGAGCGTCAGCGTGCCCAGCGCATCGCGGATGGCGCGGCGCAGCGTGTTGTTGACCTTGATCTTGGTGATCTCGCTTTTGGCCGCGTCGCCGGATTTTTCACCGCTCAGCGGGTCGAGCAGCTCAACGCTGCCGCCAGCTGCCTTGCCGATGAAAACCAGCGAATCGGCCTTGCGGACGTAGAGATCGCCCTCGGCAAGCGCGCCAAGCGGACGTTCGACGGCAGTATCACCGGTGGCGGCCAGCTCGCGCACGACAGCTTCGGTGGCCGAGAAATTCGAGGCAGTGGCAAATTTGGCGATGATGGCGCGCAGATCCGCTTCTGCAGCGTTCGACGGCGACAGCATCCCCAGGAGGAGCAGCAGCGTCAGGCCGATCGCGCGGGTGAGGATCATCGATTTCTGCGATTCTTGATGGTTGAAACTTCGCGTCCGGGCGAACTGGAGGAGAGGACGAGTTCGCCCGGACGCGTCGCGGTCCAGGTCGTGGAGAAATCCACGACCGTCAGACCCGGGAGGATCAGTTGGTTCCCTTGCCGCCGCATTTGCCGGTGGCGACATTAAAATTGCCGCAGGACAGAGGCGCGCGCCAATCGGAGATCAGGTCCTTCGAATCGGCCAGATAGTCGGACCACTCGTCGCCCATCACCAGGCCAGGCGTCTGCGACACGGTCTCGAACTGGCCATCGGCCTGGATTTCGCCGATCAGCACCGGCTTGGTGATGTGATGGTTCGGCATCATGGTCGAATAGCCACCGGTCAGGTTCGGCACCGAGACGCCGATCACGGCGTCGATGACCTTGTCAGGATCGGTGGTGCCGGCCTTCTCGACCGCCTTCACCCACATGTTGAAGCCGACATAATGGGCTTCCATCGGGTCGTTGGTGGTGCGCTTGTCGCTCTTGATGAACTTGTGCCAGTCGGCGATGAACTTGGCGTTCTCGGGCGTATCGATGCTCTGAAAATAGTTCCAGGCGGCGAGATGACCGACGAGCGGCGCGGTATCGAGACCGGCAAGCTCTTCCTCGCCGACCGAGAAGGCCATGACCGGGATGTCCTCGGCCTTGACGCCCTGGTTGCCAAGCTCCTTGTAGAACGGCACGTTGGCGTCGCCATTGACCGTCGAGACGACGGCGGTCTTCTTGCCGGCGGAGCCGAACTTCTTGATCGCCGCCACCTCGGTCTGCCAATCGGAGAAGCCGAACGGCGTGTAGTTGACCATGATGTCTTCGGCAGCGACGCCCTTGGCTTTCAGATAGGCTTCGAGGATCTTGTTGGTGGTGCGCGGATAGACGTAGTCGGTGCCTTCAAGCACCCAGCGCTTCACCGAACCGCCGTCCTCGCTCATTAGATAGTCGACAGCCGGAATAGCCTGCTGGTTCGGCGCTGCGCCGGTGTAGAACACGTTGCGCTCGCTCTCCTCGCCCTCATACTGGACGGGGTAGAACAGGATGTTGTCGAGTTCGCTGAACACCGGCAGCACCGACTTGCGCGACACCGAGGTCCAGCAACCGAACACCGCCGCGACCTTGTCTTTGGAGATCAGCTCGCGCGCCTTTTCGGCGAACAGCGGCCAGTTCGAAGCCGGATCGACGACGACCGCTTCGAGTTTCTTGCCGAGCAGGCCGCCCTTTGCATTCTGCTCTTCGATGAGCATCAGCATGGCGTCCTTCAGCGTCGTCTCCGAAATCGCCATGGTCCCCGACAGCGAGTGGAGGATACCCACCTTGATCGTGTCGTCAGCCGCCCTGGCCGGGACGCTCATCAGCAGGCCGGCCGTGACCGCGCCTGCCGAAAACATTTTTGTTATTGTCGAGAAACTGCCCCGCATATTTCAAAACTCCCTGACTGGTTGATCGCATCGCGAACAGACCATGCAACGGCTGTGCCAACCGCAGGAGCAAAATCAAGCGGGTCTGGATTTCCTAACCCTATCAGCCGTTTAATATATTAGCCGCCAAAGATAAGCGCCGCTGCCGGTGCTCTGCTTGAGAAAAAGTCCCCCGCTATCGCCCAATTTTTGATCACTCGCGAATTAATGCATGAATTTTGAGCAAAAGACGGCGAACGGTTGCGGCGCTGCAGGAAAATGGGGCAGGATCGATCTTCAAGAGAGCGACCACATGACCTCCAGGATTTCTCGCATTTTCAGCACCATGCTTCTGGTTGCGGCAACCGGCAGCGCCCGCGCCGACTTCACCGATGGCAAATTGCCGGATGGCACCTATCACTGCGAAGTCTATCTGCTTGGCGTGTTCCTCAGCCTTGGCGACATCACCGTCAAGGGCAATGTCTATAGCGGCCCGGTGAGCTTCGAAACCGCCCGGCAGGGCTACAACTATCAGATGAATGCAAATGGCGAGATCACCTGGTTGGGCCCGTTGGGCGGCTACACGACCGGCGGCAACTCGATCTCGCTCACGCAAGCCACCCTGGACGGTCAAACCAGCCCGTCCTTCGACATCATCATGAAGCAGCCTGACGGCGCCTTCACCGCCTCGACCTGCACGAAGCGTTGAACGGCCGACAAGAAGAGGCGCGAAACCTTGTGAGGTTCCGCGCCAGCAGCAGTCGGGAGGCTATGGCTAAATGCTTTTGGCCGACATTTGTCCGGCAATGTACTCGGCCTGACGGATCGCCAGCGACACGATCGTCAATGTCGGATTTTCAGCCCCGCCCGTGGTGAACTGGCTGCCATCCGACACGAACAGGTTCTTGATGTCGTGCGCCTGGCCATGCTTGTTGACGACGCCGTCGGCCGCCTTCTCGCTCATCCGATTGGTTCCGAGATTGTGGGTCGACGGATAGGGTGGCGTCGGGAAGGTCCGCGTCGCCCCGACCGCCTCGTAGAGCGCCGAGCCCTGCTTGTAGGCGTGGTTGCGCATCGCCGTGTCGTTGGCATGGTCGTCGAAATGGACGTCCGCCACCGGCATGCCGTGCGCGTCCTTGATATCGGCATGCAGCGTGATGCGGTTTTCCTGGCGCGGCATGTCCTCGCCGACGATCCACATGCCGGCCATGTGGTCGTAATGGTCGAGCGCCGTGGTGAAGGAACGCCCCCAACCGCCGGGATTGAGGAAGGCGGCCATGAACGGCAGGCCGAGCGACAGCGTCTCGAGTTCGTAGCCGCCGACGAAGCCGCGCGAGGGATCGTTGCGGGCCTCATCACGGATGATACCGGCCATGGTGGTGCCGCGATACATATGCACCGGCTTGTCGAAGATGCCGTAGACCGAGCCGGTGGTGTGGCGCATGTAGTTCTTGCCGACCTGCCCCGACGAATTGGCAAGGCCGTCGGGAAACTGGCTCGATGCCGAATTGAGCAGCAGCCGCGGGCTCTCGATCGAATTTCCGGCGACCGCGACGATGCGGGCCTTCTGTTCCCTCAGTCTGCCGTCCTTGTCGGCATAGTCGACCCCGGTTACCTTGCCCGACGCATCGTGGTTGATCTTGATGGCCATGGCATTCGGCCTGACCTCGAGATGGCCGGTCGCCTCGCCCTTGGGAATTTCGCTGTAGAGCGTCGACCATTTGGCGCCCCATTTGCAGCCCTGGAAGCAGAAGCCGGTCTGCTGGCAGGCATTGCGGTCGTCGCGCGGCTCGGAATTGATTGCCATCCGGCCGGTGTGGCACTCCTTGTAGCCGAGCTTGTCGGCGCCGGCCTTCATCACCTTGAAGTTGTTGTTGCCGGGAAGGCCCGGGATGTTGCTGGTGAGCGTCACGCCTAGCTTGTCTTCGGCCTTTGCGTAGTAGGGCTCGAGTTCGCCAAGCGTGATCGGCCAGTCGAGCAGGTTCGCGCCTTCCAGTTTTCCGTAGGTCGAAAGCGTTTTGAATTCGTGCTCCTGAAAGCGCAGCGAGGCACCTGCCCAGTGCGTGGTCGAGCCGCCGACCGCCTTGACGATCCATGCCGGCAGGTTGGGGAAATCCTTCGCCACCCGCCAGTCGCCCGAGGTCGTGCGCTTGTCGGTCCAGGCGAGTTGGGCGAATGAACCCCACTCGTCATTGATGAAATCCTCGTATTCGTGACGGGCGCCCGCCTCCAGCATGACGACATCGATGCCCTTCTGCGCAAGTTCATTGCCGAGCGTGCCGCCGCCGGCGCCCGAGCCGATGATGACGACCACGCCGTCGTTGTTGAGATCAAATGGTGCTGCCAAGGTTTCCTCCCATGATGTCTATTGTGTGCGGTTGCGACCATGGGGCTCAGAGCCACTCGATGTCGTCGAACCCGCGCGCCATGTAGCCGCCCTTGGAGTAGGACTCGCCCTCGTAGCCGAAGATCGGCCAGACCTCCTTCTGGTTGTAGAGGCCGACGACAAGCCCGCCGCGGACGGCCTGGAAGAACGGCGTGTCCTCGATATCCCTGAGCACCGCAACGCGCTGCTCCTCCCAGCCGAGACCGGTGTAGCCGTCCTTGCCCGATTTCAGGTCGAGATCGGCGATGCCCTTTTCGATAAGGTTGTTGTGGGCAGGGTCCTTGCCGGCCTGCTCATCGTGCGCCTTGACGGCGATTGCGTAATATTTGTCAGGCACTTGGTCGTGCGGGTAGATGTCGCGCGCCATCTGGATCAGGGTCGCCATGGTTTCGGGCTTGAGCGCGGATGTTTCGAGACCCCAGGCATGTTCCGGGCTGATGACGGCACTGCCTGAAATGACCAGCAGCGCGCCGACACCGCCGCGCTTCAGTAGCTCGCGGCGCGATAGAACTGGCTTCGTTTCATGGACCGGCTTGCTCTCATAAATTGTGACCAATTGTTCCTCCCTTGCTTGCTGTCTGCACCCGAAGGTGCCCTGGCTGGCGCCGCGCTGGCCGGCGCGGCCGTCGTATCTTCTATTTGAACCGGCCCTGACGCTGCAGGACCTCGATCTTGTAGCCATCGGGATCCTCGATGAAGAAGAAGCGTGCGAGCAGCGCTCCGTCGCGGTTGAACTCGACGATCTTCTTCGGAATCAGGCCAAGCGCGCCGAGCCGGTCATGCTCGCTGTCCAGATCGGCGACCGAAACCGCGAGATGGCCGTAGCCGTCGCCGAGCGCATAAGGCTCCTGGCGGCCCTTGTTGACGGTGAGCTCGACCTCGAGCTCCGCCTCGGCATTGGTCAGATAGACGAGCGTAAAGGTTTCGAAATCGAGCCGTTCGGCGACGTCCAGTCCAAACGCTTTCCGGTAGAAGTCGACGGACCGGGCCTCGTCGAGAACCCGGATCATGGTGTGGATCGCCTTCGCCAAATGACACTCCGTGCGGTAAGCGCGATGTGCGCGTCGGCGTGATTATGCGCGGGTTGCGGCAAACGTGGTGGCAGCCGATTACCACGCGCTAATCTAACGACGGGGAAAACCGCCTAAGGACGAAAGTCCGATTGCTGTTTTCCGCTTTCCAGCTGAAGATAATTGGCCACGACAAGGCACTGCCAAAGGCGCGAATCACTGCCGATTGCGCCCAAAATCAATAAGAACGGCCAGATCAATAGGAACGGGAGGTAACGATGTGCAGGGTTTTTGCCGGGCAGGATCCGGACGGCTACCGGCAGATCAACCGGTCGATTCGTATCGACGGGCATTCGACCAGCATCCAGCTCGAGGCGACGTTCTGGGCATTGCTCGACGAGATCGCCGACAGCCAGGGCCTGACGACGCCGAAATTCATCTCGAAGCTTTATGACGAGGCCATCGAGATCAATGGCCAGATTCCGAACTTCGCCTCGATGCTGCGCACGACCTGTGCTCTCTATCTGCGCGGCCATCGGCCCGGCATCGAAGAACACACGGCGCCGAAGCGGCAGGCAGCTTAACTTTCGATCGCGACATCGAGCGCCAGGCGGGTCATATCGGTGAAGAGCGCCTGGCGTTCGGAATAATCGGTTTGCTCGCCGGTCACCACATTGTCGACGACAGTCAGCATCGACAAGGCCCTGGCGCCGAAATGCGCGGCGATGCGATAGAGCGCGCTGGTCTCCATATCCACGGCCAGCGCGCCCTGTGCCTGCGCTTCGGCGAAGCGGTCGCGCCCCTTGGGGTGATAGAATATGTCGCTGCAGATGGTCAGCCCGGCCTTATGTTCGATGCCGATTTCGGCAGCCCGGGCCAGGGCTTGGGAAACCAGACCCGGATCGGGTCCGGCATCAGCACCATAGAGCCCAAAAACCTGGCCGCTCTCGGAACTTTCACCCCGCACCGCTTGCGAGATCACCAGACTGCGCAGTTTGACCGCGGCAGTCAGGGCACCACAGGTACCGGTGCGGATCAGTGTCCTCACGCCATGGAAGTCGAGCAATTCGTGCGCGTAGATCAGGAATGACGAGACGCCGATGCCGGTGGACTGGATGCTGACGGGCTTGCCGCGAAACAAGCCGGTAAAGCCGAGGGCCTGCCTTCGACGGTTGACGCAGCGCGGCGCCTCGAGAAAGGTTTCCGCCATCCATTCGGCACGCTGCGGATCGCCCGGCAACAGCACTGTTGCCGCATAATCACCCTTGCCTGCCTCGTTGTGCGGCGTCACGGCATGCTCCCCCAAAACCCGCCGTCTGTTTGGCCCCATAATCATGGCAGTCTCACGCCATTTCGCAAGTGCGAATTAGTGAGCCCTAAAGCGCGTCGCATTGACCGGTCTCATGCGGCGCGCTTTAGGTTGTTGTTTTTGTGCATGTCGTGATCGCAAAACCGCTACACACTTTTGCGCGACATGCATTAAGATTCCAGCACGTCCTTGACGATTGTGGCCAGTTGCTTGAGCGAAAACGGCTTCGGCAGGAAACCGAAATGCGCGTCTGCCGGCAGGTTCTTGGCGAACGCGTCCTCCGCGTAGCCGGAAACGAAGACGAATTTGATGTCCGGCTGCCGCTTGCGCAATTCGCCGAGCAGCGTCGGCCCATCCATTTCCGGCATCACCACATCGGAAACGACAATGTCGATCTTGCCGCCGAGCGCCTCGAAGATTTCCAGCGCCTCGACGCCCGAGGACGCTTCGTGGACGGTGTAACCGCGCGACGTCAGCGCCCGCATGCCGCCCATGCGCACGGCATCCTCGTCCTCGACGAGCAGCACCGTGGCCGAACCTGACAGGTCCTTGGCTGCGTCGGCGACCTTTGCCGGTGCAGCCGGCGCCTCGCCGGGCTCGCCTGCCGTTCTCGCCTCAGCAATGTAGCGCGGCAGGAAGATGCGGAACACCGATCCTTTGTCGACCTCGGACTCGCAGAAGATGAAGCCGCCTGTCTGCTTGATGATGCCATAGACCATCGACAGGCCGAGGCCGGTGCCCTTGCCGACCTCCTTGGTGGTGAAGAAGGGTTCGAAAATCTTCTTGAGCACTTCGGGGGCGATGCCGCTGCCGGTGTCTTCAACTTCGACCACCACATAATCGGCAGGCGCAAGTTCGCGGTAGGGAAGGCTCTTGCTCTCCTGTGTGGTCACATTGCGGGTGCGCACGGTGAGCTCGCCGCCGTTCGGCATCGCGTCGCGCGCATTGACCGCCAGGTTGACCACCACCTGCTCGAACTGCCCGATGTCGACCTTCACCGGCCACAGATCGCGGCCATGATCGACCTTCAGCTTGATGTCGTTGCCGACCAGACGGGCCAGCAGCATCCGCAGATCGGCAAGCACGTCGGTCAGGTTGAGCACCTCCGGCCGCAGCGTCTGCTTGCGCGAGAAGGCCAGAAGCTGCCGCACCAGCGAGGCCGCCCGGTTGGCATTCTGCTTGATGTTCATGATGTCGGGGAAGGACGGGTCCGACGGGCGGTGGTTGGTCAACAACAGGTCCGACGCCATGATGATGGCGGTCAGCACATTGTTGAAGTCGTGTGCGATGCCGCCGGCAAGCTGGCCGACCGCCTGCATCTTCTGGCTTTGCGCCATCTGGCCCTCGAGCGCCTTCTGCTCGGTGGTCTCGACGGCGTAGACGATGGCCGATTCTTCGGCGCCCTCGCCGGTGCCGTCGGCAACCGCGTTGACGTAGAAGCGCATGTGCCGTTCTTCATTGCCGGGCAGCAGCGTATCGATCGGTTCGATATCGGCCTGCCGTTGTCGCGCTTTTTCGAACGCCGCGGCAAAGGCGGGGCGGTCGCGCTCATGGATCACCGTGTCCAGCCGCACGCGCCGATCGACCGCGTCCCCGTCGACGACGGAGGAAAACAGCGACAGGAAAGGCGCGTTGGTGCGCAGGATGCGCCCGCGGTTGTCGACAGCCGCTATTGCCATCGGCGTCGAATTGAAGAAGCGGGTGAAGCGGATCTCCGAGGCGCGCAGATCGGCGGAAGCGTCCTCGCCTTGCGTCCGGTTGAGCACGATGGTGCGCGTCGGACCGTTGGCGCCCTCGCGGCTGGCCGAAACCCGATGCATGAAACGCACGGGCAGCGCCTCGCCCTTCACTGTCGTCAGATCGAGATCGATGACCGCATTGCGGGTGGTGCCGGGATCGGCCTTGACCGAGCGGACCAGCGCCATGCCGTCGCCAGCGACGATCTCCGCAAGCGTGACGGCACCAGGCGTGAAGCTCGTCAGGTCGATGCCCAGCCACTCCGCAAGCGTGGCGTTGATGTAGGTGACGCGGCCTTCCTGGTCGGCCGAAAAGAAGCCGGCAGGCGCATGGTCGAGATGGTCGATGGCCTCCTGCAGATCAAGGAAGAAGCGCTCCTGCTCGGCCCGTTCTTTCGAGATGTCGGCGAGTTGCCAGGCGAGCAAGGGCAGCCGCTGGCCCGGAACGCTGAATGCGCGGGCGCGGACACGGTACCAGCGCGCGCCCGGCTCGGCGCCGGGTCGAATGGATTGGGCAAGGCGAAACTCACCGTCGCCGGGCTGGCCGTCGCGCAGGCCGGAGGCGAGCCGGTATATGGTCACCGAGGCCTCGGGAACATCGGACAGCAACCCTTCGACGGTCTTTAGATCCGCCGCAGAAGCCGCGCCCGTCATGTCGGCATAGGCCCGATTGGCGTAGACGACACGACCCTTGGTGTCGGTGACCAGAAGGCCTTGCGACATTGAATCGACGAAGGCCTTCGACAGCTCGTCACTCGTCGAGCGCGGTGTGATCTGCACGAAGCCGATGGCGGTGGCGAACAGGAAGCCGACACCGATCATCGCCAGCACGCCAAGCATTCCAAGCAGGAATGGATCGCCAAGACGTTCTCGGAAAAGGCCGAAAACGATCGCCGCCCCTGTCAGCACAACGATGAAGACGATGAGCCGGGTGACCGCGCCCGGTCGCGTGTTCTGGTCGACGATCGGTACCGGATAGAAATCGCCGCGCGCTTCCTTGGCCATGTGCCCCCTGCTCGTGAATTCCGGTACTTGCCCTGCCCGGTTGAATCACATTCTCAGGGTCCGGAAAAGGCCTTGGCGGCAACTGTCCGCTAAAAATGACACCCGTTCGGCGCCTGGTGCGGCGAATCCGAAATTCGCATCATTCCTGGTCCGACGCGAGCGAATTTCGGATTCATCACGCCAGCAACTTGCTGAAAATCCAGCGTCGTGGATTGAAGTGGGGACGCTGACGCCCTCAATTCGCAGGAGCTTGAAATCCACCACATGGGTGTTTCAAGCTGTTCACGAAGCGCGAAACGTAACTTGCAGTCGCGTGCCGCAACAGTCTAGTGTCGCGTCTTCTTCGAAAGCTGATTTTGGGTGCACCAATGCTGCAGTGGCTGGATAGCGTGGCGGGTCCCGGTTATGCCGCGGCGATCCTGTGGACCTTTGTCGCGCTTGTCCTTGTGGTCATTGTTCTCCTCATCATCAAGCTGGTCCGCAATCTGACTTTTGGAACATTCGTTGCCGGCGGCAGGAACCGCAAGACGCGGCTGGCCGTGATGGACGCCACCGCAGTCGACAGTCACCGCCGGTTGGTGCTGGTGCGCCGCGACGATATCGAGCACCTGCTGCTGATCGGCGGCCCGACCGACGTCGTCGTCGAACGCGACATCAGGCTGTCGGCGCTACGCCGTCCTGCACTGACCGGAGATGGCGGCGGCCATCAGCCGGCACCGCCGCCGCGCGCGCCGCAACCGGCTCCCGCGCCAGTGAGGCAAGCACCGTCTCCGCCGCCGGCAAGCACGGCCCCAACGCCTGTCCGGCCGCATCAGCCCGCACCGGCGCCGAGGCCAGCAGCGCAAAGCCCTCAATCGGCGACCATCACGCCGCTGCCCGCCTACACCAATGCTGTTCGGTACGCGCCATCGCCGGCAAGACAGGATTCCCCGGCAAAGCCGAATTCCCCGGCAAAAGAGGATGCCATCGACGATACGCTGATGAGGGAGCTCGAGGTCCCGTTTGATGACCCGCACCCCGCCAAGCCGGAGAGCAAGCCGGCGGCGAAAGCGCCGTCGTCTCTCGATGACGAGATGACGAAGCTTCTCGGCGAGTTGTCCAGCCAGAAGAGATAACCGGCCAACAGCCAACAAAAAAATGGCCGGAGACCGGCCCTGACAAATTCGCTATTGGCTGCGTTTTGGACGCGTCGCCCGTGCTTCAGTCGTCGCGGTAGACCTTCTCGCGGCGTTCGTGACGCTCCTGCGCCTCGATCGACAGGGTCGCGATCGGACGCGCATCGAGCCGCTTCAGCGCGATCGGCTCGCCGGTTTCCTCACAATAGCCGTAAGTGCCTTCATCGATGCGCTGAAGTGCAGAATCGATCTTTGAAATGAGTTTCCGCTGGCGATCGCGGGCACGAAGTTCGATGGCGCGGTCGGTTTCCGAAGAGGCGCGATCGGCGAGATCTGGGTGGTTGGCGTTTTCCTGCTGCAGGATTTCGAGAGTTTCGCGCGCTTCGCGCAGTATGTCGTTCTTCCAGGTGACGAGCTTCAGGCGAAAGTAGGATTTCTGCCGCTCGTTCATGAACGGCTCGTCTTCGGAGGGTACGTAATCGGCGGTAACGATGTCGTTCATTCGACTCACCCAGACAGCCCCAAATTTGGCGCCTATATATTCACGGACCGAATGCTGCACAAGCGCAATCGACGACTGATTCACGCAATTGTTAATCTCGGCCAATACGCCATGGGCTGCATCATTCGCATGAAGGGCGCGACCGAATTCGCGTATGATTCGTTAGGTTTGTAGGGCGCCGGCCATTGTGCGCAAGGCGTTTCTCATGACTAATCCCGCAGCGCCTTTTGACGAGTTTCGGTGTTTGGCACAAGCGAGGGACCGGTGAGCAAGCTTTATCTGCTGAGGCATGCAAAGGCCGGATGGGCCCTGCCGGGCATGCGCGATTTCGATCGTCCACTCGACGCATCCGGCGTCGCCGACGCCGATACGATGGGTGCGGTCATGCGGGCCTGCAACTACATTCCGGACCTGACCCTTTGCTCGAATGCAAAGCGAGCGCGCCAAACGCTTGAAGGCCTTGCCGGTCACACCGATACGGGCCGGGTTCTGTTCCTGGAGACGCTCTACAGCGAGGATGCCGCCGGCTATCTCAACCTCATCCGCGGCAATGGCGGGCCAGGCTCGCTGCTCGTCGTCGGCCACAATCCGATGACGGAAGATCTCACCATCGCGCTTTCGGGTGATGGCGAGGAGGTCGCCAGGGGAATGCTGAACCACGGCTTCCCGACCTCCGGCCTCGCGGTCGTCCGTTTTCCAGGCAGTCTTGCCAACGCCGCGCAAGGCACCGGCTATCTCGAAGCCTTCCTGTCGCCGGCCGATATCTGACGCCATTTCAAACGTAGCGTGGTGGATTTGAAGTTCCTGCCACTTCAATGGCATCAGCGTTCAGGAACTTCAAATCCAAAACCACGCTACAGCGCCGCGCGTCCTCTTGGACGCGCAAAGGACGCTGTAGAACTCATTTTGCGCATGATCCTTTCCGAACCTATGGTTCGGGTTCATGCGCGAAACGATGGTTTGCCAGTGTGACTTAGAACCGAAATTCGCTCACTGCGATGCTCCAAGGTACCGCGAATTTCGGATTCGCCACACTAGCCGGCAGCGCCTATATCGGGGCGGACCGAAGCCCCGAGAGACCCCATTTTGGCATCATCGCTGACCACTTTCACCGACGAGGCGAAGATTGCCCTGGATACGCTGTCGGGGCGCGCTACCGGACTTTTTTCGCCATCGCTGCGGCTGGGTGTTACCGGCCTCTCCCGCGCCGGCAAGACGGTGTTCATCTCAGCCTTTGTCCACAATCTGATCCATGGCGGGCGGTTGCCGCTGTTCGAGGCGCAGAAATCGGGGCGTATCGCCCGTGCCTTTCTCGAAGAGCAACCCGATGACGCCGTGCCGCGATTCCAGTACGAGGACCACATCGCGGCCCTGGTCAACGACCGCCTGTGGCCGGATTCGACACGTGCCATTTCCGAGCTGAGGCTTACCATCGAATATGAATCGGCCTCCGGCTGGAGCCGCATGTTCTCATCAGGCAGATTGTCGGTCGATATCGTCGACTATCCTGGGGAATGGCTGCTTGACCTGCCGCTGCTCGGGAAATCCTACGCTGATTTCTCACGCGAAGCCTTTGACATGGCCGTGCTGCCGGTGCGCGCCGACCTTTCGCAGGAATGGCGCGCGCTCTCCGCCGCAATCGACCCGAATGCCGACGCCGATGAGATGACGGCGCGACGCCTCGCCGAGAGCTTCGCCGCATATCTCAAGACATGCAAGCTCGACGAGCGGGCGCTTTCGACCCTGCCACCCGGCCGTTTCCTGATGCCCGGCGACCTTGAGGGCTCACCGGCGCTGACCTTCGCGCCGCTGCCGGGCCTGAGCGAGCGGCGGGCGCGGCCCGGGTCGCTTCAGGCGATGATGGAGCGGCGCTATGAGGCCTACCGGACGCATGTCGTAAAGCCGTTCTTCCGGGAGCACATCACGCGCCTCGACCGTCAGATCGTTGTGATAGACGCCTTGCAGGCCTTGAATGCGGGACCCGGCGCAATGGCCGATCTCGAACGTGCGGTGACCGAAATCCTCGCCTGTTTTCGCCCCGGCCGCGGCAATTTCCTGACCGACATTTTTTCAAGGCGCATCGACCGCATATTGGTGGCGGCGACAAAGGCGGACCATCTGCATCACGAAAGCCATGACCGGCTGCAGGCGATCGTGCGGCGGCTCGCCGACCGCGCCGTGGCGCGGGCGAATTTCACCGGCGCCGATGTCGACGTGGTCGCCCTGGCGGCGGTGCGAGCGACCCGGGAAGGCACGGTCAAGCAAGACCGCGAAACGCTGCCGGTCATCATCGGCACACCGTTGAAAGGTGAAAAGATCAACGGCGAAACATTTGATGGCAGAACAGAAACAGCCATATTTCCCGGTGACTTGCCGGAGAAAATTGATGCAGTGTTCGATGTCTCCGGACCAGACCGTCGGCAGAACCCAGGCCATCGGCAGAGCCCAGGCCCTCGGCAGGGCAATGAGGACCCGGCGATCCGCTTCGTGCGCTTTCGCCCGCCAAAACTCGAACGCACTGCCGAAGGCGTCACGCTGTCGCTGCCGCATATCAGGCTCGACCGCGCCCTGCAGTTCCTGATCGGAGATCATCTGGCATGACCCCGCCCCGCAAGCCGGCGGCATTTCGCATCGAGCCGGAAGCACCGCCAAAGCAACAGGCGGCCTTGCGCCAGCCCGACGCCGCTGCGGCCAGAAAACCACGCACCGTGAACGCTGACCTTGCCGTCGTCACGCCGGCGGAAATCGACGTTTTCGACGAACCGGACATCATCGCCGCCGAACCGCCGCCGGCGACCGCGCCGAGGCAGCGCTCGATATCAGGCAGCCTGTTTTTCGGAGCATTGGGCGTTCTGGTTTCGCTGGCCCTCGGCCTTTGGACCGACCAGCTGATTCGGGATCTGTTTGCCCGTGCCGAATGGCTGGGCTGGCTGGCCGCCGGCATGGCCGTGATCGCGCTGCTCGCGCTTCTGGTCATCCTTGCCCGCGAGTTCCTGGCGATCGCCCGCCTCGCCGAGGTCGAAAAGCTGCAGAAGCTGGCGCTCGACGCCATCGCCCGCGACGATCCGAAAGCCGCTCGCGCCGTGGTCGACGAATTGTCGGCCTTTGTCGCGGCCAAGCCCGAAACCGCGGCCGGCAGACGCGCCCTGGCAGACTTGCGCGACGAGATCATCGACGGTGGCAATCTGGTGCGCCTGGCCGAGACCGAAATCCTCGGCCCCCTCGATGCGCGCGCCAAGGTGATGATCCTCGAAGCGGCAAAGCGTGTGTCGCTGGTGACGGCGGTCAGCCCTCGCGCTCTGGTCGACGTCGCCTATGTCGTGTTCGAAGCCGGCCGGCTGATTCGCCGCCTGTCGGAGCTTTATGGCGGCCGGCCGGGCACGCTGGGGTTCTTCCGGCTGGCACGCAGCGTTCTCGCCCATCTGGCGGTGACCGGCTCGATTGCCGTCGGCGACAGTTTCGTGCAGCAGATCGTCGGCCATGGCCTTGCCGCCCGGCTCTCGGCAAAACTTGGCGAAGGCGTCGTCAACGGCATGATGACGGCGCGCATCGGCATTGCTGCGATGGAGACCGCAAGGCCCCTGCCCTTCAGCGCCGCGAGGCGGCCCGGCATGGGCGATTTCCTGTCCGCGCTGACATCATTTGCAACCAAAAAGCAGAAGGAAACATCCGCTTCCGACACCTGACGACCGTCTTCGACGCCGCACGTCCTGATGGCGCGCAAAGGGATGCTGCAGCACGTTTGTTCTGCCCATGATCCGAGCGCAAACCGCGTCCGATTTTCGGGGTCATGCGCAAGCGGTGACGAAGCATTAACCAATCTTGTTCATGGTCGGACGGGTTCCAAACCAGTCTCTTTGTTGCCGGGTGTCGTCGATGAAAAGCGTGATCTTGTCTAGCGTCCTGCCCATGGCAGTCGTGGTTTCAACAACCGCCGGCATGGCCGAAAAGACCTTTGCGGCAGAACGGGACAAGAAGTTCTTTCAATCGGTGAAAGGCGAATGGGTCGGCCCGGGGGAAATCGTCGCCGGCAAATACAAAGGCACGAAATTCACCTGCAATTTCACCGGTTCGACGCCGGACGGCAAGATCGGCATGTCGCTCGACGGCGGTTGCCGGGTCGGCATGTTCACCCAGCAGATGTCGGCGACGATCCAGCACAAGGGCCGCGAGGGCTACAAGGGCA
Source organism: Mesorhizobium sp. WSM4814 (assembly GCF_055811595.1). Classification (NCBI taxonomy): domain Bacteria; kingdom Pseudomonadati; phylum Pseudomonadota; class Alphaproteobacteria; order Hyphomicrobiales; family Phyllobacteriaceae; genus Mesorhizobium; species Mesorhizobium sp. WSM4814. The sequence goes on from NZ_JBVVQT010000008.1 coordinate 99,791, forward strand.
GCTTCATGGGCGGTGCCGCCGGTTCCGGGCTCGACATCATCGGCGGCAACGTGGTCAGCGCCAACAAGGTCGTCTTCACCATCAACCGTAACCAGTTGCGCGGCGTCATGCAGGCTCTTGTCCCCAACGACAATTCGATGACAGTGACGGTTGCGGTGCGCGTCGACCAGCAGTTGGTGCCGGTCATCGGCATGAAGCTGAAGCGCGTCGATACGCTCGAAGTCGGCTCCATCGCGCCGTGAGTAGTGAATGGTGAATGGTGAATGGTGATATCACTTCAGACTACTACTGACTACTGAATACTGACTACTGACTACTGACTACTGACTACTGACTACTGACTATTCACTATTCACTATTCACTATTCACTATTCACTATTCACTATTCACTATTCACTATTCACTATTCACCATTCACTGCCAAAGCCACGGCCACCGGAGCGCCTGCAACACTGCTGCACCAGTCTCCGGATTCGGACTGTTCGATCTCAGCCGAAGCCCCTATCTTGGCGGCTCGATACCGCAGCACGTGCAGCGGTCGCTAGAGAGAATGGAACGGCAGGCATGGCGGCAGAAGCAGCGGGCAGCGATCTGATCCACGTCGTGGCGCTGCTCGCCGCAGGTGTTGTCGCCGTGCCGATCTTCAAGCGCATCGGGCTTGGCTCCATCCTCGGCTATCTTGCGGCCGGCGTGGTCATCGGCCCGTTCGGCATCGGCATCTTTTCCGAATCGGAAGCCATTCTTCACGTCGCCGAGCTCGGCGTCGTCATGTTCCTGTTCATCATCGGGCTGGAGATGCAGCCGTCACGGCTGTGGGGCTTGCGCCGGGAGATCTTTGGCCTTGGGGCGTTGCAGGTCGGCGTCTGCGCGCTGTTGCTGACCGGGGTCGGACTGGCGGGAGGTTTTCCGGTCTCGCAATCCTTCGTCGCCGGCGCCGGTTTCGTGCTGACCTCGACGGCGATCGTCATGCAGCTTCTGGAGGAACGCGGTGAGATCGCCGCGCCAAAAGGCCAGCGCATCGTCTCCATCCTGCTGCTTGAAGACCTGGCGATCGTGCCGCTGCTGGCGCTGATCGCTTTCCTGGCACCGGGCGGCGCCGATATGAGCGTGACGCAACGGCTGACGGAGGTGGGCATCGGTCTTGCCGCCATCGTTGGCCTGGTGCTGGCCGGGCGTTACCTGCTCAATCCGTTCTTCCGCATCCTGGCGGATGCCCGCGCCCGCGAAGTGATGACCGCCGCCGCCCTTCTGGTCGTTCTGGGGTCGGCGCTTGCCATGCAGCTCAGCGGCCTGTCGATGGCGATGGGCGCTTTCCTGGCCGGCGTGCTGTTGTCGGAATCCACCTTCCGCCATCAGCTCGAGGCCGACATCGAACCCTTCCGCGGTGTGCTGCTCGGGCTGTTCTTCCTCGCTGTCGGCATGTCGCTCGACCTGCACGTGGTTGCCCAGAGCTGGCGGCTTGTCGCCATCTACGTCGTCGCCTATATGGTGATAAAGGCGATCGGCATCTATCTCGTCGCCCGCATCCTCAAGACCGGCCACCGGGAGGCGCTCGAGCGCGCCGTCTTCATGGCGCAAGGCGGCGAATTCGCCTTCGTCCTCTATTCCGCCGCGGCGGCGGTCGGCATCATCGACAGCCAGGCTAACGCGACGCTGACGGCGATCGTCATCATCTCCATGGTGCTGACGCCGCTGGCCATTCTGGCATTGCGGTATCTGACGCCACGCGACGAGCAGTCGCTCGAAGGCGTCGACATCGCCGATGGCCTGACCGGCAGCGTGCTGATCATCGGCTTCGGCCGCTTCGGCCAAATCGCCAGCCAGCCGCTTCTGCTGCGCGGGATCGACGTCTCGATCATCGACAATGAGGTCGAGATGATCCAGGCGGCGGCCGATTTCGGTTTCAAGGTCTATTATGGCGACGGCACGCGGCTGGACATTCTGCGTGCCGCCGGCGCCGGCCGCGCGCGCGCCGTGTTGATCTGCGTCGACAAGCCCGATGTCGCCGTCCGCATCGCAAAGCTGATCAAGGCGGAGTTTCCCCTGCTCACCGTGCTGGCACGCGCTTTCGACCGCGGAACCGCACTGCAGTTGATACGTGCCGACGTCGATTTCCAGATTCGCGAAACCTTCGAATCAGCGCTTGTCTTCGGCGGCTCCACGCTGGAAGCACTGGGCGTCGACCCCGAGGAAGTCGCCGAGGTGATCGAGGACGTCCGCCAGCGCGATTCCGCCCGTTTCGAGTTGCAGCTCGCCGAAGGGGTTCGCGCCGGAGCGCGCTTCCTCAAGGGCAATATCGGCACACCCATTCCGACACCGCTCAGCCAGCCGCGCCGCTCCGGTCAGGCGCTCAATGAAGAAACCGCCGGCGTTCTGCACAAATCCGAGCCTGCCGACTAAACATTGGAGAGCAAACAGATGATCGAACTGGACGAGCGCGCGCTCTCCGTCACCAAATTCTGGCGTGACGCCGGGAAAGATGCATGGTTCGAGAAGAATGACGCCTTCGACGCGGAGTTCCGCAACTGGTTTCTCGAGCTGCATTACGCTGCCGCGCGGCGTGAATGCGACGGATGGTCGGAGCATGCCGAAGGCTCACTGGCGCTGATGATCCTGCTCGACCAGTTCCCGCGAAACTGCTTTCGCGGCACCGGCCATATGTATGCCACCGACCCGCTGGCAAGGCATTTTGCCGAAAAGGCGATCGCCGCCGGCCAGGATCTCGCGCTCGACGAAGAGCTTCGCGTCTTCCTCTATTTGCCTTATGAGCATTCGGAGCATCTCGCCGACCAGCTCAAATCGGTGGACCTCACCACCGCCAAAGCCCAATCCTATCTGAAGTATGCCGTCGAGCACCTGGAGATCATTCAGCGCTTCGGCCGTTTTCCGCATCGAAACAGGATGCTTGGCCGCGAGACGACGCCGGAGGAACAGGTGTTCCTCGACGGCGGCGGGTTTTCCGGCTGAGCTCAGTGCATCGGAGCCAAAAATGGTTAGAGGTTTTGGTTCGATGCTTTAGGTCAGCCACCAATCCCGACCGGACGACAATTGCTCGATGCCGGCGCTGTCGAGAGCGGCAAGCCGCTCTGCCACGCTTCTGCCGTCGACGGTGAGGTCAGGCGCGATCTCGGCCAGCGGCGCAAGAACGAAGGCGCGCTCCAGCATGCGCGGATGCGGCACTTCCAGCCCGGTTTCGTGGATGATCCGATCGCCGAACACCAGAATGTCGATGTCGATCAGCCGTGGACCCCAGCGCTCCTCGCGCACCCGCTTCAGCCTGCGCTCGACGTCGAGACAGAGATCGAGCAATGCATGTGGCGCGAGCACGGTCGAAATTTCGGCGGCCGCATTGAGAAAATCCGGCTGGTCGAGCTTGCCCCAGGGCGGCGTGCGGTAAAGCGAGGAGACGACAACGACGCGCGTGTTCCCGCCGGCGTCCAGCATGCGCAGCGCAGCGCCCATCGACCTTGCCGGGTCGCCGAGATTGCCGCCAAGGCTGAGGTAGACCGTGTTATTGGGGCCAGGCAACGGTCACCTCGACATGATCGAGCACGCCGGGCACCGGCGCGTTCGGCTTGCGCACAGTGATCTCGGCCTTTTTGATCTGGGGAAAGCGGGCTGTCAGCGCCCGGGCCACCTCCAGCGCCAGCGCTTCTATCAGAAAACGCCTCTCCCCGGTGATGATCTTTTCGATCACCCCGAAGGCAACGCCATAGTGGACGGTATCTTCGATGGAGTCATCGACCAGCGCGCGGCCGGGTTCGACGGTGAGCGCAGCGTCGACATAGAAACGCTGGCCGAGCGTCTCCTCCTCATCCAGCACGCCGTGCCGAGCGAAGAAGGCGCAATTTTTCATGCGGATGATATACATCGCTCAGCGTCCTGCTCGATTGGAGCGATGCGCGTCCGCTTGGGCGCACAGACTACGCTCTAAGGCTTTTAATCTACGCATCCTGCTGGAATCGATTTCGATTTGCGAGCTATGCGGCGGTTTCACGCGCCAGCATAGCATCCGCAACCGCCAGCGCATCCACATTGATTGCGACATCGTGGACGCGAAAAAGCCGCGCGCCCTTGAGCCTCAGTATCACGCTCGTCGCCGCTGTTCCTGCGTCTCTGGCCGAGGCGTCGCGGCCGGTGACGGCGCCGATGAAGCGCTTTCGCGATGTACCGGCCATCAGCGGAAAGCCCAAGACATCGAGCTCGGAAAACCGTGCCATCAGGTCGAGATTTTCCTCTGCGCTTTCCTTGGCGAAGCCAAAGCCCGGATCGAGCACGATCTGGTCGTCGGCAACGCCGCTTCGCCGGGCGATTTCCAGGGACTTCCCGAGGAAGAAAAACTGATCCTCGATCACGTCGGGCAGTTTTTGCCTGTCACGCCCGGTGTGCATGATGACAAGGCCGGCGCCGGTTTCGGCCGCGACCCGCGCGATGCCTGGTTCGCGTTGCAGGCCCCAGACGTCGTTGAGGATGTGGGCGCCGGCGGCGACGGCAAGCCGGGCGGTGTCCTCGCGATAGGTGTCGACCGAAATCAGCGCCTCGCCGAGCCCGGCGAGCGCCTTGATGACAGGCAGCACGCGGGCCTGCTCTTCCTCGATGGCTACCGGAAATGCGCCGGGGCGTGTCGATTCCCCACCGACGTCAATGACGGAGGCCCCCTCTTCCACCATCCGGCGCGCCTGGGCAATCGCCTGTTCGGGCGCGACGAACAGTCCGCCGTCAGAAAAACTGTCCGGCGTGACATTGAGAATACCGACGATCTCCGCCTTGCCGCCAAGGTCGAGATGGCGCCCATGCGCCAACTGCCATCGCCCTGTCGTCATTGTCGATAAACCATGTGTGATCCACCAAAGATCAATTCCGTTGCGTCGGCAACGGCCGTAGCGCAAGGTAGGCGAAGAGGCAACATGATGAAACGATCCCTGCTTTGCGCCCTGATGCTTGCTTGTTCCGCCTTGCCGGCGGGCACGGCGAATTTGGTGAAGACATATAGCTATTTCAGCATCGGCGGCAGAACGCTCGATGATATCGGATCCCAGCTTACGAAACTTGGACCTCGAGTGAAGAGCACCGGGATGCGGCATCCAGGCGCCACGCAGATGGCGTTCACCACCCGCGTCAGCTATGCGGAAAGATCGAACTCCTGCGCGATTGCCGACGCCAATGTCACCGTCAAGGTCAAGGTGATCCTTCCCGACTGGCGCCGCCCGCGCAAGGCTGATGCCGGCGTAAGGCTGTTTTGGGATACATTGTCCGCCGACATCAAGCGTCATGAGGACCGCCATGTCGAGATCGCCAAGAATCATGCCGGCGAACTCGAGGATGCGCTGAAGGCGACCCACCCGCGCAAGACGTGCCAGGAGGCCAAAGCCAAGGCAGCGGAGATCTCCGCCGCTATTCTTGCCAAGCACGACCGCGCTCAGATGCAGTTCGATCGCGTCGAAACCATCAATTTCGAAAGCCGCATCCTGCGGCTGCTGCGTTATCGCATGAAGCGCATCGAAAACGGCCAGCTGCCGGGTTAGCTTCGGCCAGACGGTAAGGGCGATTCTCGTCGAGTAAGAGACTCAGCCGGCGACGCCGAGCTTCTTCTGCAGGCTGGTCGACGACGTCGTATACTGGAATACGATGCGCTCGCCGGGGCTGACGATGCGCTTGGCCGCCTGCGCCATCAGCGCGACCTCATGGAAGCCCGACAGGATCAGCTTCAGCTTGCCGGGATACCAGTTGATGTCGCCGACGGCGAAGATGCCCGGCACCGACGTCTGGAATTTCTCGGTGTCGACCGGGATCAGGTTCTCATGAAGATTGAGCCCCCACTCGGCGATCGGTCCGAGCTTCATGGTCAGGCCGAAGAACGGCAGCAACCGAGTGCACGGCACCTCGCTGTCACCATCGGGACCCTTGATGGTCGCCGCCGAGAGATGGCCGTCCGTGCCGGTCAGCCCGGTCACCTGCCCGACCTGAAAATCCAGTTCCTTCATCTCCTGCATGGCGTACATCTTGTTGACGCTGTCGGGCGCCGCGCGGAACTCCGGCCGCCGGTGGACAAGTGTCACACTCTTGGCCACCGGCTGCAGGTTCAGCGTCCAGTCGAGCGCCGAATCGCCGCCGCCGACGATAACCAGGTCGTGGCCGCGGAATTCCTCCATCCGGCGCACCGAGTAGAAGACGCTCTTGCCCTCATAAAGCTCGATGCCCGGAATTGGCGGCCGCTTCGGCTGGAATGAGCCGCCGCCCGCGGCGATAACCACAATCTTGGCTTCAAACACCTCGTTCTCGTCGGTGATGACGCGAAAGCTGCCGTCCTCGAGCTTTTCGAGGCTCGAGACCATGCGGTTAAAGGTGAAGTCGGGCTTGAACGGCGCGATCTGCTCAAGCAGTCTGTCGACCAGGCCCTGGGCCGAGATCGATGGCCAGCCAGGAATGTCGTAGATCGGCTTTTCCGGATAGAGTTCGGCGCATTGCCCGCCGGGCCGATCGAGTATGTCGATCAGATGGCAATTCATGTCGAAGAGGCCGAGCTCGAACACGGCGAACAGGCCGACAGGCCCTGCCCCGACAATCAATACGTCCGTCCTGATGATATCGGTCATGAATGCGCCTTCGATGCGCATGACCCCGAAAATCGGAATCGATTCTCGCCGGGGATCCTGCGCCAAATCACCGTGCTACAGCTGCTTTGCGTGGTCCAGGGAACGTGCGGCGCTGTAGAGAACGGCGCGACACTGCATGACCATTGGCCCGCTGCCAAGCCGGCGCCGGAAAAATCGGCTATATCCCCCGCTTAAGCCTCCACGCTTCAGCCCTGGCGGGCGGGCACGCGCACAACCAGGCCGTCGAGAGCGTCGCGCACCTTGATCTGACAGGAGAGCCGTGAGTTCGGCTGGACGTCGTAGGCGAAGTCCAGCATGTCCTCTTCCATCGCTTCCGGCTCGCCGACCTCCGCCGCCCATGCCTCATCGACATAGACATGGCAGGTCGCGCAGGCGCAAGCGCCGCCGCATTCGGCCTCGATCCCCGGCACGGCGTTGCGGATCGCGTTCTCCATGACGGTCGAGCCGTTTTCGGCATCCACGTCAAAATGTGTGCCATCATGGGCGATGAAGGTCAGCTTGGTCATTTGTCACCTGAAGGGAGTCCCAGCCGAGATAATCACTCCCGCAGACAAGTCAACTGCGGCGCGAAAGCGTCGCTCTATGCCGTTTTTTTTCGGAAATGGGTTTAACGGCTGATGGCGGCGACGAAATCGCGGACTTCTTCGATCAGGGAGCCAAGCCGCTTGAGGGTATTGGTATCTTCAGGTTGAAGTTCGATCGCGCCGGCGCAATCGGCAACAGCGAAGGCGCCGACGCCGCGCGCCGAGCCTTTCAGCCCGTGCGCCAGGAGCAGTCTTTGCTTCACATCGGCGTCGACGATCCTGTCGCGAACCGACAATGCCTGCTGCACGAACAGCGCCAGCACCTCCTGTTCGAGGCTGCGGTCGCCCATCGTCTGGCGCGCCAGATGCGCCAGGTCCACGGGCCGCGACCCGGCCGTTCCCGACACATCGCCGCCGGGCATCGAGAAGGCAATGCCGTTTTCGCCACGCATGACTCTGCAACTCCGTTCTTCCAGCCGCCAAAAAACGAGGCAGCCGCCAAAAAAATAGGCCCATCCTGTGGACGACGGGTTAATGATTGGCCCGAAAAAATGTTGCGATAGCGGCGCCGGAATCACAGTTCTGTTAACCTTATATTTAAAGTTTTACGTATCGCACGGAATGCAGGTTTTCTTTACCCCGGTGTGTCATTACGATACGAAAGGTCCATTTTCAGCCTCTTGCGTGGGACACGAAAAGCAACATCAACAAGTCCCGCGGCAGCTTGTACAGGGTAGCGAAGGCATGGCGAAGAAAACATCGACGACAAGAACGCTTGACAACGACGTAGCCAGGGAACTCGAAAAAGCACTTGAAATCGATCTGAGCGGCGATGCCGGCGGCGATCTCGACATCGCCGCGTCGATGGAGGATCTGGAAGCGCAGATATCGCAGGCCGCCGACGAGTTGGCACGTGAGGGCCGTGACCAGGATGCCGAGCCTGTCGCCAACCAGAACCAGGATGCCGAGCCTGTCGCCGACCAGAGCCAGAATGCCGAGCCTGTCGCCAACCCGAGCCAGAATGCCGAGCCTGCCGCCAATCAGGACCAGAAAGCCCAGGATCAGAGAGAAGCGGCAAACGCCAGGCCGGCTGAACTGCGCCCCGTTGAAACGCGCCCCTTTGAAACGCGCCCCTTTGAAACGCGCAATGGCACGCAGCCGGCCGGCTTCACGCCGGCCAACGATCCTCGTCAAAAAGATTACAAGACGCTGCTGCACACCCTCAATCGGCGTGCCTCGAACACGATCTACTGGGTCGTGGCGCTCGTTTCGCTCGCCTGGATCGCGGGCGCCGGTGCATTGGCCAATCTGCTGTTTGGCCCAGGCATTTGGCAAATCCGCACCCCCGGCCAGTTTTTCGCCCGTCCCGAACTGATGGGCCTGGCGATCGCTGCGATCCTGCCCGTCCTCCTGTTCTGGGCGTTTGCAGCCATGATCCGCCGCGCGCAGGAGATGCGCATCGCTGCTCAGTCGATGACGGAGGTGGCTTTTCGCCTGACCGAGCCGGAGCAAATCGCCCAGGATCGCGTCATGATGATCGGTCAAGCCGTCCGCCGCGAGGTTGCGGCCATGGGTGAAGGCATCGAGCGCACGCTTGCACGTGCCGTCGAGCTCGAAACCCTGGTCCACAGCGAGGTCAACCAGATCGAGCGCTCCTATTCGGAGAATGAATCCCGCATCCGCTCGCTTGTCGACGGGCTGGGCAGCGAGCGCGAAGCGGTGGTCACCCACGCCGAACGCGTGCGCGCCACGATCGCCGGCGCGCATGAGACGCTGAAGGACGATATCGGGGCTGCCAGCGACATCATTCGCGACAGCATCCTCAACGCCTCGACCAAACTGTCGATGACCATCACCAATTCCGGCGAGACGCTGATCGACAGGATCAACCAAAGCTCGCTGTCGATCTTCGATTCGGTGGAAGGCCGGCTCGAATCCATCACTGACCGGCTATCAACCTCCGGCGAAGCCTTCGCCAGCCTTCTCGACACACGCATTGCCAAGCTGACGGAGACGACCGACGGCCTCACCCGGTCGCTGACCGATCTGCTCGACGATCGGACCTCCGGCATGGTGTCCCTGCTCGGCGGCGCCGCACGCACGCTCAACTCCGAATTTGAAGCCAGCCTTGACGGCATCGAGCGGACGCTGGCCGAACGCGGCCAGGTGCTGATCAGCGAGTTCCAGACCCGCGCCGAAGCGCTGGACACCGGCACCCAAAAGCTCAACGCCGCGCTCGAGGCCCGCGCACGCCAGATCAACGAGACCCTGGTCGAGCGCGCGCGCGAAATCGCCCATACCTTCCAGGAGAGCAAGGAGACGCTTTCGGCGATGATCGATCAGGGCAAGACCCAGATCGGCGCCGACATGGCCGACATCGTTTCGTCGACCTCGTCGATGCTCGAAGCACGCGCCGGCGATTTCGCCGGCCGCATGGAAGCGGCCCGTCATGTGGTGTCGCGCGCCTTCGACGCCGACATCCAGCGGCTTGCCGATGCCCGCGTCGGCATCGAGGAGGCTGTCGAGAACCACAGCCGCAAGCTTTCCGAAAGCCGCGAACACATGACGGCGGCCATGCAGGCCGATCTGGAGAAATTCGCCGAAAGCCGCGCCGGCATCGACGCGGCTGTCACCGACCAGGTGCAGAAGCTTGGCGAAGGCCGCAACCTGATCTCGCGCGCCCTCGAGGAGGATCTGCGCAAGGTCAACGAGTCGCGCGCCGCCATCGATGCGTCGCTCGGCAGCCATCTCGAACGGCTCGAAGAGGGCCGCAACAGGCTTTCGCAGGCCTTGAACGAAGACTCCGGAAAACTTGTACAAGCCCGCACAATCATTGACGAAATGGTTGCCGGCCATGTTGGCAAGCTTGCCGAAGGCCGCAGCATTCTTTCACGCGCTCTCGATGCCGATCTCGGCAAGCTGGCCGACAGTCGCGCCAGCATCGACGGCCTGGTCGCTGGCCAGGTCGAGAAGATCGCCGAAGGTCGCGCCTTGCTCGCCAAGGCGCTGGAAACCGACATTGTCGGCATCAAGGGTCTCATCGAGACCCATTCCGCCAAACTGGCGGAAGACCGCAGCGAGCTTTCGCGTTCGCTCCAAGACGATCTGTCGGGCATCCGAGGCCTGATCGAGGACCATTCGGGCAGGCTCGCCGACGATCGCAGCCTGCTTTCGCAAACGCTCGAGGCAGACCTTGCCAAATTGGCGGAAAGCCGGTCGAGCATCGATGGGCTGGTCGCCGGTCAGGTCGAGAAGCTGGCCGAAGGCCGCAACATCCTCAAGCGCGCGCTCGAATCCGATCTCAACACGATCAAGGAGGTCATATCAGGCCAGTCGGAAAAGCTGGCGGAAGACCGTGGTCAGCTCTCTAAGGCGTTGGAAACCGACCTGCAGAGCGTGAATGGCCTTATCTCCGATCACATGAACCGGCTCTCCGAGGACCGTTCAATCCTGTCGAGGGCGCTCGAAGACGATCTCGCCAAGCTGGCCGAAAGCCGGTCCAGCATCGATGGGCTGGTCACCGGGCAGGTCGAGAAACTGGCCGAAGGTCGCGACATTCTCAAGCGCGCGCTCGAATCCGATCTCAACACGATCAAAAGCGTTCTATCAGACCAGTCGGAAAAGCTGGCGGAAGATCGTGGTCAACTGGCGCGAGCGTTGGAAACCGACCTGCAGGGCGTGAATGGCCTTATCTCCGATCACATGAACAGGCTCGCCGAGGACCGTTCAATCCTGTCGAAGGCGCTCGAAGACGATCTCGCCAAGCTGGCGGAAAGCCGGTCGAGCATCGACGGGCTGGTTGCCGGCCAGGTCGAGAAACTGGCCGAGGGTCGCGACATCCTCAAGCGCGCGCTCGAATCCGATCTCAACACGATCAAGGAGGTCCTATCAGGCCAGTCGGAAAAGCTGGCGGAAGACCGTGATCATCTCTCGAAGGCGTTGGAAACCGACCTGCAGAGCGTGAACGGCCTTATCTCCGATCACATGAACAGGCTCGCCGCAGATCGCTCGACCCTGTCCCAGGCGCTCGAAGACGATCTCGCCAAATTGGCGGAAAGCCGGTCGAGCATCGATGGGCTGGTTACCGGGCAGGTCGAGAAACTGGCCGAGGGTCGCGACATTCTCAAGCGCGCGCTCGAATCCGATCTCAACACGATCAAAAGCGTTATATCGGACCAATCCGAAAAGCTTGCGGAAGACCGCTCGATCCTGTCGAAGGCGCTCGAGGACGATCTCGCCAAGCTGGCGGAAAGCCGGTCGAGCATCGACGGGCTGGTTGCCGGCCAGGTCGAGAAGCTGGCCGAAGGCCGCGACATCCTCAAGCGCGCGCTCGAATCCGATCTCAACACGATCAAGGACGTCATTTCAGGCCAGTCGGAAAAGCTGGCGGAAGATCGTGGTCAACTGTCGCAGGCCTTGGAGACCGACCTGCAGAATGTGAACGGCCTGATCTCCGATCACATGAACAGGCTCGCCGCAGACCGCTCGACCCTGTCCCAGGCGCTCGAAGACGATCTCGCCAAATTGGCGGAAAGCCGGTCGAGCATCGACGGGCTGGTTGCCGGCCAGGTCGAGAAGCTGGCCGAAGGCCGCGACCTGCTCAGACGCGCATTGGAAGCCGACCTCAATACCATCAAGGGTGTCGTCGCCGATCAGTCTCAGCAGCTGACCGACAATCGCGCAGAGTTCGCGCGGGCGCTGGAGGCCGATCTCGGCGGTGTCAATGGTCTTGTGAACAGCCACGCCGAGAAGCTCATCCAGGACCGCTCAATCCTGTCCAAGGCGCTCGAAGACGATCTCGCCAAGTTGGCGGAAAGCCGGTCGAGCATC
>NZ_JBVVQT010000008.1:111862-244898 GCF_055811595.1 Mesorhizobium sp. WSM4814
GACGGGCTGGTTTCCGGCCAGGTCGAGAAGCTGGCCGAAGGCCGCGACATCCTCAGACGTGCGCTGGAAGCAGACCTCAACACCATCAAGGGTGTCGTCGCCGACCAGTCTCAGCAGCTGACCGACAATCGCGCAGAGTTTGCGCGGGCGCTGGAGGCCGACCTCGGCAGCGTCAACGGTCTTGTGAACAGCCACGCCGAGAAGCTCATCCAGGACCGCTCGATCCTGTCCAAGGCGCTCGAGGACGATCTCGCCAAGCTGGCGGAAAGCCGGTCGAGCATCGACGGGCTGGTTTCCGGCCAGGTCGAGAAGCTGGCCGAAGGCCGCGACATCCTCAGACGTGCGCTGGAAGCAGACCTGCAGAAAATTGCAGCGAGCCGCAGCGACATAGACGACATCATCGCCGGGCACGTCGGCAAGCTGACCGAAGGCCGCGACGCGCTGACCCGTGCGCTGGAGGACGACCTCTCCAAGCTCGCCGACACGCGCAAGGAAGTCGACCGTTCCCTGTCCGGCCATATCGACCAGATCGCCGCCAGGAGCACCGACATCTCGGACGCCATTGCCGCCGACGTCGAAAAGATCGAGCAGGCGTTCAGCCGCCAGACCGGCATCATCGAGGAGCGTGCCGGGACCATGGAGCGCGCGCTGTCGACCGGCGTCGACAACGTCCGCAACGTGCTCGAAAAGAGCGCCGTCTTCGTTGCCGGAGCGCTGCGCGAAAAGGTCATGGAAGTCACCAGCGCACTGCATGAGCAGGCAGGCGCGGCTTTCAGTGACGCCGATCGCAAGATCGCCGAACGGGCGGAGCAGACCTCTGCTGCCCTGCTCGCCAGGGCGGAGGATATCGCACGCACCTTCGAGGAAGCGGATCGCCGCCTCGCCGCACGTGCCGAAGACACGTCAAGCGCGCTCGTTGCCCGGGCGGAGGGTGCATCGAGCGCAATCATGGCCCGCGTCGACGACACCTCGAACTCGTTGCTGGCGCGCGCCCAGGAGACGGCCGACCAGCTGGCTGCCCGTGCCAGCGAGATCGCCGGTACATTCGATGCGGCGGACCAGAAGCTGGTTGCCCGCGCGGTCGAAACGGCGCAGTCGCTGGCGGAACGCGCCGGCGACATCCTGCGCAATTTCGAAGGCGCCGACGAACGGCTCAGCGTGCGCATCGGCGAATCGGCCGAAGCGCTCGCAACGCGCGCATCGGACCTCGGCCGCATTTTCGATGCCGCCGACCAGCAGCTGATCTCGCGCATCGCGGAAGGTTCGGAAGCGCTGTCGGCCCGCGCGTCCGAGATCGGCCGCATCTTCGATGAGGCGGATCACCGCCTGGTGTCGCGTATCGCCGACAGCACGTCGACGATCGGAGAACATGCCGACAACATCGTCGGGGCCTTCGCCAGCACCGAGCAGCGGGTTGCCGAACGTGCAAAGCAGACCGGGCAGGACCTGGCCGTCCACGCCCGTGAGATCGAGCAGGCGCTCGCCGGCGCCGACGAGCGCCTGGCCTCCAGCGCGGCGGCCGCGGCGGCTCGCGTCGAGGAACAGGTTGCCGGCGTCGAAAACCGTCTGGTCAACACCACCGAAACGATAGGCCAGAAGCTCAACGAGCAGGTTTCGACCGCTGAGGCGCAGCTCATTTCGCGCGCCAACTCGATCGCCGAAACCTTCACTGCGGTCGGCCAGCATATCGGCCAGAGCACCAACGACGCCGCCAAGACCATCGGCACCAACACCCGCGAACTCAACACCATGCTTGCGGCACGTTCGGCCGAGATCTCGAAAATCCTCGATGAAACGGCTCGGCCCCTGGTCGAGCGCTTCGCCCACGGCGGCTCGGAACTGCAAAAGAGCATGGAAGAGGTGACCGAACGCGCCACCGAGAAGCTGCGCAGCGAAAACGCCGCCTTGGTCGACGCGCTCGCCAGCCGCACGGCCGAAACATTGTCGGCCGTCGAAGGGGCGCGCTCGACGCTCGCCGACAGCGTCGCCGACCTCATCGGCCGCATGAGCACCTCGAGCGCACAGCTCGGCCAGCTGATCGAACAGGCGGCGGCCAATCTCGGCCAGGTCGACGAACGCCTGACCGGCAGCACGCAAAGCTTTGCGGCGACAACGGAAAAAGCCGCGCAGACTTTCGCCAGCTCGGCGCGTCTGGTCGATTCGAATACGACACGGCTTACCGAGCTGTCGTCCTCGACCTTGCGCGAGGTTGCCTCGATCGCCACCAAGTTCGACGAGCACAGCCGATTGCTGTCGAGTGCTTCGGACCTGTTGAGTTCGGCCCAGAGCAACCTCGAACACACGCTGGAAAGGCAGTCGTCGCTGGAGGACCTCGCCGTCGGCCTGGTCAAGAAGTCGGAGGATCTCGAAAAAGTCATGCGCTCGTTCGAGGGTCTGGTCGGCCAGACGTTGCAGAACGCCGAAGGCAAGACGCTGGAGTCGGCGGACAAGATCCGTACCTCCATTGCCGACGTCGTCGATTCGGCAACCAAGCGCTTTGCCGACGCGACCGAGGAGATGCGACGCACCGCCAGCTCGATCAAGAGCGAGCTCGACCTTACCCGCGCCGAGCTCAAGAAGGGTGTCATCGAGATGCCGGAAGAGGCAAAGGAATCGACCACGGCCATCCGCCGTGCCGTTTCCGAGCAGATCAACGCCCTAAAGGAACTCTCTGATATCGTTGCGAAATCTGGCCGCAGCACCGACTCCTCGGAGCCGCGCAACCTGCGCCCGGCACAACAGGCGCCTGCCCAGCGCGCGACTGAGCCGCTGCGCCGGCCTCCGGCCCCGGAACCTCTTGCCCCGCAGGCGCCGTCGGGTGACACCGCACTGCGCGGCGACCTGGAACGGCCGCCGGAGACGGCGCCGCGCCAGCGCGACCCGAATGGCCGCGCGCCGCAGGGCGGCTGGGTGCGCGATCTCCTGACCGGGGCATCGCGCGAAGAGGCCGCCAAGCCCGCGGCACCTTCGGAAGCGCCACGCTCGGCAGCCCCTGCCCAGCGCTCGCCGCTTCATGTCGTGGAGTCGCTCAACTCGCTTTCCGTCGACATCGCCCGCGCCATCGATCACGACGCCTCGATCGAACTGTGGAACCGCTACCGGAGCGGCGAGCGTGACGTGTTTACCCGACGTCTCTACACGCTGAAGGGACAGCAGACGTTCGACGAGATCCGCCGCAAATATCAGATGGAGGCGGAATTCCGCGCCGCCGTCGACCGTTACTGCGATGACTTCGAAAAGCTGCTCAAGGACGTCTCGCGCAACGACCGCGACAACATGATGGCGCAGACCTACCTGACCTCGGACACCGGCAAGGTCTATACGATGCTTGCCCACGCCAGTGGCCGCCTGCATTGATCAGACGATAAGCGAACAGAAAAAGGCGGGAAACTCCGCCTTTTAGGGCAATCGCTTCGGATTTGAATTTCACACCGTTACCGGCGTGGGGGGGGGGGCCCCGCCCCCCCCCCCCCCCGCCCAAGAATGGCCCGCGGGGGGGGGCTTCCCCCCCTCGGCGCCCCCCCCCGGGGGCCGCGTGACTGCATCACACCAAACCCAAACCCAAAACGCCGGCAACCACCCCATTTTAGGCCAAGCGCGGCGTAGTACATTTCCCCCCCGTCACCGCCGGCGGCGCGCCCCCGGGGGGGGCCCCGACTGCGACAATTGAGTGCCCGGCTGAGGTCAGATCACCGCATCGGTCCAGCGGACGATGTCCTTGGCGGCATCGCCGAACGCCCTGTCGAGCGCGTCGACATAGGCCTGGTTGCCGCTGCCCGAGACGGGCGCGGTCGCGTTGAAGCTCTTGGAGGCACGCACCTCGCCATTGCGGTCGTTCAATATCCGCACGAACAGCTCGACCTCGGCATGTTGGCCGCCGTCGACGCGGACTTCGAAGGAACGAACCTCGACGATCACCTGATAGTCGATCGCCAGGCCCTCGCCCGGCTTTCCGACGCCGGCGAAACTGCCCGAGCGCTGGAATGTCTCGGCTAGCCGCGCCTGCACGATCAGCGGCAGCCGGTCGGCCCATTGCGCTCCCTTGAGGTACTGGATCGAGCGCACCGACGGCTTGATGACGATGTTCTGGCTGTCCAGCGCCTTGAGCGCGGAAGGCTGGGCGATGAGGATCTGTTGGCGGCCGCGGCCGCGCGCATCGAGCGACGGCGCCGACAGTTCGAATGTGTCCAGGGGCGTCGGCCCGCCGCCCGGCAAAAACGCGCAGCCGGCCAGCGAAAGCGCAAGCAATGCCACACCCGCAGTGGGCCCGCCCGCTTTGACCTCGCCCAATCTAAGCACGCCCAATTTAAGCACGACCGACTTCACACGCGATCCCCGTTGTCCCCGAATCGAATGAGCAAATCGCATCCGCAGCGTACTTGCCTGCCGTTCTTGGGGCCGGCGAAAGCCGAAGTCAACGCCGCGCCCTGCCATCGAATTGCCGAACCTCGCCTTCGCCGCCTGACAGGATTCGCTGCGGATTGCGGCTGAGATCCGTCACCGCCTCTTCGATGCGGTTGATCGAACGACGGCTGTCCTGGACCAGCGCTTCGACGTCCTGCAGGCCCTGGCCGGAGAATCGCGCCAGATTGTTGGTGATGGTGCCGAGGCGGGCGTTCAGCGTGTCGGCAACCTGCTTGAACGATTTCAGCGTGTTCCTGGCATCGGCTATCATGCCGTCGGCCTGGCCTGAGCCGAGCAATGTATCGACCTTGACGAGAATGCCGTCGACACGCACCGAAGCGTCGTTGAGGCGCTCCGCGAGCTGCTGCGCGTCCTTGATCGTCTGGTCGATATCGTCGGCCCGGTTGGCGAATTTGTTGGTCACCTTGGCGATGTCTGCGGCAGCCTCGTTGGCGTTTTCGCTGGCCTTCTGGATGTTGGCCAGCGCGGTGCGGACCTGTGCCGGATCGATGCCGTCGAGAACGCCGTCGACCTTGGCCAGCGTGCCTTGCGTCCTTTGGGCGAAATCGTTGATCGACCCCACCGCGGTGTCGACATTCCTGACGACTGTATCGAACTGCTTGCTGGTTTCCTTCAGGTTCTCGGTCACCGTATCGACGTTGGCGACAATACTCTTGATCTGATCCTTGTCGACGGCGTTGAGCAGCCCTTCCGCCGCCTTCAGCGTGCCGTCAAGCTTGCCCGAGACGCCCCTCAGTTCCTCCGACAGCGAACTGACGCTGGCGAGGAATTTGTCGATGCCGTCAGAGTTCTTGGCCAGCGCATCGGAGAAGGTCTGCACATTGTTGACGGTCTGCGTCAGCGGCCCGCGAACGTCGCTGGTGAAGCCTTCGAGCTGGGAGAGAACCGTATCGGCGCGGGTGAAGATGTTCTGCGCCGTCTGCAACAGGTTGGTGACCGCCGACGGGTTGGCGACGATCTCGGCGACGCGGCCCTCCTGCTCCGCCTGGTCGAGAAGGTTGACCTCCTTGGGGTCAGCGCCCCTGAGCTCGATACTCGCTTGGCCGGCGAGGCTGACGATCCCGATATCGGCCTGCGTCGATTTGGTGATCGGCGTCGTGCGGCCTACTTCGGCTTCGGCTATGGCGTCGTTCGGATTAGCGGGGTCGATATAGACGCGCCTGACATCCCCGACCCTGACGCCGTTGAACAGCACGAAACTGCCGCGGCCGAGGCCGGAAGCCGATCCCGGAATGCGCACCCGCAGCATCGCCGTCTCACCCCTGTCGCCGATCGCGGCCGTCCAATAGACGAACGCGAATGCCGCCAGGATCGCGGCTAGCGTGAAAATGCCGACAATGACGTAGTTGGCTCTGGTTTCCATTTATCCACTTATGGCTACGCGCGGGCCGCAAGATCAAGTTGCCGCGCACGTTTTCCGCGAAAATAGGATTTCACCCAGGGTTCCTCGCTCTTAAGCATGTCGTCGATCGTGCCTTCGACCAGCACTTTCTTGTTGCCGAGCACGGCCACCCGATCACAAGCGGTGAACAGCGTGTCGAGATCGTGCGTGACCATGTATACGGTCAGATCCATGGTATCGCGCAGCTTGACGACCAGTTCGTCGAACTCAGCCGCGCTGATCGGATCGAGGCCGGATGTCGGCTCGTCCAGGAACACGATCTCGGGGTCGAGCGCCAGCGCGCGCGCCAGCGCCGCACGCTTGATCATGCCGCCGGAAAGCTCGGACGGGAATTTCTGCGCCGCATCCGGCGGCAACCCGACCAGTTCGACCTTGAGCATCGCCAACTCGTCCATCAGCTTTTTCGGCAGATCGAGATATTCGCGCATCGGCACCTGCACGTTTTCGAGCACCGTGAGCGCCGAAAACAGCGCGCCGTGCTGAAAGAGGACGCCAAGGCGCATGTCGATGCGAAGGCGCTCCCTCTCGCTCGCCTTTTCGACATCGACGCCGAACAGCTTGATCGTTCCCGACTGCTTGTGCACCAGGCCGAGAATGGTGCGCAGCAGAACCGACTTGCCGGCGCCCGGGGCGCCGCCGCACCCGAGAAATTAGCCCCGCCGGATATGGAGCGACAATTTGTCGAGAATGACCTTGTCGCCGAAGGAGACGGTGACGTCGTGCACAGAAAGCACGATCTCGTCCTCGTCGGCCCTTTGCGTAGTCGTGGTCGGCTTTGTGCCAAGCAGCGCCATGTCAGAACTCGATCGCTGCGTAGAACATGGCGAAAAGCCCGTCGAGGATAATCACCACGAAGATCGACTTCACCACCGAAGCAGTCACGTGCTGCCCGAGCGATTCGGCGCTGCCGCCGACCTTCATGCCTTCGACCGAGGCGATCGTGCCGATGATCATGGCCATGAACGGCGCCTTGATCAGCCCGGCAAAGATGGTGCTGAGATCGATGGCAACGCGCAGCCGGTCGATGAAGGCGGCCGGTGCGATGTCGGAGTAGAGCCATGCCGCCAGTATGCCGCCGCCGAGTGCGGCGAAATTGGCAATGATCGTCAGGCAAGGCAGTGCGATCACCAGCGCGACCAGCCGCGGAAACACCAGAACGCCGATCGGATTGAGCCCGATGACCTTCAGCGCGTCGACCTCCTCGCGCATTTTCATCGAGCCGATTTCAGCCGTGATGGCGCTGCCCGAACGGCCGGCGATCATGATCGCAGTCATCAGCACGCCGAGCTCGCGCAGGATCAGCACGCCGACAAGGTCGACGACGAAGATATCGGCGCCGAAATAGCTGAGCTGATAGGCGCCTTGCTGGGCGACGATCGCCCCGACGATGGCCGACATCAGCACAACCACCGGGATGGCGCCGACGCCCATGCGGTCCATCTGGTTGAAGATCGCCGCCGGATTGACCGCATGGCCGCGGCCAAGCTTCATCTGCGCGCCGCGTATCGTGGCGCCCAGTATGTTCATCGCGGCCAGGAAATCGTCACGCATCTCATAGACGCGGCGGCCAACCGCCTCGAGCGCGCGAATGACGATGTTCGGCGGCCCAACGATGCCGGAATCAGGTTCGCGTCGAACGGCGTCGCCGACGGCGCCGAGCAGGATCGAGGCAACCTCGCTTTGCCCCTGCATCGTGATTTTCACACCCTGCTTTTCGAAGGCGCTAACCAGACGGTCGATCACCCAAGCCCCGGCGGTGTCCATCTTCTCGATATGCGAGAGGTCGAGCGCCAATGTCTGAAAGCCGCTGCGTTGCTCGATCTTGCGCATCTCGGCATCGACGAGCGCCACGGTGCGTGTCGTCCAGGTCCCGGAGAAAGCGCAGCCGAGGACGCCGCCGTCCTCGCCGACCACAACGCGCGGCTGGTGGTCGGCCTCCTTGGCGGTCGTGCCGCTTGCGTCGCGTTTGCGGATCGTCAACATGGCGTCCTGTTTAGCCTGGCGGGCCGATCTGTTTAACCTGACAGAACCCACCTGTCGATTTGCCGACAAGCTTGTTGTCGCACAGCCGGAGCAGAAAAATATGGCGCGTGTCATTTCGGTCGAGTCCGAGCGCTTTCCTATCGCCGGGACCTTCACCATCTCGCGCGGTTCGAAAACCGAAGCCGAGGTCGTCACAGTGACGATCCGCGAGGACGGCCAGAACGGGCGCGGCGAATGCGTCCCCTACAAACGCTATGGCGAAACCATCGAGGGTGTGCGCGATGCGATCGAGGCGATGCGGGAGCAGATTGCGGGCGGCGTCAGCCGGGCCGCGCTGCTCGACGTCATGCCGGCCGGCGCGGCGCGCAACGCCGTCGACTGCGCGCTATGGGACCTGGAGGCGAAGATCGCAGGCAAGCCGGTGGCTTCCAGCATCTGCACGGCGCCGCCGAGGGCGCTCGAAACGGCTTACA
Source organism: Mesorhizobium sp. WSM4814 (assembly GCF_055811595.1). Lineage (NCBI taxonomy): Bacteria > Pseudomonadati > Pseudomonadota > Alphaproteobacteria > Hyphomicrobiales > Phyllobacteriaceae > Mesorhizobium > Mesorhizobium sp. WSM4814. The sequence continues at coordinate 120,146 of NZ_JBVVQT010000008.1, forward strand.
CGCTGTCGCTCGGCGAGCCCGAAGCCATGGCAGCCCAGGCCCGCGCCAATGCCCTGCGCCCGCTTCTCAAGGTCAAGATCGGCGGCGACAACGACATGGCCCGCATCCGCGCGGTCAGGGAGGCGGCACCGGCGAGCCGCATCATCCTGGACGCCAATGAGGGCTGGAGCGACGGCAACATCGTTGCAAACCTGGCCTTTGCCGCCGAGCACGACATCGCGCTGATCGAACAGCCGCTGCCGGCGGGCCGTGACGGCATCCTTCGCCACATCGCCCATCCGGTGCCGATCTGCGCCGATGAAAGCCTGCATGAGGCCAAAAACCTTGCCTCACTGGTCGGCCTTTACGATACGGTCAACATCAAGCTCGACAAGTCGGGCGGCTTGACCGCTGCCCTCGTCCTTCGCGATCGCGCCCGCGAACTGGGTTTTGGCGTCATGGTCGGTTGCATGGTCGGCACGTCACTGGCCATGGCGCCGGCCGTGCTGTTGGCCCAGGATGCCGATTTCGTCGATCTCGACGGTCCGCTGCTGCTGGCCCGCGACCGTGCGCCTGGCCTTGTCTACCAAGGTTCGCTGGTGTCACCGCCCGATCCGGCGCTGTGGGGCTGAACGCGCCGCAAGCCCGATCAGCACAAGGCCGACCAGGGCGATCGGGATCATGGCAAAAAAGCCGTCGACGCCGAGGCGGTCGTAAAGCGGGCCGCACAGGAGCGTCACCACAGCGGTGAAAAAGCCGTTGGAGAAATAGGCGATGCCTTGCGCGGCCCCGGTGCGCTCCTCCGCGACCGTCTCGCCGATCATTTTCTGCAGGCCGATCAGCACCAGCGCCACCGAAACCGCGTGCAGCGTCTGGACTGCGAAGAACCCGCCTACGCCAAGGCCAAGCGGCCAGATCAAGGGAAAGGCAATCCAGCGCACGATCGCGCCTATTCCCGCCATCACCATGATCGATACGACCGAGAAGGAACCGAAAACCCGAGTAAAGATCATGAACATGCCGATCTCGGCCAGGACACCCCAACCCCAAAGCAGCCCGACAACAGAATCGCCGATGCCGACCGATTTCCAGTAGATCGAGACGAAGCCGTAGAAAAACGCGTGGCTGGCGGTGATGACGCCGACGCCGACGGAGAAATACAGGAAATAGCCGTTGAGGAGTTTTGGCGCCGACTGCTGGATGTCGGCAGCCGAAAGCGGCGAGGCACGGCGGGGACGGCCGAGCCGCGGCGCGATCAGTGCGACGACAAGTGCGGCGCCAAACGCCACGAAAATGATCACCGGAACTGCCTGGGCGCCGGTCGCCGACAGGATAAAACCGCCGGCAAGATTTGCGCACAGATAGGAGATCGATCCCCATTTGCGCATGTTGGCATAATTCGAGCCGAAGCGGCGCACCCCCGACAGCGCCAGCGAATCGGCGATCGGCGAATGCGGCGTCCAGGCGACAGTGAGCGCCAGCGAAACGGCCAGCACCATGGCATAGCTCGGCGTCAGGAAATAACCGGCGGACAGCGCCAACGATGCGGCCGTCAGCGCGACATAGACATGGGCGCGGTCGCTCGCCCTGTCGGCCAGTGCCGTAAGCAATGGCGTCGTCACCACGCGCAGGAACATCGGTGCCGCGAGAATGATCGCTATCTGCTCGGCATCAAAACCATTTGCCTGTAGCCACAGCGGAAAGTACGGCAAATGTATCCCGAGCGGCACGAAAAGCGTGAAGAAGATCAGGCCCATGCGCAGCTCGAACTGACGCGGCTTGACGAGTTGTTCGGGTGAAAGCGGCGGCAGGGAGGACATCAACAGGCAATCCGTCGGCGCAGCATTCGACCGGCCGGCCAAACAACGCAAGCCGATCCCATAACATGGCGAAAAAAGCGATGAAACCGCTGCGCTAAAGCGCGTCGCGTTTGACCGGCCTCATGCGACGCGCTTTAGGTTCTTGTTTATGCATGTCGTTATCGCAAAACCGCTGCACAGCCTCGTGTCAGGCCCGAGGGCATGCTTTTGCGCGACATGCATGAACGCATCATCGCGTCAGGCAGCCTGGACTGCCCTGCCCTTGATGGCGACGATGTCGATCGGCACCAGCACTTCGCCGCCGACCGGAACCTCCGGCAGGACATGCGCCCAGTGCAGGATCTCCATCTGGCCGTCGAAATGCTCGACCACCGCGGTGCAGCTCTCCACCCAGTCGCCGGTGTTGATGTACTGCACGTCCTCATAATTTTCGATCGCGGCATGGTGAATGTGGCCGCAGATCACGCCGTCGACATGCGAGCGGCGCGCTTCCTCGGTCAGCATGGTCTGGAACGAGCCGATGAAATTCACCGCCTTCTTGACGTTGACCTTGGCCCAGGACGAAAACGACCAGTATGGCAGGCCAAGCAGTTGGCGAAGCCGCGTCACCACGCGGTTGACCAGCATTGCCGCGTCATAGGCGTAGTCGCCGAGATAGGCCAGCCAGCGCGCATTGTGGACGACGGTGTCGAACTGGTCGCCATGGATGACGAGAAAGCGTTTGCCGTTGGCGGTCTCGTGGACGACGCGGTCGGCGACGACGATGCCGCCGAAATGCACGCCCTGGAACTGGCGCGCGAATTCGTCGTGATTGCCGGCGATGTAGGTGATACTGGCGCCCTTGCGCGCCTTGCGCAGCAATTTCTGGACGACGTCATTGTGGCTTTGCGGCCAGTGCCAGTTCCGTCTCAGCCGCCAGCCGTCGACGATGTCGCCGACGAGATAGATGATATCGGCGTCGTGATGGCGCAGGAAATCGATCAGGAACTCGGCCTTCGCCGCCTTCGATCCGAGATGGACGTCGGAGATGAACATGCTGCGGAATGTGCGGGGCTCTGCGCCAGGCATTGGATTCTCACCGTTGCTTCCGAACAGGCTATGCCTCGATTCATGCAACAACCGTATGACGGTTGCGATTGGTCCAGCCCCAAGAGTAGGTTGCGACCCCAATCAGAGGAGAAATCGCCATGGATCTCGGTATTCGCGGAAAAAGGGCCATCGTCTGTGCTTCGAGCAAGGGTCTTGGGCGCGGTTGCGCCATGGCGCTGGCCGAAGCCGGCTGCGACCTCGTCGTCAACGGGCGCAACGCCGACCAACTGGCCAAGACCGCCGCCGAACTGCGCGAAAGATTTGGCGTTGAGGTGACCGAGATCGTCGGCGACGTATCGAAGCTCGAGGTGCAGAAGGCGCTGCTTGCCGCCTGTCCCGATCCCGATATCCTCGTCAACAACAATGGCGGACCGCCGCTTCGCGATTTCCGCGAGCTCGACCGCGAAAAGATCCTCGAAGGCGTCACCCAGAACATGGTGACCCCGGTCGAGCTTGTTCAGGCTGTGATCGACGGCATGGCCGAGCGCGGCTTCGGCCGCATCGTCAACATCACCTCGCTGTCGGTCTATGTTCCCATTCCAGGCCTCGATCTGTCGTCCGGCGCGCGCGCCGGCCTGACTTCGTTCCTGGCCGGCGTCGCGCGGACGGTGATCGACCGCAATGTGACGATCAACAACATGCTGCCGGGCAAGCTCGACACCGACCGGCTGCGTCCCCCGCAGGAAGCCGGCACCCCGGAAGATCCGGCTGCCGCCGCCGCACGCAAGGCCCAGGCAGCAGTCAACGTTCCGGCCAAGCGGCTCGGCACGCCGGAGGAATTCGGCCAGATCTGCGCCTTCCTGTGCTCGGTTCATGCCGGCTACCTGACCGGGCAGAACATACCGGTCGATGGCGGCCTCTACGTCAGCGCGTTTTAGTGGCAGAATCCAAGGTTGATAGCGGCTGGGAGCGGCGAGAAAAGGATGTTTTTCCGACCGTCTTTCACGACGGATCCCGAGGCTTGCTGCGGCCGCCCCTGATCCGCCTCCACGCTCTGATGAGAGTGCGACTAGTCTCGCCCCATCAGCGTTTTGATCAGCGTCTCGGCGAGCCAGCTTTCATATTCGTCCGAAGACCAACCCCGCTCCAACACGAGCATGCGATATACGTCGCGGCCGGTATACATCCATAGGATGTCGCGCACGCGGGCCAAGCCGAGTTGGCGCGCGACAGTGACGGATGCGACGAGAAGGTTGGCACGCGCTTCCTGGAGTTTGAAGCGGACGGTCTCCAACTCCGTCTCGATCGCCTTCAGCTCGGGAGACAGGGCCGAGACGCCTCGCATAAGGCCGATCTCCTCGCGTTCAGCATCAAGGATGACCCGAGAGATCGAGGCAGTAATACGCAGAATTTCCTCGGGGTCTCTCGCGTTCTCGACCTGCTTAGCTATCTCCGCATAGCGCGGGCCGAAGAAGGAACGCTCGACCACGGCTCTTAGAATGCCGATCTTCGACTGGAACAGGGCATAGACGGTCGGTGCCGAAACACCGGCGGCTGATGAGATGTCATTAATCGTGACCTTTTCCACTCCGCGCGCAGTAAAAAGCTCTTTCGCCACATCGAGAATGCGTTGGCGCGTGCCGGAAGCGCGCTCCGACCGCAACCGTGCGTCGTAGCGCCTGCGGGTCTTTGAATTGTCATTCATATTGGATATAGTAAGCTATACCCAATATAACCGCCAGATCATTGAATCAGTAGGCTGGAAGGAGGAGCAGCATGATCGAGTTTGTGCCGATAAACCTCTGGGGGATCGGAACTGCGGTACTCGCAGCCTGGGTCGTCGCTGGGCTTTGGTATTCGCCGCTGCTCTTCATCCGACCGTGGGCCGAGATGTCGGGCGTCGACGGCGTGAAATTCGCCGCCGGCCTGCGGCGGGCGATTGCGGTCGACCTTGCCTCGTTTGCGGTCATGGCGTTTATCCTCGATCAGGTACTTCAAGCCTGGGGCGCGCTGACGATCGTCTCGACCGTCCTCTGCACTTTCTTGCTCTGGCTCGGCTTCGTCGCTGTCACGCTGCTGCATTCGGTGACCTATGAGCACCGGCCTCTGCGCTATTATGCGATCAATGCCGGCTATCGCTTGGTCAGCATGGTGGCAATGGGTGTGATCCTGACCGTGTTACGGTAACAAAGGCGCTGTTGTCGACCTGTTCCAGGCATCCGGATTTGCTCGCACTGCGGCGCAAGTTGATCCAAAGGCGACCTTCCGGAACCGATTTTCCTTCCCGAAACCGGACTTTGAACGCAACCAGCGCTCATGACCCGAAGCGGCCAAATATCAGATGGAATATTCGACCATGTGCGGGGCAGCGCTAAAAGGTGACGAGCGGGTTTACGGCCGTGTCGCGATTCTAACGAAAAATTCCAAGCGCTGGCATTGGCACTTTATGGATGACGTGTGGCTGTTGCTGTCCGCCGGTTTTCTAGGCTTGATGAGAGGCTAGGTAAGCAAAATGAGCGATGTGGACGAACACCTCGATCTGACCATAAGGAGCCGATTTATCGTCCGAAAGTCTCAAAGACATCGGCTGCGCTGGCGAGGGGCCGGGTGTGGTGTTGAGCAGCGGGGCTATGATGGCCCCATCCTGCGCCGGCCGCCGCTACAGTGCATAGGGCCATTCGTCCGGCACGAAGCGATAGGCGTCGCCATCGCGCGCCACATGGCCGATGCCGGGGAACGGCAAATGCATGCCGGCGATCAGCATCCGGTCAGCAGCGACCCGGTCGAGCGTCCGCTTGCGCGTTTCGGTAGCCAGCTTGGAATCGACATCGAAGGCGATGCTCCAGTCCGGGCGCGCGAACTGGTAGGTCGCCATGTGCACGACATCGCCCCAGATGAACAGCGCCTCGCCGTCCGATTCCACGATGAAGCCGGCATGGCCCGGAGTGTGGCCGGGCAGCGGCACGGTGCGAATCGCGCCGACCGCCTCGCCCTCGCCACCCACCTGCCGCACGCGGTTCGCATAGGCGGCGGCGGCCTGGCGGGCGCCGATGAAGAACGGCCTTGCCCCATCCGGCGCCTGGTTCATGTTCGCGTCGTCATGCCAGAAAGCGTAATCGGCGGCGGTGACGACGAGCTCGGCATTGGGAAACAGCGCCTGGCCGGCGGGAGTCAGAACGCCGTTGATATGGTCGGGATGCATGTGGGTAATCAGCAATGTATCGATCTGGTCCGGAGAGACGCCGGCCGCCTCGATAGCGGCCGGAAGTCGGCCGAGTGACGGGCCCATGCTGTCCGACGTACCGGCGTCGACGAGCACCAGACGGTCGCCCAGATTGATAAGATAGGCATTGACCGGTGCGCGGCGCGGTCCGGGCTTCTGGAAGCTGGCCTCAGCCAGCCGCTCCGCATCGGCCTCAGCGAGCCCGATGACCAGCTCGGAACCAAGGTCGATATAGCCATCTAGTAGCGCCGTAACCTGGACCGATCCCACGTTGCGGCGCAGCGCGCCAAGCGTTGCGGCGTCGACCAGCGGCGCGCGGGCCACCGCCGGAACGGAGACATTGGCTAGGAGAGTGCCGCCGGTTAGGCCGGCACCGGCGAGAAAATGACGGCGGGAAAGCGGCATTGCATCGTCTTCAGTTGGGGATCTAGAGCTCCAGGCGGAGCAAGGCGGGTCTATGCCATAGGTTCAGCTTTTTGAACTTGCCAATTCCTTATATGTCTTATTACTCTTGTTTATTAATCACGACGGAGAGTTGCCATCATGGACCGCTTGACCGAGCTGACCAGCTTCGTACGCGCCTGCGATACCGCCAGCTTCTCGGCGGCAGCGCGCGAGTTGGGCTTGAGCCAGCCGGCCGTCAGCCAGCAGATCCGTGCACTGGAAACGCGTCTAGGCGTCCGGCTCTTTGACCGTACGACCCGCCATGTTTCGCCGACGGAAGCCGGCCGGCGTTATCTGGAGCGCGCCCGCGACATCATTGAGCGCCTCGAGGAGGCGGACCGCAGCGTCGGCTGCCTCGAATCGAAGATGTGCGGACGTCTTGCCGTCGGCGCGCCGGCCAGCTTCGGCGCCGGCGTGCTTGGCAGCTATCTGATCGAGTTCAAGCGCGCCTATCCGGAACTGTTGCTCGATGTGGCGCTGACCGACAGTTTCGTCGATGTGATCGCAGAGGGGCTCGACGTGGCGATCCGTATGGGGACCATCGATGACGACCGGCTGATCGTGCGCAAGCTCGGCGTGATCGGGCGCTGCCTCGCGGCGACGCCAGAGTATCTCGACCGCAGGGGCCGGCCGCGACGCCCGGAAGATCTCGCCGACCATGATTATCTGCTTTACGCCCACATCAGGAAGCGCGATGTCGTGCCGCTCACCGGCCCGGGCGGCGAAAAGGCCGAGGTGCGAATCCGGCCGGCCATGCGCTCCGACAATTCGCTGCTCAATCATCAGGCGTTGCTGTCCGGCGTCGGCATCGGCCTCGGGCACAGGGTGACACTCGATCCGCTCATCGCCGAAGGCTTGCTCGAACATGTGCTGCCGGACTGGCACTATGCGCCGCACCATGTGCATGCGGTCTATCCATCGAACCGCTTCATTCCGTTGAAGGTTAGGCGGTTCGTTGCCGGCTTCGCCGACCACCTCGCCGCGATGGGTGCGTTCATCGATGACAAAAAAGCATGTACATCCAAGGAAACGGCGCCGGCCCAGTGAAGTCTGACGTTTGTACGTGCAGGGAAATGGCGGAGACGGGGGAGTCGAGATGTGGCGCGGCGGAGATAGGCGTAGCCCCCGCAACCGCGCAGTGAGTAGCTGTCGGGTGGACGGTAGCCGCAAAAGCCTGGAGGCGGTCGACCTGACACCGTTGCGGCTGCTGCTCCCGCAGGACACATGAACTGCCCTTCATGGTCATTCCTCCTGCCGATCGAGAAACCGCTTCACGGCGCCGAGGAACACACCGCGCCCTGCCGCGTCGCGATCGAGATGCACGAAGTGGGTAGCGTCCGGGATGTTCAGGCGTTCCGCTTTTGGTGCTTCGTCCACAATTGCCTTCGCATCCTCCGGTCGGCTCCAGAAATCCCGTCCGGAACGGATGACGAGCACCGGCATGGTGAGCGCCGCCGCCGACCATTGCCGGCGATCGAAAGCGAGTTCGAAGCTGTCGGCCATGGCGCCGCTCGGTGACCGGAAACTCGGCGGCTGGCGCGTCGACGCCGTCTCGTCGGAGGCGAGTGCCGCATCACCATAGGCCGCGGCCACCGCGGGATCGCGCCACCGAGCCTTGTCCGCGACCGGGATGCTGTCGTCCCAGGCGGTGAACAGGCTCGGACGTGTATTCAGCCGATAACCGCCGAACGCATGCACATTGAACGTCCCAGGCCGATCCGGATTTTCGAGCGGCGAGCCGGTGCCAAGAGTGGGATGCTGGTCTGAGCCTCCATACAGGGTGTTGTAGAGGACGAGCCGATCAACCGTCTGCGGAAACCGGCTGGCATAGGCGCCGGCCCAATGCCCGCCGGTGGCCCAGCCGACGAGCCTGATCCTCGAAACGTCGCTCCATTTCGCGATGCCGTCGACCGCTGCGGAAATATCCGCCACGACGTCTTCGGTGCGCATCAGGGGAGCGGACTTGTCCGGCGGCCTGTCCATGGCCGCAGGACGGCTCGATGCGCCGTAGCCGCGAATATCCAGGACATAGACAAGGTGCCCGTCCGCCGCGAGGTCGGCGGCAAGCGATCCGCCCGCAACAGGCAGATCGAAGGACGCGACGCCGGGCACGCGTGCGCCATGGATGAGGAGGACGGCGGACTTGGGTTCGGACGCTGCGCCAGGACGGCGCACCTCCCGGACGAAGAGGCGCTCGCCCGTCGGCAGTTCGACGAACCTGTCGGCCCTGACGAGATCCGGCTCGCCTGCCGGGACTGGAGCCGCAGCCATCATGGCTGCGGCGAGCACAAGGGGAAAGGCGGTGAAATGGGACATGATGATATCTCCGATCGCAATCGCGTTTCGCAAAGATTGCCAGCTATTCGATATCTTATCGATGACGTATTTGAGCGCGTTTGATATCGTCAAGATATGGAACTTCGGCACTTGCGACATTTCCTCGCCGTTGCGGAGGAATTGCATATGGGGCGTGCCGCGCTGCGGCTGGCCATGGCGCAGCCTCCGCTTAGTCAATCGATCGGTCGCCTGGAGAAAGAACTCGGCGTCAAACTGTTCGAGCGGGCCAACCGCCGCCTGACCTTGACGCGCGCCGGCGCGGCCTTCGTGGAGGAGGCGCGGGCATCGGTACTGCACGCCGATGCGGCGCTTCACGTCGCCCGCGCAGCGCATGACGGCGAAGCTGGCGAGATCAGGATCGGCTTCGTGTCGGCGGCTCTGTACGAACATCTGCCGCATCTCCTATCCCGGCTTCGCGAGACATATCCGGACATCCATCCAAAGCTCATCGAGGTGTCCACCAATGAGCAGATTGCGGCGCTGTCGCGGAATGAGATCGACATCGGTTTCGTGCATCCACCGCTCGGTACTGACGAACGTCTCGACGTCCATGGCTATCCTGCTGAAGATCTTATCGCGGTTCTGCCTGATGACCGGCACACGCACGGGGTGACGCTGATGGACATCGCCCGCCACGGCCTCATCATGTTTCCGGCTGCACAAGGCCCGGCACTCCACGCCCGCATCATGGACACGTTCACCAAGGCCGGTCTCGAGGTGCGGATCGTCCAGGAGGCAGCGCGGGCACTGACCATGCTCTCGCTCGTAGCCGCCGGCTTTGGAGCGGCGCTGCTGCCACGATCGACCCAGCGCCTTGTGTTTCAGGGCGTCCGCTATGCAGCGATCGCAGACGTATCGCTGCCCGCCTGGCCACTTGCCGTGATCGCGAAACGGCGGCCACGGCCGGCGATTGTCGATAGCGTCTGGAAACTGCTTGAGGCTCGTTCAGACGTGAGTTGACCGCCCGCGACTGGACACGCCCGGCCGCGCGACGCGCTCGATGACATCCGCGCCGGCCGCGACAAGCAGGTGAGGATTTCAGCGCAGACAATCTGACATGGTATGGTTTTCCACGATCCTTCCCCCTAATGGCGGCTGCGTCATTTGGCATCGTGAAAAACCTGCGCTGCATGCTAAACCTCGACGCAGCCGCACTTTATTTCCACAAGCATCCACGCCCTGGAAAGCTTGAAATCCAGGCCAAAGCCGCTCGGCAACCAGCGCGACCTGGCGCTCGCCTATTCGCCCGGCGTGGCGGTGCCCTGTCTCGAAATCCGAGACTAGACGGCTGCCGTAAGTTCCTTGCATTGGCCCTCATTGCGTCTTACGTTTGGCGCATCGATCAAGTGAGGGTATGATAATGCCGGAGACTGCAACCCTGTCCTCGAAGTTCCAGATATCGATCCCCAAGGCGATCCGGACCGCCCAGCATTGGGAAGCGGGTTTGACCTTGGCCTTCATCCCGAAGGGAACGGGCGTGCTACTCGTCCCTGTGCCGAAGCGGGAAGCGCTGAAGGGGCTGGCGAAGGGCGCTTCGGCGACGGAATATCGCGACCGGTCGGACCGTTTCTGATGGTGCTCGTCGATACCTCGGCTTGGATCGAATGGCTGATAGGCTCTCCGACTGGAGAGCAGGTGGCAGAGCATCTGCCCGAGCGAGCCGACTGGCTCGTTCCGACCATTGTGCAGTTGGAACTCGCAAAATGGCTCACTCGCGAAGTAGGCGAAGACAAAGCCGATCAGACCATCGCCTTTACGCAGGTCTGTACGGTGGTCCCGCTTGACACGGAAATCGCCCTAGCGGCCGCCGAAGCCTGCCGGAAGCACAAATTGGCGACCGCAGATGCGATCATTTTCGCGACCGCTCGGGCGCATGACGCGACGCTCCTGACTTGCGACAAGCATTTCGAGAGCCTGCCAGTCGTCACCCTCATCGAAAAGATCTAGCGCTGACATTGTTGGGCCGCGGGGTGATGTCGGCTCCGGCAGTTCACGACCGAGGGCGTGTGAAAACTCGGCACGTCGGTCAAGACGTAGAATTTTCTCCTTTGCCCAAGCGAACAGAAGCGCGCTCGTATTCGATGCGGCTCGCGCGTGAAGGTCGTTTTCCACCCATTGCAGACATTCAAACTGGGATGTCGGCGTAGCTCGTCACAGCACCCCGCCCGTCATCCCAACATTCAATGGCAGACCACACAGGCCGGACCGGCGATGCGAAGCCAAAGGCCGCACTTTGCGACATATCACCTCTCGAAAAGCCTCGGCTGCATGCTAAGAGACTCAAAACAGCAAACGGACTGAGGAGCGGCCGGCATGCAAGGCGAAAACAAAAAAGCAGCCCGGTCGGACCTCGACGAAGCCGCACTTTATTTCCACAAGCATCCACGCCCTGGAAAGCTTGAAATCCAGGCAACAAAACCGCTCGGCAACCAGCGCGATCTGGCGCTTGCCTATTCGCCGGGCGTCGCGGCGCCCTGTCTGGAAATCCGCGACAATCCGGCAGCCGCCGCCGACTACACGGCGCGCGCCAATCTGGTTGGTGTCGTCTCCAACGGTACGGCGGTGCTCGGCTTGGGCAATATCGGCCCGCTGGCCTCCAAGCCGGTGATGGAAGGCAAGGCGGTGCTGTTCAAGAAATTCGCCGGCATCGACGTCTTCGACATCGAGATCGACGCGCCTGACATCGAGCGGATGGTCGAGACGATCTCGGCGCTGGAGCCGACCTTCGGCGGCATCAACCTCGAGGACATCAAGGCGCCCGAATGCTTTGAGGTCGAGGAACGGCTGAAGGCGCGCATGGCCATACCGGTCTTCCACGACGACCAGCACGGCACCGCGATCATCGTCGCCGCCGCCGTGCTCAACGGGCTGGAATTTGCCGGCAAGACGATCTCCGACATCAAGATCGTCACCTCTGGCGCCGGGGCAGCGGCACTCGCCTGCCTCAACTTGCTGGTTTTGCTCGGCGCGCGCATCGAAAACATCTGGGTCACCGACCGTTTCGGCGTCGCCTACAAGGGCCGCGTCGACGAAATGGACCGCTGGAAGGACCCCTATGTGAAGGACACCGAGGCGCGCACGCTGGCCGATGTGCTGCCGGGCGCCGACGTGTTCCTGGGCCTTTCGGCCGCCGGCGTGCTGAAACCGGAATTGCTCCAGCACATGGCGCCAAAACCACTGATCCTGGCCTTGGCCAACCCCAACCCCGAGATCATGCCGGAAGCGGCGCGGGCGGCGCGACCCGACGCGATGATCTGCACTGGCCGTTCTGATTTTCCCAACCAGGTCAACAACGTACTCTGCTTTCCTTACATTTTCCGTGGCGCCCTGGACTGCGGCGCCAGCGCCATCAACGAAGAGATGAAGATGGCTGCGGTGCGGGCGATCGCAGCCCTTGCCCGCGAGGAACCGTCTGACGTCGCCGCCCGCGCCTATTCCGGCGAAACGCCGATCTTCGGGCCCGATTTCCTGATCCCCTCGCCGTTCGATCCCAGACTGATCCTGCGCATCGCGCCGGCGGTGGCCAAGGCCGCCTGCGACACCGGCGTCGCGACACGGCCGATCACCGACTTTGCCGCCTATATCGACACGCTCAACCGCTTCGTCTTCCGCTCCGGCCTGGTCATGAAGCCGGTGTTCACGATGGCCAAGACGTCGAGCGCCAAGCGCGTCATCTATGCCGACGGCGAGGACGAACGCGTGCTGCGCGCCGCCCAGGTGGTGCTGGAGGAAGGCATCGCCGAGCCGATCCTGATCGGCCGCCCGCATGTCATCGAAGTCAGGCTGAAACGCTACGGGCTGCGCATCAAGCCGGGCGTCGATTTCGGCCTGATCAATCCCGAGGACGATCCGCGTTATCGCCACTATGTCGACCTTTTGATCGAGCTCGCCGGCCGGCGTGGCGTCACGACGGAGGCCGCGCGCACCATGGTGCGCACCGACAACACGGTGATCGCCGCACTGGCCCTCAAGCGTGGCGACGCCGACGCCATGGTCTGCGGCCTGGAAGGACGGTTTGAGCGGCATTTGCGCAATGTCACCCTGATCATCGGCCCGCGCGCCGGCATCAAGGATCACGACCTGTCGACGCTTTCCATGCTGATCTCGCAGCGCGGAATCATTTTCCTCACCGACACCCATGTCACCGTCGATCCGACCGCCGAGGAGATCGCCGAGATGACGGTGCTGGCGGCCGAAGAAATCCAGCGCTTCGGCATCGAGCCCAAGGCCGCCCTGCTGTCGCATTCGGATTTCGGCTCGCGCGATTCGCCAAGTGCGCTCAAGATGCGGCAGGCAGCGGCGATCCTGGCGCGCATCGCGCCGGACCTGCAATGCGACGGCGAGATGCATGCCGACTCGGCTCTGTCGGAGCCGCTGCGCCAGCGGGTCTATCCGCATTCGCGGCTGAAGGGCGAAGCCAATCTGCTGGTCTTCCCCAATCTCGATTCGGCCAACATCACGCTCACTGCGCTGCGCGCGATGATGGACGCGCTGCATGTCGGCCCGATCCTGCTCGGCACCGACAGGCCGGCGCATATATTGACGCCGTCGGTGACATCGCGCGGCGTCGTCAACATGACGGCGCTCGCGGTGGTCGAAGCGGCCCACAAGGCGCAGGCGGTCGTAACTCTGGGCTAAGGCAATCGCTTCAGGTCTGCGCTGCCCCTCATTGCCCTGCCGGGCATTTCTCCCCGTATAGTGACGGGGAGAAAGACGCCTTCGCAAACGATTTCGCCAATCTCCAGCGTTGCAAAAAGTGTGCCGAGGTTGCGGCCAGCCCCCTTCTCCCCGTCACTATCCGGGGAGATGATGCCGGCAGGCAGATGCGGGGCGGCGCCGACGTTGCATTGGTCACGCCCAACAAAACCCAATTTGACGGGTAAGCTAAATAAACAGTTAACCGCGGACGCGGTAACCTTCGCAACGGACGAGGCAAGCGGAGTTCCGTATGGGCGGAGGGTGGAAGCTGACGCGCGCCGCAGCACTGCTCGGTGCCCTGGCATTGTCAGGCTTTGCCGCCACCGAACTGCAGGCCGCCTCCGGTGTTTGCCGGCAGCTGGAAGCCGATCTCGCGGCCGCTTCGCGCGGTGGCGGCACCAAGCCAGCCCTGCTCAGGAAATATGACGATGCAATCGTGCGGCAGCGCCAGCAGATTTCAAAGGCCGTCAGCCAATCCAGCCGCGCCGGCTGCGGCTTTTCGCCGTCGCGCCGCAACGCCAACGCATGCGCCACACTCGACGCCACCATCGATCGCATGGCAGCCAATCTCGACGGCTTGCAAGCCACGCGCGCTGAACTCGCCGGCGACGGCTCGCACCGCAATCGCGCACGCATATTGGCTTCGCTCGACGCCAATGGCTGCCGCGATGATGCGGCGCCGCCAAAGCCGGCACCGGGCCGCGACGCCAGCCGTGGAACCGGCGAGAAAAACTTGCTCGACCAGCTTTTGGGCAGCGACGCAATTGGACCCGGCGCGTCCGACCGGCCTGAAGAGCCCGATCAAGCCGTGGGTCCGCGCGACATCCGCACCATGCTCGATAATGCCGACGACATGGGCCAGCCGCACGGCGAGTTCCGCACCATGTGCGTGCGCACCTGCGACGGCTATTTCTTCCCGATGTCGAACGCCGCCTCGCTGGGCGATTTCGAGCGCGACCAGAAGAACTGCGATTCGAGTTGCCCCGGCACCGAGATGCAGGTGTTTTATGCGCGCGGCTTCGGCGACGACTCGGGTGGCATGACGTCTTCGGTAACCGGCAGGCCATACAGCGAACTGCCGACCGCCTATCTCTACAAGCAGCCCGCGCGTCCGCCGGCCTGCGGCTGCAACGCCGCGCGAAATTTCGAGATCATTGCCGGCAACCCGCCAAGCCCGAAACAGGCTGCCCCCGCCGACCCCGAGAGTTTGGCCAATGTCGAAGGCCGGCTCGATCGCGAAGCCATCGAGCGCCCCGCCGCAAAACCCTCGCCGACGACCTTGCCGCCGCCGGAACAGCGCAAGGTCAGGGTCGTCGGGCCAACGTTCCTTCCCGACCCAGCAGCGGCAACAGATCTGCAAGCTCCGGCCCCGAGGGCTGGCCCGTAAGCGCCAGCCTGAGCGGCGTGAACAGCGCTTTGCCCTTGCGGCCGGTTGCTTCCCTGATCCTGCCGGTCCACTCCTTCCAGACCGACCCGTTCCAGGGGTCTTCCGGCAAAAGGTCGAAGGCCTGGCGAAGGAACTCGCGGTCGGGGTCGGAAAAGTCCGGCTGCTCCTGCGGGCCGTCGCGAAGTGTGCGCCACCAGATTGCTGCATCGGCCAGCCTGTCGAGATTGCCGCGCACCGCCAGCCAGAACGGCTCCGCCTGTTCGCCGGAAATGCCGAGCACGATCAGCCGGTCGCGCGCCTCGGAAAACGGCATATGGTGCAGCAGCGTGCGATTGAGCACGAAAAGCTCGTCCGGATCGAATTTGGCCGGGGATTTCGATGTCGCCGCCGGATCGAAGCGCTCGGCAAGCTCAGCCATCGTCTGCACCGCGACGACGTTTTCCGAGGTGCCGACGAGCACCGCCAGCGAGGCGACCGCCATCGGCTCGATGCCGGTCTCGCGCAGGCTTTCGATGGACAGCCCGCCGCTCCGCTTCGACAGGCCCTCGCCCGACGCGGTGGTCAAAAGATTGTGGTGGCCAAACACCGGCGGCTCGGCACCCAGCGCCTGGAACAAGGCCAACTGCACGCCGGTATTGGTGACGTGGTCGTCGCCGCGGATGACATGGCTGATCCCCATCTCGATGTCGTCGACCACCGAAGGGAGAGTATAGAGATAGGTGCCGTCCTCGCGCATCAGAACCGGGTCGGAAAGCGAGGCTAGGTCGACGGTTTCCTCGCCGCGCACCAGATCGTTCCAGTGGATTTCGGTGCGCTCCGGCTGCAGCGGATCGCTGGTGAAATTAGGCAGCAGAAAGCGCCAATGCGGCCGGCGGCCGTCGGCCTGGTATTCGGCGACCTGCTCAGCCGTCAGCGTCAGCGCCTCGCGGCCGTAGACCGGCGGCAGGCCGCGCGTGCGGCGCACCTTTCGCCTGAGATCGAGCTCTTCCGGTGTTTCGTAGCAAGCATAGAGAAGGCGCGCCGCCTTCAATTTCTCCACCGCCGCATCGTAAAACTCGAAGCGCCGTGACTGGTATTCCGTGGCGTCGGGAAAGATGCCCAGCCAATGCAGGTCGTAGAGGATGGCGTCGGAGAATTCCTGCGTCGAGCGCGCGACGTCGGTGTCGTCGAAGCGCTGGATGAAGCGGCCCTTGTTGTTCATGGCGAACAGCCAGTTGAACAGCGCAGTGCGGGCATTGCCGATATGAATGCGGCCGGTGGGTGATGGGGCGAAACGGACGGTAACTGTCATGAATGGGGCGTACCGGATGGTTTTGCTGTTGACAAGACACGCCCCCGCGCTTGGCCGCAGACATAAGACATGACGAAGGCGATGAAAAGGCGGCAGCGACGCGCGTTTTAGCGCATCGGCCCGAAAATCGGAACCGATTTGCGGAAAGCACTATCCGCAGATTCAAAGTTGTTGGACGCGCGCGGCGCTGCAAGTCGTCAGATCGCCAGCCCCTTGGTCAATTCGAGCGCCTGGCGCTCGAACAGCCGGCGGTAGATGCCGCCTTGCAGCCGGATCAGTTGATCATGCGAGCCCTCCTCGACAATGCGGCCGCGATCGAACACCAGGAGCCTGTCGAGCGCTCGCACCGTCGAAAGCCGGTGCGCGATGACCAGCGTCGTGCGGCCGACCATCAACCGCTCCATCGCCTGCTGGATCAGCACCTCCGATTCCGAATCGAGGCTCGACGTCGCCTCATCCAGGATGAGGATCCGCGCGTCGGCAAGGAAAGCCCGCGCGATCGCCACCCGCTGGCGCTCGCCGCCCGACAATTTCACGCCGCGCTCGCCGACCAGCGTGCCATAGCCTTTCGGCAGATCGACGATGAAGTCGTGCGCGCTTGCCAGCCGTGCGGCATGCTCGATCTCGGCCTGCGTCGCGCTCGGCCGGGCATAAGCGATGTTTTCGGCCAGCGACCGGTGGAACAGGATCGGCTCCTGCTGGACGATAGCGATCTGCCCGCGCAGCGACGCCTGCGCCACCCCGGAAATATCCTGGCCGTCGATCAGGATCGTTCCCGCGTTCACGTCGTAAAGCCGCTGGATCAGCTTGACGAAGGTCGTCTTGCCCGAACCCGAATGGCCGACCAGCCCGACGCGCTCGCCCGGCGCGATGTCCACCGAAAAGTCGCGATACAGCGGCAGTCGGTGGCTGCCATAATGGAAGGTGACGTTGTCGAAGCTGATGCGGCCGTCGGTGATGCGGATCGGCCTGGCGCCGGGCACATCCTCGATGCCGAGCGGCTCGAACTGGAAGTCGACCAGTTCCTCCATGTCGTTGATCGAGCGCTGCAGATTGCGGATATGCGTGCCGATATCGCGCAAATAGCCTTGCAGCACGAAGAACGAGGTCAGCACGAAGGTGACATCGCCGGCGCTCGCCTGCCCCCACGACCACAAAAGCAGCGAGAAACCGATCACCGCTGTTCGCAGAAGCAGCAGCATCGATCCTTGCGTGGTGCCGTTGATGGTGCCGCGCACCCAGGTGCGGCGCGTGCGGGCGCGCCATCTGGCGACGACCTTGGCGAGGCGTGTTTCCTCGCGTTCCTCGGCGCCAAAGCCCTTGACCACGGCGTTGCAGCTCACCGCATCGGCCAGAGAGCCGCCAAGGCGCGTGTCCCATGCATTGGCAAGCCTTGCCGCGGGCGCGACATAGCCAAGCGACAGCAGCGCCGTCACCGCGATGAACAGCACCGAGCCTGCGGCGACGACAGCACCCATCAGCGGCCAGAACCAGCCGAGCAGCAGCGTCGAGCCGACGAGCATGACGACGGACGGCAGCAGCGCGATCAGGATCGTGTCGTTGAGCAGGTCGAGCGCCCACATGCCGCGGGTTATCTTGCGCACGGTCGATCCGGCGAAGCTGTTGGCGTGCCAGTCGGTGGAGAAACGCTGGACCCGGTGGAAGGCGTCGGCGGCGATATCCGCCATCATCTTCAGGGTCAATTCGACGATGGCCATGAAGGCGAGGTTGCGCAGCACGACACCGGTGAGCGCCAGCGCCACCAGCATCGAAAAGGCCGCCATCGCCGCGTCCCAGGCGACATCGTCGGCCGCAGCACTGCTGGCGACGGCGTCGACCAGCCGGCCGGAATAGAGCGGCGTCAGCACGTCGGCCAAGGTCGACAGCAGGAATGTGCCCATGATGAGCGAAAGCCGCCACGGCTGGCGCCGCCAATGACTGAGCGTGAAGCCAAGGACGCTGCGAAAGGCGCCGGCGCGCAAATCGATCTGAAAACGAGCCATGATGTCATTCGGGCGCAAACGAGCCCGGTCCCGGTAAGGTCGAAATTGAGAAAACCGCGTTGGGCGCGTGAGAGCCCGGGAATGCGGAAGGTTCGGCATATTGGCGGCTCGCCCGAATACGGGCGGCGACCGGCATCGACGAATGCCTGTTGTCAGATTGCCTGGCCATGAAGGTGAAAACCTTCCGGCGCCCTCTGAAACCTAAGCTTCGCGGCCTCGCATAACGATGTCAAATCCTGGCATTCGGTCCTCCCGCAAGGGGATCGCGGAGACGCCTTTATAGAGACGCGTCAACGCCGCGCCAAGCCAGCAGGTTGCCGAAAGCGCATCTGGTCCAACTGGTGAGGCGATTTGCAACAATCGCGGGTTGTGCACTTCCTCGCGGCAGCCATTTTCACAGAGCAAAAAACGGCGATCTATCCGCCGTCCCTGAACCGGTTGGTGATGGGATAACGGCGGTCGCGGCCGAAATTCTTTTTGGTGATCTTCACGCCCGGCGCTGCCTGCCGGCGCTTGTATTCGGCAATGTAGAGCAGGTGCTCGATGCGCGTCACCGTTGCCCGGTCGTGGCCGCGGGCGACGATCTCGTCGACACCCATCTCGTTCTCGACCAGACACTCCAATATGTCGTCCAGCACAGGATAGGGCGGCAGCGAATCCTGATCCGTCTGGTTCTCGCGCAGTTCCGCCGACGGCGCCTTGTCGATGATGTTGTTCGGGATCACCTCGCCGGAAGGGCCCAGCGCACCCGGCGGCACATGCGTATTGCGCCAGCGCGCCAGCGCATAGACCTGCATCTTGTAGAGGTCTTTTATCGGGTTGAAGCCGCCATTCATGTCGCCGTAGAGCGTGGCGTAGCCGACCGACATCTCGCTCTTGTTGCCGGTGGTGACCACCATCGAGCCGAACTTGTTGGAGATCGCCATCAAAATGGTGCCGCGCGCGCGGCTCTGCAGGTTTTCCTCGGTGATGCCTTGCTTGGTGCCCTCGAAAAGCTGCGTCAGCGTATGCAGGAATCCGTCGACCGGCTCGAAGATCGGCACGATGTCGTAACGGCAGCCGAGCGCGCGGGCGCAATCCTCGGCGTCTTTAAGCGAGTCCTTAGAAGTGTAGCGGTAGGGCATCATCACGGCGCGCAGCCGCTCCTCGCCGAGCGCATCGACGGCAAGTGCGGCGCAGATCGCCGAATCGATGCCGCCGGAAAGCCCGAGCACGACATTCCTGAAACCGTTCTTGTTGACGTAGTCGCGCAGGCCCAGCATGCAGGCGCGGTAATCGGCCTCCTCCTTTTCCGGGATTTTTGACATCGGTCCTTCGGAGCAGACCCAGCCATCAGGACCATTTCCAAGTTGCGCGCCCGCCGCGGCGTTATTTCTATTTTGCGCGCCTGCGGCGGCGCGGTTGCGCTTCCAGGTGGTGACGTTGACCGTTTCCTCGAACTGGCTCATCTGGAAGGCCAGCGTCTTGTCGGCGCCGATGGCAAACGACGCGCCGTCGAAGATCAGTTCGTCCTGGCCGCCAAGCTGATTGGCGTAGATGATCGGCAACCCGCATTCGATGACCTGGCGGATGACAATCTGGTGGCGAACATCGACCTTGCCGCGATAATAGGGCGAGCCGTTCGGCACCAGCAGGATTTCCGCGCCGCTTTCGGCCAGCGTCTCGCAGACGCCGACATCGCCCCAAATATCTTCGCAGATCGGAATTCCCAGGCGCACGCCGCGAAAATTGACCGGCCCCTGGATTTCAGGGCCGGCCTGGAAGACGCGCTTCTCGTCGAATTCGCCGTAGTTCGGCAGATCGAGCTTGTAGCGCTCGGCAAGGATCTTGCCGCCATCGGCAAAGATGATCGAATTGTGCGTGCCGCTCTTGCGCTTCAGCGGCGTGCCGATGATGACGCCCGGCCCGCCATCGGCAGTGTCGCCAGCGAAATCCTGCGCCGCCTGCTCGCAGGCCTTCAGGAACGCCGGCTTCAGCACCAGATCCTCGGGCGGATAACCGGCGAGGAAAAGCTCGGTGAACAGCACGAGGTCGGCGCCTTGTCGAGCGGCATCCGCCCTCGCCTCGCGCGCCTTGGCGAGGTTGCCGGCGACATCGCCAACCGTTGGATTGAGTTGGGCGACGGCGATGCGCAATATGTCGGAAGCGGTCTTGTCGATCATGCCTGCTGACTTAGCGCGACGGAATTGGCCGGGCAATGGCGTTTGCTTGGACCACCCCGGACCGAATGACCTATGTCATTCGTGTCCAGACCGAATGACCTAGGTCATTCGTAAGACCGATCGGACCGCCGGATACCGATCGCGTCCTATTCGCCCATATATTCGCGCAATGCCTGCGGCGAATGGTTTTCGCCGATCGACATCGCCAGGATGCGCGAAATATGCCGGCGCGGCAGCCCGGTGTCCGCCGCCCAGGCATTGATCTGGTTCTGGATCTTGTCGAGATCGCGCTTCGAGGTCGGGTGTTCGGCGATGTCCAGGCCGGCGTCGCGCAGTGCGGCCGCCATGTCGCCTGAGATGATGAAGGCGTCCCACTCCAGCCACCTCAAAAAATACTGGCCGGTATTGCCGCCGAGCCGGCTGCCATGCTTGCCGAGATAGGCCATCAGTCCAGCCTGGTCGTCTTCTGGCCAGTCGGCGAGGAACCTGCCAAAGCCGCCGTGCTCCTTCGACACACGCTCGACGAAAGCCGCGTTGTCGCGAACCGACTTGATCTTCTGCGGATTGCGCACGATGCGCTCGTCGGCCGTCAGTTCGTGCCAGAAATCGTCAGGCTGGAACAACAGCCGCTTCGGCTCGAAGCCGAGGAACGCTTGTTCGAAACCCGGCCATTTCTGCTCGATGACGCGCCAGACGAATCCGGCGGCGAAAACACGCTCGGCCATCGTCGACAGGATGCGATCATCGGAAATGTCAGCCACCGCGGCATTGTCGGGCATCGGCCCCAGCAGCGATGCCAGCACCGCTTCCCCGCCCTTGCGTTTGGCCGCGCGGGCGCGGATTTTCTGAAAATCCATCATTGTTTCCTCACCCTGTCGCGTCAATCTACCACTTCCCGCACGAACCGGCAGCCTCTAGGTCTATGCGGACGCTGACGACGGAGGCGACAATGAACAAGACGATCGAAGATCTGGCAAACCGCTGGCTGCGGCGAAGGCCGGATGGCCTAAGCCAGGTCGAGAGCCAGGTGCTGCAAAGCACGCTCGAACGCACCACGATCGCGAAGGACACCAACAAGGCCGTCGCTTTTCACCAGACGTTTGGCGACCGCCTCGCCGATACCATCGCCCGGATCGGCGGTTCGTGGTCCTTCATCCTGGTCTTCATCGCCTTCCTGATCCTGTGGACGTCAGGCAATGCCTGGCTTTTGTCGCGCGACGCCTTCGATCCCTATCCCTTCATTTTCCTCAACCTTATCCTGTCGATGGTCGCTGCGCTGCAGGCGCCGGTGATCATGATGGCGCAGAACCGCCAGGCCGAGCGCGACCGCATCGACGCCGCCCACGACTACGAGGTCAATCTCAAGGCCGAGATCGAGATCATGGCGCTGCATGAGAAGCTGGACGAACTGCGCCACAGCCAGATCGTTGGCATGCGCGACGAGATCGCGCAGCTGGCCGAACAGGTGAAGCGGATCGACGATATCTTGTCGAAGCAGCGGACGCCTTCATGACGGATGCCATCCATAATCTCATCGAGCAATACGGGCTGATTGCCGTCTTTCTGGGCTGTGTCGCCGAGGGCGAAAGTGCCGCCCTCCTCGGCGGGTTTTTCGCGCATCAGCATGTTTTCGTCCTGTGGCAGGCGTTCCTGGCGGCGGCCATCGGCGCCTTTGCCGGCGACAGCTGTTTCTTTATCCTCGGACGAAGCTTCGCCGACCATCCGTTCGTGGTCAAACTGAAGGGCCGGCCGGGTTTCAGCCACGCCTATCGTCTTGTCTCCACCCATCCCGACATTTTCGTGCTGACGAACCGCTTTATCTATGGCCTGCGCCTTGTCGGCGGCATCGCGGCCGGATTGTCCGGCATGGCCGTGACGCGCTTTGTCATTCTCAACGCCATTTCGTCGATGGTCTGGGCCGGATTGTTCACCACCGTCGGCTATGTGTTCGGGCTGGGCGCGGAGCGCATCGTCGGCCAGGCGCTGGTCCGTCACGAGCGATTGTTGATCGCCCTGGCGATTGGCCTGGCAGCAGCGATCCTCGCCTGGTTCATCGCTCATACCATTGCCAAGAAGGAGCGTAGCAAGGAGACGTGATGATCAGTCGATGCCGAGCGCCCGGTCGCCGCGATCAAGGATCAGCGGGATGATCAGGTCTTCCTCGTCGGCAAGGTGCCGGGTCAGCATGGCGATCAGCCGGCTGTTCTCGTCGGCATAGGCATCGGCGGTAAAGCGCTGCTTGTCCTCGCTCTCGCTTAGCGTGCGGATGAAAGCGTTTGCCGCTTCGGCATTGCGCTCCAGCCCTTCATGGATCGTATGATGATCGGCATCGAGAATCTCGAAGCCGCGCTTCAGCCGGGTCTCGGCCTTGGCGAAGACCGGAAAATAATGGATATCCTCGACATTATGGTGGCCGTCGAGGTGCCCAAGAAAATGGTTGAGCCGCGGCGCGAACCAGCCCGCGAACTCCGGCGCCGTCAGCCTGCCCTCGCGATAGTCGTCAGTGCCGTTGGTCAGCATGCCGCCGAGCTCGCGGAACATGTCGTGCCGCTGCAGCCACATAGTGGCGATGCCATGGATATTGGCGTGGCCCTGCCATACCTCGCGCGGGTATTTTTCAGCCAGCCAGCGCAAATCGTCCGGCAGGCCTGCGCGTTCGAGCAGCAGGGAATCGGCGGTCATGTCGGTCTCCTCAGACCATGATCCCGGAAAGTGGATACCGGTTTTCGGAACAGATCATGGGATCAGGTTGTGGTGACCGGCATGTAGGGGTTTGATGGCTAGATCGGTAGCCCCATGATTCGCTCGATGATGGCGATGCCCCAGACGCCGGCAACGATCACCACCGAAATCAGCACCGCCAGCGAACCGCAGTCCTTGGCGAGCTGGATATCGACGTTGAACTCCCGGCTGAACGCATCGCATGCGGCCTCGATGCCGGTGTTCAGCACTTCGACCATGATCAGCAGCAGCACCGCGCCGATCAGCAGCGCATAGCCGCGCCACGACACCGAAACAAACCAGCCGAGCGGCAGCGCCAGCACGAGCAGCATCAGCTCCTGCTGGAAGGCTTTTTCGCTGGAAGCCAATTTGCGAAATGCCCGCACTGAATTGTAGAAAGCATCGATCAGCCGCTGCATGCCAAACCTTTCCGAACCACCGGCAGGGGATAGCGCAATGGCCGGATCAAGGGAATAAGGCGATCGCTGCAAAAATCGTTTGCCGGCGAGCTTGTCACTCATCGGCGACCTTGATCGACGACGTCGACTTTTCGAACTGCGGCAGCCCATCGTCGATCATGTAGTAGTCGCCCTTGTCGCCGACGAATATGTGGCATTGGCCCTGAAGTCCGGTGGGCTTGTCGAACAGTCCGGCGAGAACCGAGACATATTCATCATCCTGCGGCTTCCAGAACAGCAACGAGCCGCATGTCTTGCAGAAACCGCGCCTGGCAAACGACGATGCTTGGTACCAGGTGATGCTTTCCGCGCCCATAATCGTGATGTCTGCGTTGGCAACATTGGTTGCAGCGTAGAAATGCCCGCTCTGCTTCCGGCATTGCGAGCAGTGGCAGTAGATGACGCCGCGCAAGGCCCCTCGCGTCTTGAACCGCACAGCCCCGCACAGGCAAGAGCCGCTATGTGTGTTGTCCATCTCGGGCCTCCCGACGCAGCCGTGATCCTCGGCGTCCCTTGCCAGGATTCCAGTTTTGCAGCGGCCGTGCTCAAGCGAATGCGACATTCGACGGGCGTGTTCCGCACAGCACGGTTTGGACAAAGCGGCAGGCCGCGCCAACAGCCTCTCGACGGTCCGCCAATTGTTAAAGCAACACCTTTCCATATGAATTTTTGTGCGATATATTTTCATCAGAAAGGAGACGCTGCCGACAATGCAACCCAATCTCGCCGCCAACACGGCCGAAAATGCAGTGCTGACCAAGGCGACGCTGCGCGCCGCCGACCTGCTGGACATTACCGCCAGGATGCTGGCCTCCATCATCGGGGTTTCGGAAGCCACGGTTTCGCGCATGCGCAGGCAGGAATTCCTGCTGGAGCGTGGAACCAAGCCGTTCGAGCTTGCCGTGCTGTTCGTCCGCCTGTTCCGCTCGCTCGACGCCATTGTCGGCGGCGACGAGACCGTCGCCCGGGCATGGCTGAAGAATGCCAACACGGCCTTCGATGGCACCCCGCTCGAAAAAATCGTGACGATATCAGGGCTTGTCGATGTCATCGCCTATCTGGACTCCCGACGCGCTCTCGTCTGAAGCCGCCAAACGAGGTGGCAAGCATGGGCTCGATGGCAAATACTGGCGCATCGTCGAGGCGCAGCACCGCGTCTCGACATTGAAAGTCGTTGACACGCTCGACGAGCAGGCCGTCCTCGAAGACCTGATCGAGGAAACCAAGCCGCAAATCCCCTTGGAATGCCGGCATCTGCATTATCTCCTGGCAACGCCCTTCCGCTACGGCTCGATCTATCCGCACGGTTCGCGCTTCCGCCGCGCCGGCAGGACCAAGGGCGTCTACTATGCGGCGGAAACCATTATGACCGCCGTCTCTGAGATGGCTTTTTACCGCCTGCTGTTCTTCGCCGAATCGCCGGCTACGCCGTGGCCACGCGACGCCGCCGAATACACCGCCTTCGCCGCAGCGATACGCAGCACAAAGGTGATCGACCTGACGCGGCCGCCGCTCGACCGCGACGCAGCGGCGTGGACGCACCCGACCGACTATGCGGCCTGCCAAAATATTGCCGATGTCGCGCGCGAAGCCGGGCTGGAGGCGATCCGCTATCGCTCCGTGCGCGACCCGAAAGGCGCTAACGTGGCGCTGCTGGCATGCAGCGGCTTTGCCAAGCCGAAACCGCTGGAACCCCACACCTGGCGCATCCGGCTGGGCGCCTTCGGCGTGCAGGCGATCTGCGAGTTCCCGCAAAACCGGATCGAGTTTTCCAGGACGGCGTTTGCCGCCGATCCCCGGCTCAACGGACTGCGCTGGGAGCGCGGCCGCTAGCCGGATCCTGACTAAAAACCGACGGGTGCGTAGCGCAGCAGCGTCACGCCCTGGGTTAGGCTTTCCTTACCAAGCGGCTTCAAGCTCAGCGACAGGCCGGACTTGAAATACGGCTTGCCGCCGCCAAGCACGACCGGGTGGATGTAGAGCCGGTACTCGTCGATCAGACCGGAGCGTGCGAGATGCAAGACCTAATCGATGACGACTGAAATCAGCCGTTGACGGCCTGCTTGTGCTGGACCGGGTGGCTTTTCTTGAGCAGGTCCGAGACCAGGAACGCCAGTTCGATCGCCTGGTCGGCGTTGAGGCGCGGGTCGCAATGGGTGTGGTAGCGGTCCTGCAATTCCTCGGCGGTGATGGCGCGGGCGCCACCGGTGCATTCGGTGACGTTCTTGCCGGTCATCTCGATATGGATGCCGCCCGGATGCGTGCCTTCGGCGCGATGCACCTCGAAGAAGCTCTGCACCTCCTTCAGGATGCGGTCGAACGGCCGTGTCTTGTAGCCGGCGGCCTCGATCGTGTTGCCATGCATCGGGTCCGACGACCACACCACGCTGCGACCTTCCTTCTGCACTGCGCGCACCAGCTTCGGCAGATGCTCGGCGACCTTGTCGGAGCCGAAGCGCGCGATCAGCGTCAGCCGGCCGGGCTCGTTTTCCGGATTGAGCAGGTCGATGAGCTGCAACAAGCCGTCCGGCGTCAGCGACGGGCCGCATTTCAGGCCCAGCGGGTTCTTGATGCCACGGCAGTATTCGACATGGGCATGGTCGGGCTGGCGGGTGCGATCGCCGATCCAGATCATGTGGCCGGAGGTTGCATACCAGTCGCCCGAGGTCGAATCGACGCGGGTCAGCGCCTCCTCGTAGCCGAGCAGCAGCGCCTCGTGGCTGGTGTAGAAGTCGGTCTCGCGCAGCGCGTAATTGGTCTCCGAGGTGATGCCGACAGCCTTCATGAAGTCCATCGTCTCGGTGATGCGGTTGGCGAGCGACTCGTATTTCTCGCCCTGCGGGCTGTCGGACACGAAGCCGAGCATCCATTGATGCACGTTCTCCAGGCTGGCGTAGCCGCCCTGCGCAAAAGCGCGCAACAGGTTGAGCGTCGCCGCCGACTGGCGGTAGGCCATCTCCTGGCGTGCGGGATCGGGAATGCGTGACTTGGCGTCGAACTCGATGCCGTTGATGATGTCGCCGCGATAGCTGGGCAGTGTCACGCCGCCCTTGGTCTCGGCGTCCGACGAGCGCGGCTTGGCGAACTGGCCGGCAACACGGCCGACCTTCACCACCGGCTGCGCGCCGGCGAAGGTCAGCACCACGGACATCTGCAGGAAGACGCGGAAGAAGTCGCGGATGTTGTCCGCGCCATGTTCGGCAAAACTCTCGGCGCAATCGCCGCCCTGCAGAAGGAATGCGTCACCGGCAGCGACGGTCGCAAGCTGCTTCTTCAGCTTGCGTGCCTCACCTGCAAAAACCAGCGGTGGAAAGGTGGCGAGTTGGGCTTCCGTGTTCTTCAGCGCGGCAAGATCCGGATAGGCAGGAACCTGCTGGATCGGCTTTGCTCTCCACGAATTCGGCGACCATTTCGTCATCGTTGCACCCAAAATTCTTTCCAGCGGGTGCTGTCGCCCGCCATTTCGCCCCAATATGGGGATCGCGGCTCCATACACGAAGCCGATTTCCTATTCTAGACCGGAATTTCGGTGGTGGCGAATGGCACAAGCTCGCCGCCTGTCTTTCCTTCTCCCCTTGTGGGAGAAGGTGGATTGGCGCGCAGCGCCAAGACGGATGAGGGGTGTTGGCCGGAGCGCGGTTTTGCCAAGCTGGAACACCCCTCATCCGACCGCTTCGCGGCCACCTTCTCCCACAAGGGGAGAAGGGGGAGCCGGCCGAGCCGCGCTAAGCCGCCTTCTCCACCAGCCTTGCCAGCTGCGTCATGACGACCGCTGAACCGGCCAGCCGCTTTTCAGGTGTCGGCCAGTCGCGGACGAAAACGACGCTGTGGTCCGGCCGGATCTTGGCCAGCGAACCCTGCTCGCCGATGAAGGTGACCAGCCCGACGGGGTTGGAGAACTCGCGCTTGCGGAAATGGATGACGACGCCCTTTGGTCCGGCATCGAGCTTTTCGACATTGGCCTTGCGGCACAGCGCCTTGATGAAGACGATCTTCAAGAGATGCTTCACTTCCTCCGGCAGCGGTCCGAACCGGTCGATCAGCTCGGCGCCGAAAGCGTCGATCTCCTCGGTGTTTTCGAGATCGCCGAGGCGGCGGTAGAGCGCCAGCCGCAGCTGCAGGTCCGGAACATAGTTTTCGGGGATCATCACCGCCGTGCCGACGGCGATCTGCGGCGACCAGCCGCCATCCTGCACCTCGCCGGAATCCTTGACCTCGGCGACGGCCTCTTCCAGCATCTGCTGGTAGAGCTCGAAGCCGACCTCCTTGATATGGCCGGACTGCTCCTCGCCGAGAAGATTGCCGGCACCTCGGATGTCGAGATCGTGGCTGGCGAGCTGGAAACCGGCGCCGAGCGTGTCGAGCGACTGCAGCACTTTCAGCCGGCGCTCGGCGGTATCGGTCAGCTTGCGGTTGGCCGGCAGCGTGAACAGCGCATAGGCGCGCACCTTCGAGCGGCCGACGCGGCCGCGCAGCTGGTAGAGCTGCGACAGGCCGAACATGTCGGCGCGATGCACGATCAGCGTGTTGGCGGTCGGGATATCGAGGCCGGATTCGACGATGGTGGTCGACAACAGCACGTCGTACTGGCCGTCGTAGAAGGCGTTCATGATGTCGTCGAGCTCGCCGGGCGGCATCTGGCCGTGAGCGACAGCCACCTTTAGTTCGGGCACGGATTCACGAAGGAAATCATGAATTTCCGCCAGATCGCTGATGCGTGGCACGACATAGAAGGAATGACCGCCGCGGTAGCGTTCCCGCAGCAGGGTCTCGCGAATGACCAGCGGGTCGAAAGGCGAGATGAAGGTGCGCACCGCCAGGCGGTCGACCGGCGGCGTGGCGATCAGCGACAGTTCGCGCACCCCGGTCAATGCCAGTTGCAGCGTGCGCGGGATCGGCGTTGCCGACAGCGTCAGCACATGCACGTCGCTCTTCAGGTCCTTCAGCCGTTCCTTGTGCTTGACGCCAAAATGCTGTTCCTCGTCGATGATCAACAGGCCGAGATTCTTGAACGAGATCGACGAGCCGAGCAGCGCGTGAGTGCCGATGACGATGTCGACGGTGCCGTCGGCGATGCCTTTCTTGGCCTCCGCCAGTTCCTTGGCGCCGACCAGCCGCGAGGCCTGGGCGACGCGGATCGGCACGCCGGAGAAGCGCTGCGAGAAGGTCTTGAAATGCTGGCGCGACAGCAGCGTCGTCGGCACCACCACCGCGACCTGAAAGCCTTCCATCGCCGCAATGAAGGCGGCACGAAGTGCCACCTCGGTCTTGCCGAAGCCGACATCGCCGCAGATCAGCCGATCCATCGGCTTGCCGGCGCCCAGGTCGCCCATGACCGAATCGATCGCCGTCTGCTGGTCGTCGGTCTCCTCATAGGGAAACCGCGCGGCGAATTCGTCATAGAGACCGTCTGCCGGCACCAGCGAAGGGGCAGCGCGCATCTGCCGCTCGGCGGCGATGCGGATCAACTGTCCGGCCATGTCGAGCAGGCGTTTCTTCAGCCGCGCTTTTCTGGACTGCCAGGCGCCGCCGCCAAGCTTGTCCAATGTCGCCTCAGTCGAATCCGAGCCATAGCGCGACAAAAGCTCGATGTTCTCCACCGGCAGGAACAGCCGGTCGTCGCCGGCGTAATGGATTTCGAGGCAATCATGCGGCGCGCCGACCGCCTCGATGGTGCGCAGCCCGATGAAGCGGCCAATACCGTGGTCGCTATGGACGACGATGTCGCCGGAGGACAAAGCCGAGGCCTCGGCGATGAAATCGGAAGGGCGCTTCTTGCGCTTCGAGCGACGGATGAGCCGGTCGCCCAGAATGTCCTGCTCGGCGACGACGACCAGTTTCTCGGTCTCGAAGCCGGATTCGAGCGGCAGCACGGCAAGTCCCGCCTGTCCCGGTTCGAGCTTTTCCGCCTCGGCCAGCGTAGCCACCGGCTCGAGGCTGCCGAGATGATGCTCGGCCAGGATCTGGCCGAGCCGGTCGAGCGAACCTTCGGTCCAGCCGGCGACGACGACGCGGCGGCGGGCGGCGCGCTCGTCGCCAATGTGTTTTACAACGACGTCGAAGACGTTGACGTTGGGGTCGGCGCGTTCCTCGACGAAGCTGCGGCCGTGCCGCGACCCGGCATGGTAGATTTTCCTGGCGCCGGCGTCGGGCGCGTCGAACGGCGTGAAGTCGATCGCCTCGCGCGGGCCAAGCGAGGCGATGAGGTTTTCCGGCGACAGATAAAGCAGGTCGGGCGGCACCGGCTTGTAGGGGACGGCGTCCTTCAGCGCGCCGTCGGCCTGCTTCCTGCGCGCCTCGTAATGGTCGAGGATCAGCGCATGGCGCTCGGCCAGTGCCTCATGTGCCAGATGGTCGAACACGACAGCCGTGTCCGGCAGATAGTCGAACACCGTCTCCAGCCGCTCGTAGAAGAACGGCAGCCAGTGCTCCATGCCGGCAAAACGCCGTCCCTCGCTGACCGCCGCATAGAGCCCATCGTCACGCGAGGGCGCGCCAAAAGCGTCGATGTAGGAGCGGCGGAAGCGGCTGATGGTCTCCGGCGTCAGCGCCACTTCGCTCATCGCCTGCAGCGCCATCGACTTGCGCTGGCCGGTGGTGCGCTGCGTGGCGGCGTCGAAGACGCGGATCGATTCCAGCGTATCGCCGAAGAAATCGAGCCGCAGCGCTTCCGTCCAGCCCGGCGCCAACAGGTCCAGAATGCCGCCGCGCACGGCGAACTCGCCGACGCCGCGCACGGTCGGCACCCGCTCGAAGCCTGATATCTCCAACCGCGACGCCAGTGCGTTCATGTCGATCTGGTTGCCGGGTTTGGCGTGAAATGTCTGCGCCTCGACAAGGCTTGCCGGCGGAATGCGCTGCAGCAGCGCGTTGGCAGTGGTCAGGATGACGGCGCGGTGCGGATTTTTTGCCAACGCGATCATCGCGGTGAGCGCGTCCAGTCGCCGCGCGGCTGCATCCGGGCCGGGCGAAACGCGGTCATAGGGCAGACAATCCCAGGCCGGCAGTTCGAGCACCGGCAGGCCAGGCGCGGCGAAGGAAAGCGCCTCGACGATCGAAGGCAGGCGCTGGCCGTCGCGTGCCACGAACAGCACCGGCTTGTCGGGCGCGATCTCGTGCGCGGCCTGCACCAGCGCGAAGGCTTCGTAACCGTCGGCGACGCCGTCGACGATGAACTGGCCGGCGCGGCCTTTCGGCAGGCCGATTGTGGGGATCAGGCTCATGAAATCACGTATTTCAGAATGTCATCGCCTGGCGCGACGCCAGGATTTTTTGCAGGACGGCACAGTCGATGTCAGCCGGAATCGGCCGCTCGCCGGTGATCACGGGCAGGAATTCGGTATCGGCAATTTCGAGGAGCCTCTCATATTGGTCGAGTTCGTCGCCGGTCAAGGCGCCGATCTCGGCGTCGGCGAAACTGCCGAGAATAAGGTCCATTTCGCGCATGCCGCGATGCCAGGATCGAAACAGAAGCTTGCGGCGGCGGGCGTCGAGCCCCTCGCTTGATCGTCTCGTTCCGGTCATTGTCCAGCATCCTTGCCTGAAGCGGCGCATATAGCGTGGATAGAGCGCGGTGTCAGCCTTGCAACGGTCCGGTGGGTGTCTAACATCCCGGTGTGACATACACTCCTGACACCGTCGGCGCTAAGACCCCCCTCTGTCCTGCCGGACATCTCCCCCTCAAGGGGGGAGATTTGCCGTCGCGACTGATTTCGCCAATCTCCACCGCTGCAGGATGGGCGATGAGGCCAAAGCTGCCGATCTCCCCCCTTGAGGGGGAGATCGCCGGCAGGCCAGAGGGGGGTGAGCGCCGACACCCATGAGACCTTCCCTCCTCGATCCGCTGTTTGTCCCGATCACCTCGCTTGCCGGCGTCGGGCCGAAGGTCGGCGCACTGATCGAGAAAATCGTGCCGGCCGATCTCGGCGACCGCCGCCCCGCACGTGCCGGCGATCTTCTGTTCGTGCTGCCGCATTCGGTGATCGACCGCCGCAACCGGCCGGGCATCGCCGGTTCGGCCGAAGGCGCGATCGTCACCCTGGAAGTGCGCATCGATCGCCACCAGCCGCCGCCGCGCGGCAACAGATCGGTGCCGTACCGGGTTTACGCCCATGACGACACCGGCGAGATCGCGCTGACCTTCTTCCATGCGCACGCTGCCTATCTCGAAAAAGCAATGCCCGAGGGCGAGCATGTCGTGGTCTCCGGCCGCATGGAATGGTTCAACGGCCGCCCGACCATGGTTCATCCCGACCACATCGCGCTGGCCAGCGAAGCGGAAAACCTGCCGCTGGTCGAGCCGGTCTATCCGCTCACCGCCGGGCTCTCGGGAAAAGTGCTGCGCCGGGCAATCGGCCAGGCGCTCGCTCGCTTGCCGGTGCTGCCGGAATGGCAGGAGGATGAGTTTCTGCGCCGCCGCAGCTTTCCCGCCTTCGGCGATGCGCTCGCCCGCATCCACAATCCCGCCGACCCGGTCGACGTGTCGGTCGACGGCGCGGCCTGGCGGCGTCTCGCCTATGACGAGTTTCTGGCAGGCCAGGTGTCGCTGGCGCTGGTGCGCGCAAAAGTCCGCCGCCTGTCCGGCCGGCCGCTGGTCGGGGACGGCCGCTTCGTCGAAAAGCTGCGCGCCGCGCTTCCCTATTCGCTGACCAATTCGCAGGAAATGGCGCTTGCCGAAATCAATGCCGATCTCGGTGACCCCGAACGCATGCTGCGCCTGCTGCAGGGCGATGTCGGGTCAGGCAAGACGGTTGTCGGGCTGCTCGCCATGGCGCGCGCTGTCGAGGCCGGCGGCCAGGCGGCATTGATGGCGCCGACCGAAATCCTGGCACGCCAGCATCTTGCGACGATTGCGCCGTTGGCCGAACAAGCCGGCCTGCGCATCGCCATCCTCACCGGGCGCGAAAAGGGCCGCGAGCGCACCGAGACGCTGACCAGTCTGGCCAGTGGCGAGATCGACATCGTCGTCGGCACCCACGCGCTGTTCCAGCAAACGGTGACGTTCCACGACCTGGTCCTTGCCGTCATCGACGAGCAGCACCGGTTTGGCGTCCACCAGCGGCTCGCCATCACCGCCAAGGGCGACGCGCCCGACATGCTGGTAATGACGGCGACGCCGATCCCGCGCACGCTGGTGCTGACCGCCTTCGGCGACATGGATGTGTCGAAGCTGACGGAAAAGCCGGCCGGTCGCCAGCCGATCCGCACCGTCACCGTGTCGCTCGAGCGGCTCGACGAACTTGTCGGCCGCATGCGCGACGCCGTCGCCGACGGCCAGAAGATCTATTGGATCTGTCCTCTGGTCGAAGAATCCGAAGAGATCAAGCTGATGTCGGCGGAGGACCGTTTTGCCTCCTTGAAGCCGCTGTTCGGCGACCGGATCGGCCTGGTGCACGGCCGCATGAAGGGCGCCGAAAAAGACGAGGCGATGCGCGCCTTCAAGGCCGGCGAGACACGCATCCTGATCGCCACCACGGTCATCGAGGTCGGCGTCGATGTGCCGGATGCGACGATCATGGTCATCGAGCATGCCGAGCGCTTCGGCCTCGCCCAGCTGCACCAGTTGCGCGGCCGGGTCGGTCGCGGCGAAAAACCGTCGTCCTGCGTGCTGCTCTACAAGGACCCGCTCGGCGAGACGGCAACGCGCCGGCTGTCAGTGATGCGCGAGACCGAGGACGGGTTTCGCATCGCCGAGGAAGATCTGAAACTGCGTGGCGAAGGCGAGTTGCTCGGCACCCGCCAGTCCGGCACACCTGGCTTCCAGGTGGCGCGCATCGAGGCGCATGCCGACCTGCTCGAAGCCGCCCGCGACGACGCGCGGCTGATCCTGTCGCGCGATCCGGAACTGCAATCCGAACGCGGCGCCGCCCTTCGCATGCTGCTTTATTTGTTCGGCCGCGACGAGGCGGTGCGGCTCTTGCGCGCCGGCTGAGGCCCGGCGTCGACCGGCGGATTGCCGACCTGAACGCCGATCGGCTTGCCGTTCAACGTCACCATGTTCGTCTTGACCGCCGGCGCCACCAGCCCTGCCGAAACGATCAGCTTGGCGCCGTCCTCGATCGTCATGTCGAGCAGCACGATATCGGATTTCGGCACATACATCAGGAAGCCGGTGGTCGGGTTGGGCGTGCACGGCATGAACACCGCGATCAGCGGATCACCCTCCTGGTCGAGCTTCTGGTTGATCTCGGTTTCCTTCTCGCTGGCAACGAAGACCAGCGACCAGACGCCCTTGCGCGGGTATTCGACCAGCCCGACCTGGCGAAACATGTCGCCCTTGTTCGACAGCACGGTCTCGAAGATCTGCTTCAGCGACCCATAGATGCCGCGCACCAGCGGCATGCGGCCGAGCAGCCGCTCACCGAACAAGACGATAGCCCGGCCAACGATATTGGCGGTCAGGAACCCGATCAGGGTGATCAGGATCAAGGCGACGATCAGCCCGAATCCCGGAACCGGCGCCGGCAGATAGCTATCGGGGTTGTAACGCGCCGGAATATAGGGTTTCACCCAGGAATCGACCCAGCCGATGAACGACCAGGCGATGTAGGCGGTGATCGCCAGCGGCGCGCAGACGACAAAGCCTGTCAGAAAGTAATTCCGCAGCCGGGTCATGCCTGAGGTCTTGGAAGCATCGGACATGGTTCACCGCAGCGCTGATTGCGGCGCGACATTAATGAACCGCATCCGGCTTTGGAACTGCGAATTTTTTAAATGATCAACTATGCCGCGACTTCCAGCGGCTCGATCTTCTCGAGCTCAGGCGCGAGTTTCCGTGCCTCGGTTTCGAGCTCATAGGCCTGCTGAAAATTCATCCAGAATTCCGGCGTGGTGTTGAAGAACCTGGCGAGGCGAAGCGCGGTATCGGGAGTCAAGCCGATCTCTTGCTTGGCAATGCGTTCGATACGAGTGCGCGGAAGATTAAGCTTCTTCGCCAGCGCGCCAGCGCTCATGCCAAGCGGGAGGAGATATTCCTCGCGCAGGAATCCTCCGGGGTGAATTGGACGTGCGAACTTGAGCATGGTTCAGGGACCTCGAAGGATTAGGGCAAGTGCCCACTCAATGGTAGTCGACGATCTCCACATCCTCGGCGCCAGCATCAGTGAAATATGTATCAATAACTGATACTAACCGTCACCGGACCTATCGGCAGCTGGTCGAAACTTGCCAGCCCTTACTCCACCGTCACCGATTTCGCCAGGTTGCGCGGCTGGTCGACGTCGGTGCCCATGAACACCGCGGTGAAATAGGCCAGCATCTGGATTGGCAGCGCGTAGATGATCGGCGAGATGATTTCCGGCACGTCCGGCAGCACGATCGTCTCCATCGTCTTCACCGTGGCGTGCGCGGCACCCTTGCTGTCGGTGATCAGGATGATCTTGCCGCCGCGCGCCGCCACTTCCTGCATGTTCGACACGGTTTTTTCAAAAATCCGGTCATGCGGGGCAATGACGATCACCGGCATGTTCTCGTCGATCAGCGCGATCGGCCCGTGCTTCAGCTCGCCGGCAGCATAGCCCTCGGCATGGATATAGGAGATTTCCTTGAGCTTCAGCGCGCCTTCCATGGCCAGCGGGAAATTGGTATCGCGGCCAAGATAGAGCACGTTCTTGTAGTGCGAGAGGTCGCGCGCGACCTTTTCGATCTGGCCGTCGAGTTTCAGGACCTGGTTGGCATAGCGCGGCGCTTCCGACAGTTGGCGGACCAGCGTCGTTTCCTGTTCTTGCGAAATCGTACCGCGCGCCACGCCGGCCCGCACGGCAAGCGAGGCCAGCACCGACAATTGACAGGTGAAGGCCTTGGTCGAGGCGACGCCGATCTCCGGTCCGGCCAGCGTCGGCAGAATAACGTCGGATTCGCGCGCCATCGTCGATTCGCGGACATTGACGACTGCGCCGATCTTCATGCCCGCTTTGCGGCAATAGCGCAGCGAGGCCAGCGTGTCGGCGGTCTCGCCCGATTGCGAGATGAAGAAGGCGGCGTCTGTCTTCGACAGCGGCATTTCACGGTAACGGAATTCCGAAGCGACATCGATGTCGACCGGCAGCCGCGCATAGCGCTCGAACCAGTATTTGCTGATCAGGCCGGCCAGATAGGCAGTGCCGCAGGCCGAAATCGCCAGCCGGTCGATTTTGGCGAAATCGAACGGCAGGTCGAGCGGCTTCGAGACACCGCCAACGAAATCCACATAATGCGCCAGCGTGTGCGAGATCACCTCGGGCTGCTCATGGATTTCCTTCTCCATGAAATGGCGCCGGTTGCCCTTGTCGACCATGAAGCTGGTGCTAAGCGACTGCTGGCGCTTGCGCTCGACCTTGTTGCCGTCCATGTCGAAGATGGCGACGTCGTTACGGCGCACCACCGCCCAGTCGCCGTCCTCCAGATAGGTGATCGAATTGGTGAAGGGGGCAAGCGCGATAGCGTCGGAGCCCAAAAACATCTCGCCATCGCCATGGCCGACGGCCAGCGGCGGGCCGTTGCGCGCGCCAACGATGAGATCCTCGTCTCCCCTGAACATGATTGCCAGCGCAAAGGCGCCTTCCAGCCGCTTCAGCGCCTGGTGCGCGGCCTCGACCGGCTGCAGGCCCCTGGTCAGTTCGCGCCCCACCAAGTGTGCGACGACCTCGGTATCGGTCTGCGATGAAAATGTGTAGCCGTCGCGCATCAGCTCGTCGCGCAATTCGGCGAAATTCTCGATGATCCCGTTGTGGACGATGGCGACGCCATCGGAAAAATGCGGATGCGCATTGGTCTCGTTGGGCACGCCATGCGTCGCCCAGCGCGTGTGGCCGATGCCGATCATGCCGTCGAGCGGTTCGTCCTTCAGCCGGCGTTCGAGATTGATCAGCTTGCCCTCGGCGCGGCGACGCGCCAGCTGGCCGTGCTCGACGGTGGCGACTCCGGCCGAATCATAGCCGCGATATTCGAGCCTTTTCAGCGCATCGACGATCAGTGGCGCGACCGGCGAGTGACTGACAATTCCGACGATACCGCACATAGACGTTGCCCCCGATTCCGGCATGAAAACCCGGCGCCATTTAGGGTTGGCCGGGCTGCCGCGAAAATCACATTGCGCTTCGTTCCGTATCAGCCGGAACGGTTCTGCACAAATGCACCATGACCGAGTGCGCTTGCAATCCGGTTACAGCAGCCAGGCTAGCCTTTTTTCCGGGCCGCCGCAGCCGCAGCAAAACGCTCGCGCAATTCCTTGCCTTTGCCAGGCAGCGTCTTCTGGCGGGCGCGGCCGAAGGCGAGCGCATCGTCGGGCACGCTTTCGGTGATCACGCTGCCCGAAGCGACGTAGCCGCCCTTGCCGATTGTGACAGGCGCCACCAGCGACGAATTCGAGCCGACGAAGGCGCCTTCGCCGATGTCGGTGAAGAATTTCGAGTAGCCGTCATAATTGCAGGTGATGGTTCCAGCGCCAATATTGGCGCCGGCGCCGACGCGGGCATCGCCGATATAGGTCAGGTGATTGACCTTGGCGCCCTCCTCGACCGTCGCCTGCTTGACCTCGCAGAAATTGCCGACCTTGGCTTTTTGCTTGAGATCGGAACCCGGCCGCAGCCGCGCAAACGGACCAACAGCGCAATTCGAAGCGATCGTGGCGCCTTCAATATGGCTGAAGGCATGGATCCTGGCACCGGTGGCGATTGTCACGCTCGGCCCGAACCAGACATTGGGCTCGACGATCGTGTCGGCGCCGATCTCGGTATCGTGCGAAAAGAAGACGGTTTCGGGCGCGATCAGCGAAACCCCGGAGAGCATGGCTTCGCGCCGCCGGCGCGCCTGCCAGATGCCTTCCGCCGCAGCGAGTTCGGCGCGGTTGTTGATGCCGAGCACATTTTCAAAGCCAGCTTCTGCGGCGATGACATTAAGGCCTTGCCCGCCTGCGATCTCGACGATGTCGGTGAGATAATATTCGCCCTTGGCGTTGTCGTTGCCGACCTGGTCGAGCAGCTGCAGCGCGTGCTTGCCTGCAACCGCCATCAGCCCGCCATTGCAGAAGGTGATTTTCTTCTCCTCGTCGGTGCAGTCCTTTTCCTCGCGGATGGCGATGAGCTTGCCGCCTTTTTCGATCAGTCGGCCATAGCCGGACGGATTTGACGTGCGGAAGCCGACCACAACGACGGCAGCGCCTCCGGCCAGTTTCAGACGCGCAGCACTCAGCACCTCCGGGTCGATCAGCGGCGTGTCGCCGAACATGACGAGGATGTCGTCGTAACCCTTTGAGATCGCGTCGCGAGCCGCCAGAACGGCATGCGCCGTGCCGAGCCGCTTGTCCTGGACGAAGATCTCCGCCTTCGGCGCGAATTTTTGCGTGGCCTTGCGCATCTCGTCCGCGCCATGGCCGATCACCAGCGCCAGATCACCGCTGCCTGCGGCTTCCGCAGCCTTGACGACATGGGCGACCATCGGCAGGCCGGCGATCGGGTGCAGCACTTTTGGCACAGCGCTTTTCATGCGCGTGCCCTCGCCGGCGGCGAGGATGACGGACAGGCAGGTTCTCTGGCTCATGGAATGCGACCATATAAAGAGGGTTGGGAATCAAGGCATGGATTGGCGCCATGCTGCACCAATGCGGTTAAATTCCGGTGAGATTTGCGGCAGTCCAATTTTCGAACTCGGCGCTGCCCCTCATCCGCCTGCCGGCACCTTCTCCCCGTATAGTGACGGGGAGAAGAGGGCTGGCCGCAACCTTGGCGCTCTTTCTGCAGCGTTGGAGATTGGCGAAATCCTCTGCGAAGGCGTCCCTTCTCCCCGTCACTATACGGGGAGAAGTGCCCGGCAGGGCGATGAGGGGCAGCGCAGACCTGAAGCGATTGCGGGCCGGCAACACCAATTTGCGACAGCATTGATCCAATTTCACCCCAACTGCCCCAGCACCGGGAAATTCTCCAGCAGCCAGTAGGATGCGGCCTGCACGCCGCCGGTCAGGAAAAACACGCCGGCGACGACCAGCAGCGCGCCCATCGCCTTTTCGACGCGGCCGAGATGGACGCGGAATTTTGCGAGAAAGCGCATGAAGGCGCCGGAAAACAGCGCCGCGACCAGGAACGGTATGCCGAGGCCGAGCGAATAGGCGGCAAGCAGAGCCGCGCCCTCGCCCACCGTCTCGCGGCCGCCGGCCAGCGTCAGGATCGGACCCAGCACCGGTCCGATGCAGGGTGTCCAGCCGAAGGCGAAGGCCAGTCCCATGACATAAGCGGCAACGATACTGGCCGGCTTGCCCTGTGACTGGAAGCGCGCCTCACGCGACAGCAGCGGGATGCGCAATATGCCGAGAAAATTCAGCCCCATCAGGATGATGAGCACGCCAGCCGCCATCGCCAGCGGCTCCTGCCAGACGCGCAGCAGCCGGCCGATGGTCGAGGCGCCGGCGCCCAGCGCCACGAACACGGTCGAGAAGCCGAGAACGAAGGCGATCGAGGCAAAAAGCAGCGCGCTGCGTGCGTCGGCCCTGGCGGTGGCGCCGGCATTGCCGCGGAAATCATCGACCGACACGCCGGCCATATAGCAGAGATAGGGCGGCACCAGCGGCAGCACGCAAGGCGACAGGAACGAGATCGCCCCCGCCCCGACCGCGCTGACATAGCCGATATCCAACGCCATTCCCGAACTCCTGATGGTTTGCGCTGCCATATAGCCGCGACCGCGCCGATCCGCCAATCACCATCGCGTGGCAAGTCGCACGGCCGCTTGCCACGCCCGTCTCGCCCGTCAACGTCGCATCATGCCTGCCGTCTCTTCAAACCAGGGCTGGCGCGTGATCGATGTTTCTCTTATATCGGCGCAAGTATTTGTCCCGTTCTCCCGGATTCATTGCCGGTTTGTCCAACGATCAGGGCAGCCGCTCTCCCTATC
The DNA here is from genome assembly GCF_055811595.1 of Mesorhizobium sp. WSM4814. Taxonomy (NCBI): domain Bacteria; kingdom Pseudomonadati; phylum Pseudomonadota; class Alphaproteobacteria; order Hyphomicrobiales; family Phyllobacteriaceae; genus Mesorhizobium; species Mesorhizobium sp. WSM4814. The sequence continues at coordinate 159,562 of NZ_JBVVQT010000008.1, forward strand.
CAGGATTGCGGATATCACATGACGCACCCCTCAATGCAGGACTGCATTTTGGGCGCTTGCCCTTGACCGGATGCAAAAGCACGGCCATGTGAGCGACAATTATACGAGATTTCGTCGCGCGCAGCGGAATTCTTCTGCCGCACCACAGCTGATATGAGACCTCATGGACGTCGTCGTCGTCGAATCGCCGGCCAAAGCGAAGACAATCAACAAGTACCTCGGAAAGAACTACAAGGTCCTGGCCTCGTTCGGCCACGTCCGCGATCTGCCGGCCAAGGATGGCTCGGTGCGTCCGGACGAGGATTTTGCCATGTCCTGGGCTGTCGACACCGCCTCGAGCAAACGTCTTGCCGACATCGCCAAGGCGGTCAAAGACGCCGACGGCCTGATCCTCGCCACCGATCCGGACCGTGAGGGCGAAGCCATTTCCTGGCATGTCCTTGAAGTGCTGAAGCAGAAGCGTGCGCTGAAGGACAAGCCGGTCAGCCGCGTCGTCTTCAACGCCATCACCAAATCGTCGGTGCTGGAAGCGATGGCCAATCCGCGCCAGATCGATGCGCCGCTGGTCGACGCCTATCTCGCCCGCCGCGCGCTCGACTATCTCGTCGGATTCACGCTGTCGCCCGTGCTGTGGCGCAAGCTGCCGGGCGCCCGCTCCGCCGGCCGCGTCCAGTCGGTGGCACTGCGCCTCGTCTGCGACCGCGAATTGGAAATCGAGCGCTTCATCCGCGAGGAATACTGGCAGATCGCCGCCATTCTCGGCACGCCGCGCAAGGATAATTTCGAGGCGCGGCTGACTGCCTTCGATCGCAAGAGACTGCAAAAGCTCGACATTTCGAACAAGGCGCAGGCCGACGACATCAAGGCGATGCTGGATGGCGCGACCTTCAAGGCGCTGTCGGTCGAAGCCAAGCCGACCAGGCGCAATCCAGGCCCGCCCTTCACCACCTCGACGCTGCAGCAGGCCGCCTCCTCGCGCCTCGGTTTTTCGGCAAGCCGCACCATGCAGGTGGCGCAGCGGCTCTATGAAGGCATGGACATCGGCGGCGAGACCACCGGCCTGATCACCTATATGCGAACCGACGGCGTGCAGATGGCGCCCGAGGCGATATCAGCCGCGCGCGATGCGATCGCAAAAGAGTTCGGCCCAAAATACCTGCCCGAAAAGCCGCGCAACTACACGACCAAGGCCAAGAACGCCCAGGAAGCGCACGAAGCGATCCGCCCGACCGATTTCATGCGCACGCCGGCTTCGGTCAGGCAATATCTCGATGCCGACCAGGCGCGGCTTTACGAGATTGTCTGGAAACGCGCCATCGCCAGCCAGATGCAGCCGGCCGAGATCGAGCGCACCACCGTCGAGATCGAGGCGGTCAACGGCGCCCGCAGCGCGGAGCTTCGCGCCGTCGGTTCGGTCGTTCGCTTCGATGGCTTCATTGCCGCCTACACCGACCAGAAGGACGAGGATGCGGAAGACGAGGAAGACCGCCGTCTGCCCGAGATCCGTGCCGGCGAACAGCTCGAGCGCGAGGCGATCAACGCCACCCAGCACACCACCGAACCGCCGCCGCGCTATTCGGAAGCCTCGCTGATCAAGAAGCTGGAAGAGCTCGGCATCGGCCGGCCGTCGACCTACACGGCGATCCTGAAGACGCTGGAGGACCGCGACTACGTCAGCATGGACAAGCGCAAGCTGTTGCCGCAGGCCAAGGGCCGGCTGTTGTCGGCCTTCCTCGAAAGCTTCTTCGAGCGCTATGTCGAATATGATTTCACCGCCTCGCTCGAGGAAAAACTCGACGAGATTTCCGACGGCAAGCTCGCCTGGAAGGATGTGCTGCGCGATTTCTGGAAGGATTTTTCAGGCGCCGTCGCCGATATCAAGGAATTGCGCGTCACCGATGTGCTCGACGCCCTCAACGAGGAACTGGCGCCGCTGGTGTTTCCGGCGCGGGAAGACGGTTCGAACCCGCGGATCTGCCCGAAATGCGGTACCGGCAACCTGTCGCTGAAGCTCGGCAAATTCGGCGCCTTTGTCGGCTGCTCGAACTATCCCGAATGCTCCTTCACCCGCCAGCTCGGCGACGCCGCCAACCCCAATGCCGAAAACGGCAATGGCGAGGACGGCACCAAGGTGCTGGGCAAGGATCCCTATACGGCGGAGGAAATCACGCTGCGCAGTGGTCGTTTCGGGCCCTATGTCCAGCGCGGCGACGGCAAGGAAGCCAAGCGCTCCAGCCTGCCCAAGGGCTGGACCGCCGATTCGATCGACCACGAAAAAGCCCTCGCCCTGCTGTCGCTGCCGCGCGACGTCGGCAAGCATCCGGAATCCGGCAAGATGATCTCGGCCGGGCTGGGGCGCTACGGCCCGTTCGTGCTGCATGACGGCACCTACGCCAATCTCGACAATATCGAGGACGTGTTCTCGATCGGTCTCAACCGCGCCGTGTCGGTGATCGCCGAGAAGCAATTGAAGGGCCCCGGCGGTCGCAATGGCGGCACGCCCGCCGGCTTGAAGGAACTTGGCGAGCATCCGGCGGGCGGCGGCAAGATCGTCGTGCGTGATGGCAAATACGGGCCCTATGTCAATTTCGGCAAGGTCAATGCGACGCTGCCGAAGGGCAAGGACCCGCAGTCGGTGACGATCGAGGACGCGGTGGCGCTCATTGCCGAGAAGGAAGCCAAGGGCGGCAATGGCGGCAGAAAGCCCTTCCGCAAAGCGGCCGCACCTGCCAAAAAGCCTGCGGCCAAAAAACCGGCGGCCCAAAAAATGGCGGCCAAGAAAGTGGCCAACAAGAAGGGATAGTGCATCGTGGCGCGCAGGGAATCCGGAAGAAGTCATGGCGATCTGCGCACCGCCGACACCCGGGCCAAAGTCAAGGATGATTACCGGCCGTCCCGCGACGAAATCCTGCGCTATATCGCCGAAAATCCGGATCGCTCAGGCAAACGCGACATCGCCAAGGCGTTCGCGCTGCGCGGCGAGGACCGTATCTGGCTGAAGGACGTATTGCGCGACTTGCAGGATGAAGGCCTGCTGACCAAGGAGCGCAAGCGGCTCGCCCGCGTCGGCTCCCTCGCCCATGTCGCCGTGCTCGACATCTTTGGCCGCGATGCCGACGGCGTGCTTTTGGCGCACCCAACCGAAGCGGTGGGCAACGGCGAGCCTCCTGTCATAGCGATCCGGGTGTCGCGTGGCGGCGGCGGCCCGACCCCGGGCATTGGCGACCGCGTGCTGGCCAAGACCTTTCCAACCGATGATGCGACCGGCCCTGCCTATACCGGGCGGGTGATGAAGATCTTCGAGAAGCGCACCGATGCTGTTCTCGGCGTTTTTCGCGTGCTGCAGGACGGTACCTTCCGCATCGAGCCTGTCGAAAGGCGCCAGCCGGAGTTGGTCGTCGACAAGGAATTCCAGAACGGCGCCAAGAACGGCGATCTGGTCGAGGTCGAGCCGGCGCGGGCCTCCCGCTACGGGCTGCCCAGGGCCAAGGTGCTGGCGGTGCTGGGTTCGCTGACCAGCGAAAAGGCGGTCTCGATGATCGCCATCCACGCGCACGACATTCCGCATATTTTCCCGGCAGACGTCACCGCCGAGGCGGAGGCGGTCAAACCGGCGACGCTGGCCGGCCGCGAAGACTGGCGCGAGCTGCCGCTGGTCACCATCGATCCGGCCGACGCCAAGGACCATGACGACGCCGTGTTCGCGACAGCAGATCCGGACGAGAAGAACCCCGGCGGCGTGGTCGTTACCGTGGCGATTGCCGATGTCGCCGCTTATGTGCGCTATGGCACCGCGCTCGACCGCGAGGCGCTGAAGCGTGGCAACTCGGTCTATTTCCCGGATCGCGTCGTGCCGATGCTGCCGGAGCGCATCTCCAACGACCTTTGTTCGCTGCGCGAAGGCCAGGACCGCCCGGCGCTGGCGGTCCGCATGACCTTCTCGGCCGATGGCCGCAAGCTCAGGCATTCGTTCCACCGCATCATGATGAAATCGGCGGCAAAACTCGCCTATCGCCAGGCGCAGACCGCGATCGACGGCGCGCCGGACGACAAGACCGGCCCGATTCTCGACACGGTGATGAAGCCGCTGTGGGACGCCTATGCCGTGGTGAAGCGCGGTCGTGAGACGCGCCAGCCGCTCGAGCTCGAACTGCCGGAGCGGAAGATCCTGCTCAAGGAGGACGGCACCGTTGACCGCGTCGTCGTGCCGGAGCGGCTTGACGCGCACAAGCTGATCGAAGAATTCATGATCCAGGCCAATGTCGCGGCGGCCGAGACGCTGGAGGCGAAACGACAGGCGCTGGTCTACCGCATCCATGACGCACCTTCGCTCGCCAAGCAGGAATCGCTGCGTGAATTCCTGCAGACGCTTGGCCTTTCGCTGGCGCGCGGCGCCCAGATGCGGCCAAACCAGTTCAACGGCATCCTGGATCGCGTCCGCGGCGCCGACCATGAGGGGCTGGTCAACGAGGTGGTGCTGCGCACGCAGATGCAGGCCGAATATTCGCCAAGCAATATCGGCCATTTCGGCCTCAACCTGAAACGCTATGCGCACTTCACCTCGCCGATCCGCAGATATGCCGACCTGATCGTGCATCGCGGGCTGATTGCCGCGCTCGGCTTCGGTGCAGGCGGACTGACGCAGGATGAAGCGGAGCGGCTGGAAGAAGTTTCTGCGCTGATCTCAGCCACCGAGCGCCGCGCCATGGCCGCCGAGCGCGACACGGTCGACCGGCTGATCGCCGCCTATCTGGCAGAGCGTGTCGACGATTGCTTCGATGCACGCATTTCGGGCGTCACCAAATCGGGACTATTTGTCCAATTGCCGCAGTATGGCGCAGATGGTTTCATTCCGGTGTCAAGTCTGGGCGGCGATTACTATATATGCGACGAAACTGCCCGATCGCTTTTCGGAGAACGCACCGGCAAGGGCTATCAGCTTGCCGACCGCGTCGAGGTTCGCCTGATCGAGGTGGCGCCTATGGCCGGCGCGATGCGTTTCGAGATGCTGACCGACCCAAAGCCGCTGCCCGGCTCCAAACGGTCGTTTCACAAGGCCAAGGGCCGCGCCCGTGCGTCGCAATCGCGTCCAGGCTCGCGCGGCAGGAGACGGTAATGCCAAGCGATCTGAAAATGAACGAACAGGTTTTCGGCGGCGAACAGCACACGGGACGGATCGCCCGCCCGCTGTGGACGGCGATGAAGCGTGGCGCGTTTGGCCGCTGCCCACATTGCGGCGAGGGAAAGCTGTTTCGTGCCTTCGTCAAGACCGTCGATACATGCGATCATTGCGGTGAGGCGCTTCATCACCACCGCGCCGACGACCTGCCGGCCTATCTGGTGGTGGCCATCGTCGGCCACATCGTGCTCGGCGCCTTCATGGGTGTCGAAGCGGCCTCCACTCTGTCCACATGGCAGCACGTCGCCATCTGGGTGCCGCTGACCATCCTCATGGCGATCGTCTTGCTGCAGCCGGTCAAGGGCGCCGTCATCGGCCTGCAATGGGCGTTCTATATGCACGGCTTCGGCGGGGAAGAAGATCTGATCGAGTCGCATCCCGAGGCTTGAAATCGAGGCTGGCGCAAATCGGCATGGCTGGACGCCACTTTCGCATCGAAGAAGATTCCGCTAGGTCGTGCGCATGGACGTTATGACCAAGGCGGAAGTCGACAAGGTTGAGCCGATCGCGCTCGACGCCAGGCCTATACGCCCCCGCGACGCCGCGACGCTGATCCTGCTCGACCGCAGGGGCGCCGAGTTCCTGGTGCTGATGGGCAGGCGCCACGCCCGTCACGCCTTCATGCCGGGGAAATTCGTCTTTCCCGGTGGCCGCACCGATCCGGCCGACAGCCGAATTCCCGTTGCCACAGCGCTGCACCCTGAGGAACAGGCGAGGCTGACCGCCGGCGTCGGCCGCACCAGCCCGGCCCGTGCCCGCGCCATCGCCCTGTCGGCGATTCGCGAGACCTATGAAGAAGCCGGCCTGCTGATCGGCCAGAAGGGCGCCTTCGCCACGACCAGACGCGATTGGCAGGGTTTTGCCGAGCACGGCGTAAGACCGTCGCTGGAAGCGCTGCGCTTCATCGCGCGCGCCATCACCCCGCCAAACCGGGTGCGGCGCTTCGACACGCGCTTCTTCAGCGCCTGGCGCGAAGACGTCGCCGTGGAGCTGCTGGACGGCGGCCCGACCAACGAGCTGGAGGAACTGGTCTGGCTGCCGCTCGCCAAGGCCAGAGAAGCTGATGTGCCCGACATCACCAGGGCCATCCTGGGGGAGCTGGAAAAGCGGCTCGTCGACGATCCGCTGCTGCGCCCCGGTGGTTCCGTGCCATTCTACCGGCTTGTCGGCAATCGCTTCGTTCGCGAAATTCTTTAGAGCATAGAGCATTCACATCCCATGACAGTCGATACCCAGCAAGAGGTCGAAGAACGCGTCCATTGGCTGCCGATGATCGCGGCGATCTCGTCGATCAGCGTCGTCGGCATCGCCATCGGCCTCGGCATGCCGCTGCTCAGCGTCATTCTCGAAACGCGTGGCCATTCGGCGTCGATGATCGGCTTCAACACCGCTGTCGCCGGCCTCGCCTCGATCGCCGGCGCACCGCTCGCCACCCCGCTGGCGATGCGGTTCGGCGTCGCCAGGACGATGCTCGCCATGATCGCCACCGGAGTGCTGGCCTTTGTCGGCTTCCATTTCGCACCGGACTTCTGGATGTGGTTTCCGCTGCGCGTCCTGCTGCACATCGCGCTGACGGTGCTTTTCATCCTGTCGGAATTCTGGATCAGCACATCGGCGCCGCCGCACCGGCGCGGTCTCGTCCTCGGCATCTACGCCACCGTGCTGTCGCTCGGCTTTGCCGCCGGGCCGTGGCTGTTCGCCCAACTCGGCAGCGCTGGCTTCCTGCCCTTCGGCGTCATCATGGCGCTAGTGACGCTGGCCGCCATTCCAGTTCTGGCGGCCCGCAACGAGAGCCCGACGATCGTCTCCAACGGCGAAACCAGCAACTTCCTGCGCTACATCTGGCTGGTGCCGACAGCGACAGCTGCGGTGCTGGTGTTCGGCGCGGTCGAGACCGGTGGCTTTGCGCTGTTCCCCGTCTATGGCAATCGTATCGGCTACTCCGAGGCCGATGCCGCCCTGCTGCTCACCATGATCGGCCTCGGCAACGTGCTGTTGCAGATCCCGCTCGGCATGATCAGCGACCGGGTCAACGACCGCCGTTATCTGCTTCTGGCCTGTGCAACCATCGGGCTTGCCGGCACCATCTTCATGCCGCACTTCGCGCAGAACTGGCATCTGATGGCGGCGCTTCTGTTCGTCTGGGGCGGCGTCGTCGCGGCCATGTACACGATCGGCCTGGCCCATCTCGGCTCGCAGCTTTCCGGCCACGACCTGGCCTCGGCCAACGCTGCATTCGTGCTCTGCTACGGTGTCGGCATGGTGCTCGGCCCGCAGGCGATCGGCATCGGCATGGACCTTTTCGGCCCCTCCGGTTTCGGCTGGGCGCTCGGCTTGTTCTTCGCCTTCTATATCGCGCTGGTCGGCGCCAGGCTCATCCGAAAAATCCTGTAAAAGACCCGATCGATGCCTCAGGTGGCGCAAGGCTGCTGACATAACCGTGTCAGCAGCACCTGGGTAGATTGTCAGCAACACGCCACGAATTTGAGGATGCCGCCATGATCGACTCCGGGTTTGAAACGAAATCGCTGCGGATGGAATTGCTGCTGCTTGTGACCTTCCAGGCGCCGGCTTCCGATGTCGACCGTATCATGGAAGCGGTGGTCGCGATCGCCCCGCTCACCACGGGCAAATACGACAGCAATGCCTACCAGTCGGCGCACGGCATCGAGCGCTACCGGGCGCTCGAAGGTGCTGCCGCCGGCGCCGAGACCGAATTGCGCCGACGGCATGGCACGGTGGAAGTGTCGTTCGAGCTGCCCGACGACCAGGCGTTGGCCGCCCGCATCGTCGAGGCGATCTTCCAGGTCCACACCTATCAGGAGCCGGTGATCCGCATCCAGCCGATCCTCGCCAGCCGATCCAAGGGATTGGACGACCGCTCGAACCCGAACCGCTGGTGGAACACCACGGGAGACTGGAAGAAGGCCGCTCCAGTTAAAGAAGATGCGTAGAATCGGAACGCGGCCGGATGAGGGGAGCTCCGGCTTGGCACCGACAGCACTCCGTCCAACACCCCTCTTCCGTCTCGGCGCTACGCGCCGATCCACCTTCTCCCACAAGGGGAGAAGGAAGAGGTCGCCTCACAGGGTTGACTTTCCGGGCGCGTTGTTTATGTGTCGCGCCAAGTTTCCCGCGTCCGGGTGTTTTCCCGTGCTCCAGCGGCCAAGACTCCACGAACATAATGGACTGATACAATGGCCAAAGCCGCAAACATCAAGATCAAGCTTCTGTCGACCGCCGACACCGGTTTCTTCTACGTCACCAGCAAGAACAGCCGCACCAAGACCGACAAGCTGTCGTTCCGCAAATACGATCCGGTCGCCAAGAAGCACGTCGAGTTCAAGGAAACCAAGATCAAGTAATCTAATCTGCTTTCCTGCCTAGACAAAAACGCCGCCCCGTGGGCGGCTTTTTTGTTTTCAAAGCTCGAAAAGTCCAGAATTTCCAATGCTTGGCGCAGAGACTTGATGTTATTTTGAGAATGGGGGCCGGCCGGCGTTTGGCAGCGGTACGAGGAGGCCACTATGTGCCAGCGCCGGCCGGCCGACCCCACGGACCCAGGAGATGCGGCGGACCTGAATCATGGGGTATTCTTCGGATCGATCCGGCGATCTGCCCTCGCGCCGGTCCCGTCATCGGCCTGCACATTTGCGCAACAGCCTGCGAAAATCAACAATTTCTTAACCAAGCCCGGCGAATCGCTTGCGTTAAGGTAAATTCGTAACCCTGTCACATTGACAGGATAATCGGACTTTTACGCCGCCTTGGCGACGACCCGGTTGCGGCCGGCGCTCTTGGCTTCGTAGAGCGCGAGGTCGGCCCGCTTCATCAGCCCGGCAACCGAGTCGACACCCTTCAGCACCGACGACACGCCGACGCTGACGGTAACCTCGATCGTCTTGCCGTCCTGACCGACGGCAAACGGCATCTGGGCGATTTCGGCGCGAATCCGCTCCGCCACCTTTTCGGCGACGGCGCCGTCCGTGTCCGGCATCACCACGACGAACTCCTCGCCACCGAAGCGGCAGGCGAGATCGATGCCGCGCACATTCTTGCGCAGCCGCCGCGCGAATTCGCGCAGCACCTCGTCGCCGCCGTCATGGCCATGCGTGTCGTTGACGGTCTTGAAGCGGTCGAGATCGGTGATCATCACCGACAGCGGCCGCCGCCGCGCCACGGCGCGGTCGAACAGTGTCTGCAGATGGCTGTCGAGGTAACGGCGATTGTGCAATCCCGTCAGCGGGTCGGTCACCGCCATCTCGATGGTCTGGGTGACGCTGGCGCGCAACTGGTCGTTGTAGCGCTTGCGGCGCACCTGCGTGCGCAGCCGCGCGGTCAATTCATGCTGGTCGATCGGACGCATCAGATAATCGTTGATGCCAAGCTCGAGGCCGCGGACGATGCGTCCCTCCTCACCCTGCTCCGCCAAAAGGATGATCGGCACGAAACGGGTGCGATCGAGCGAACGCAGTTGCGAGCAGAGCCTGAGCGGATCGAAATCGGCAAAACCCGTCGAGATCATCACGCATTCATAGGGCGTCTCGGCGGCCTGGAAGAAGCCGGCATGCGGATCGGTGGCGATGTCGAGGTCGGCGCTGCTGCGCAGCATCTTCTGGACGCGCTCAATGGAGGATTTGCGCTCGTCGATCAGCAGAACCTTCGGCGTGGTGTCCGCGGACGCGAAGTTGCGGCTCAACAGCTCCTCGATGCCGATATTGCGCGTGGTCGAGGCGCGCAGGCGCAGCTCATCGGTCAAAGTCTTCAGCCGGACCAGGCTTTTGACGCGGGTCATCAACTGCAGATCGTTGACCGGCTTGGTCAGAAAATCGTCCGCACCGGCCTCGAGGCCGCGCACCCGGTCCGAAACCTGGTCGAGCGCGGTGATCATAACAACCGGGATGTGCGACGTCGCCGGATCGCTCTTCAGCCGGCGGCAGACTTCGAACCCGTCCATGTCAGGCATCATCACGTCGAGCAATACGACATCGACCTTGCCGTTTTCACAGGTCTCGATCGCGTCCGGCCCGTTGGTGGCGGTCAGCACCTCGAAATATTCGGCAAGCAGCCGGACCTCGAGCAACCTGACATTGGCAGGGATGTCGTCGACGACGAGGATCCGTGCAGTCATCTCATAAAGCTCCGGCTCGGCTGGAAGGGCGCATCAGGCGTCGCCCAGGTAGGATTTGATGGTTTCGATGAAACGCGGCACCGAGATCGGCTTGGAAATATAGGCTTCGCAGCCACCCTGGCGGATACGCTCCTCATCGCCTTTCATCGCGAATGCGGTGACGGCAATGACCGGGATGACATGGAGGTCGTCGTCCTCCTTCAGCCATTTGGTCACTTCCAGCCCCGACACTTCGGGCAGCTGGATGTCCATCAAAATGAGGTCCGGCTTGTGCAGTCGCGCCAGATCCAGCGCTTCCAGACCGTTGCGCGTGCGTACCGTCTCGTAACCGCTCGCTTCAATGAGGTCGCGAAAGAGCTTCATGTTGAGCTCGTTGTCCTCGACGATCATGACCTTCTTAGGCATCAAATTCCCGTCCCGGCCTGCCTTCCGCTCGAAGGATGCCGCCATGCGCCCTCGCCGGTACGCACCAAACCCTGCTCAACTCTACCGCGAGATAATTGACGAAACGGAAACCGGCTGCCGGAAAAGCTTCGGATTTCACCGCGAACTCCGCATTGCAGAGACAGATGGCTTGCCGCAGGCGACGCTTGCGATTACTGCCAAAAACAGACTCATTCAACCCACAAGAAGGTAGTGATGGCAAACCCAGGGTCAATGCGCGAGGAAGCGGAAACCATTGCCGTCAAGGCATTGGGCTTCGTCGCCGCCGATCCGGAACTTCTGCCCCGCTTCCTGGCGATCACCGGCATCGAGGCGCATTCGATCCGCCAGGCCGCCGGCGAGCCGGGATTCCTGGCCGGCGTGCTGCAGTTCATCCTCGCCCACGAGCCGACGCTCATGCGGTTCGCGGCGGAAACCAGCACGCCGCCGGCTTCCGTCGGCAAGGCGCTACGGGCGCTGCCGCTTGGCGACGACGACCATGAGCATTCGATATAAGCGACGATCGGATCGCCAAAACGCCTACGGCGTCGCTTCTTCTTCGCCGTCGTCGCCTTCATCATTCGCAACCGGATCGGCCGGCTTCACCATGACACCATTGACGGTGACCGAACCGTCCGGCTTGCCGTTGACGACCCATTCGATGCGGCCGTCCGGCAGCGTCTTGCCGAATCCCTTGATCGCAAGCGCCACCGGCACATATTGCGCGGCTTCCGGCTCCGACTTCGCCGCCGCCTGCAGGCTTTCCACGATCCTGTCATAGCCTGCGATATCGATGGTCACATTGGCCTCCGGCTTCATGCCGGCGAACGTCATCTCGCCTTCCATCGCGATTTCCATATCGCCGTTTTTCACCGTGCTGTGGCCGATGACAAATTTCGGCATCTTGGCCATGAAATCAGCGGTCAAGGTGTCGCCGAAGTCGGCCGGCAGCGGTGGATTCTTGTTCAGATCAAAGGCTTCGATCGCCTTTTTCGCCATGCTGTCGAGATCGATATTGGCGCCGCCGAAACTCAGATTGACATCGGTCGGCAGCAGCGCCGTGCTCCAGGCGGGCGCGAGATTGTCAGGGATCTTCAGTCCCGCGGCCCTGATCGAGTAGTTGATTGCTCCGTTCTGGGCGATGCCGTCGGTCCCGAAGCCTGTGTCCAGCTCAGTCGCCCCGAAAAGCCCGACTGGGCTTTCGACGGTGAGATCCTTGAACCCGTAGGTTCCGTCGATCCGCTCCCACAGCGGCAGCGCGGCGAGCAGCAGCGATTTGAGCTGCGCCTGGTTGGCCTTCAGTCTGGCCTCGTCTTCATTGGCGACGGCAAATGCCAGCAGATCGAGAAGCGGCCTGGTCCGCACGCCTTTGCCGGTCGCGTTCACCGACAGCTTTGGCGATTTGATCGTGAGCGGGAATTTCAGCCCGCTCTTGGGATCGTCAAAGTCGAGCGCTTCGGCGAAATCGGCGAGCGACTGCGTTGCGGTAAAATCCACGCCGCCATTCACAGCTTTGCTTGCGTTCATGGTGGCCGTACCGGCGCCGGTGCTCACCTTGGCGCGCTGCACGGCGTCCCGGGAATTCATCGTCATCCCGGCTATCGACTGTGTGGCGCTGGTGAAAGCCGCGAGTTCGGGATCGTAGACGCCGGAAAACTTGCCGTTTGTAATCGAGAACTCCATGCTCTGCGGGCCCTCTGGCCCCTTGAACTCGAAGGACCCGCTTTGCGACACGTCCGCCGAGACGCTCCATGTCCCGTTGCTGCCTGGCTTGACGAGCAATGCGTAGGGGCTGAAGTCGAACTTGAAGGAATTCTGCGCCGCCAGCAGGTCGACGACAGGTTTGAAGTCGACGGCGAGTTTATAGGCGTCGCCTTCCACCGAAACCTTCAGGAAGCCGCTGTCGATCGCCTTGCTGCCGAAATAGCGGGACAGATTTTCGGAGAGCTGCTTGGCACCCTCGCCGTCGACGGTCTGGCCGAAGGCAGGCGCGCTGAGCGCGAGGACAAAGACGGCCGGCAGAACACGATTCACGCAGAATCTCCGTTGCTGTTTCTGTGGTAAAAACTCCAGCCGCAACCGTAATCGGAAACCGTTGGGGTGCAATCCCCTCGTTGGGGCTGGAAGCCGGTCTATAACCAGCCTTCGCCCTCCGCGCTATCCTCCGGCATCGACAGTGGAGCTTCAGGTCGCCTTCTTCGACGTGACGAGGCAAGCGGCGCTGGCATTGAGCAGGCCCCAGCCGAAGACGTCGTCCTTGCCCGGCGCGCCGAGATCTTCCGCCGACTTGCCGAGCGCGTCTTGAATGTCGGCTGCGGTGGCGTTGCTGTTTGCCGATTTCATCAAGGCAGCGGCTGCGGTGACGAAGGGCGCCGCGAAGGAGGTGCCGGTCTTCGGCCGTGCGCCGCTGACCGACGCGGCCGTCCACACTTGGACGCCGGGAGCGGCCAGGTCGATATGCTCGCCGCGGCCGGCGCGCCTGTATGGGCGTTTCATGCGGTCGACCGCCGTCACCGCGATCACTTCAGCATAGGCCGCCGGATAGGCAGGCCCGGCTTTTGGGCCGCCATTGCCGGCGGCGGCGACGATCACCATGCCGCGTTCGGAGAGTCTTCGGACAACCTGCTCGAGAAGCGCATTCGCAGGACCCGACAGGCTCATATTCGTCACCTGCACGCCGCGCGCCGAAAGAAGATCGAGCGCGCGAAGCAGATCGTAGGCGTCCGAGCGGTCATCCTGGCGATCGCCCCGATGAAACGCATCGACCGCGATGAGCCTGGCGTGCGGCAGCAGGCCGGGAGTACGGCTGTCGGCGCCGCCGACAAGCAGGGCCGCGACGGCGGTGCCGTGCTGGCGGCCGGACTCGGGAACGCCGTCGTCCGACAGGCGAAGAACTTCGACCCGGCCTTTCGAGAAGGCGTCATGCGCAGGATTGATCGCGGTGTCGATAAGGCCGATCGTGACATTGCCACCGCAGCCGGCTGGCAGTCCGCTACCGGCCGGCCAGCCGATCAGGCCCGCGGCGGCGCAGTGCGGCCCGGCACATTCAGCTTCCTGTCCCGGCCGGTAGTAATGCACGAAATCTGCCGTCGACTGCGGAGCGGCATCGATGACAAGATCGCGCGCAGCCTCCAGCGGCATGTTGGGTGGAATGCGCAGCCGAATCAGCTCCGATCCAAGAAGCTGAATGTCGGCACGGTCCAGTACGGTGAAGCCGGTTGCCTGAAGCCGACCGATCTCAGCCGAACTCAGCCCGGTCGCCACGATCTGGCCCGGTACCCGAGACGGCAAAGGGGCGGCTGGCCGTTGCGCGCGCCTGCCGCTGCGCCTTGGCGGGCGCGGAAGAAACCGATCCGTCAGCGCGCGAAACAGGTTCGGGCCGGTCGATCGGCTGGACGTCGTTCGCGAGCCACCGGGCGAAGCGCCGGACTGACCGCCGTCATCACCACCGCCATCGTCGCCACCATCGTCACCGCCACCGTCGTCATCGGCCAACGCCGATCTTGGTCCGAACTCGCCGAGCGCGAGCTGGCCGCCCGGCGCCTGAGGATCGACGAGCAATGCGACGGCGACCCAGAAAAGCAGCAGGGCTTTTGGTCTCAACCAGGAGGTGGCGCGCATGGTCTCCCTCACATTTCCGGCCATCGCCGATTTTCAACATCGCGAGGCTAGCGGAGCTGTCTGGCAATAAGCTAGCCTTGCGAGGAACGGGCGCGGGGCCGCTTTATTCCAGAACCTGGAGCAACATGCCGGAAAAAGCCGACCGCGTCCAAGATCAGCTTGTCGCTTTTCTGCCGAATCTGCGCCGGTTCGCGATTGCGCTGTGCCGGTCCCGCGACATCGCGGACGATCTTGTCCAGCGCGCCTGCGAACGGGCGCTCGCCAACGAGCAGCGTTTCGAGCCAGGGACGCGCTTCGACGCGTGGATGTTCACGATCCTGAGAAACCTGTGGATCGACGACATCCGCAAGCGCAAGGTCGCCGGCCCGCAGGACGATATCGACGGGCGCCATGACATCGCCGGCGTTTCCGGTGAGCGCGAGATGGAGGCGCGGCTGGCGCTGAACAGCGTGGCGCAAGCCATAGGCGATCTCGCCGCCGACCAGCGCGACGTGCTGCTTCTGGTCTGTGTCGAAGAGCTTTCCTACAAGGAGGCCGCGGAAGTCCTTGCCGTGCCGATCGGGACGGTGATGAGCAGGCTGGCCCGGGCGAGGAGGAATCTGGCGGAGGCGACTGGAATAACTTCGGCGCCCACCCGTTCTCCGGTCACAAAAGGGGCTGCAAAATGACCGAAGAGACTTTTTCGGACGAAATCCTGATGCGGTTCGCCGACGGTGAGCTTGATCCGGACATGGTCGCCAGGATCGAGCAGGCGATGGAAACGGACGACCGTCTGGTGGCCAGGATTGCTGTGTTCATCGAAACCAGAGCGCAGGCGCAGGCCGCGCTGAAGCCGCTGCTCGACGAGCCGGTTCCCGAAAAACTTGTCGCGGCCGTCGAGCAGATGATCGAGGCCAGGCGTGCCGGCGAGAAAGCGGCGACGGCATCGATACTGCCCTTCGGCAACAGGCGCTTGGCAGGGCCTGCTTCGAGGTCTCGATGGATGCTGCCAATTGCCGCCTCTCTCGCGGCGGCAATTGGCGGCGGGCTCGCCGGCTATTGGGCAGCAGGCAGCAACGAACGCACGCAGGGCGGCTTGTGGGTTGCCGGCGTCATCAGGCCGGGCCTGGCCCAGGCCCTTGAAACGGTCGAGTCCGGCAAGGAGATCAAGCTCGCCGGGATCAGCGACCGGTTTCGGGCCATCGCTACGTTCCGTAACGATTCGCAGGATTTGTGCCGCGAATTCGAGGTCGACTCGCAGGACCGCTCCACGGTGATGTCGGTCGCCTGCCGTTCCGGCGACGAATGGCGCGTCAGCTTCGCGGTCGTGGCGCCGGGCGACGCCGGAGGCTATGCCCCGGCCTCGTCGACCGAAGCCCTCGACGCCTATCTTTCGGCGATCGAAGCAGGCGCTCCGATGTCAGCCGAGGAGGAAGTCAAAGCGCTGGACGAGATCCGTCAGAAGGACCGGAAGTGAAACTGCGACGGCCCGGCTGCTCTGACCCCGCTTGCTCTGGCCCGGCTTGCTCTGAAATGGAATCCAACTTTCTTTGAATGGAATAAAGCCGGCGATCGCCCGTTACTCCGCCGGGCCGCAACTGCCGGTCCGGTCTGAAACAAGGAGTAACTACCATGACAAGACACTGGAAGCTCAAGTCGACACTGGTCGCAGGAATGGCAGCGCTCGCGAGCACCACGGCGCAGGCGAAGGAGTCTCCCGCGGGGGCGCCGGAAACCGAGCGTCCGCCGGCGGCAATGTCCAGCCAAAGCGACGGTTCCTTCATCGTCGCTGGCAACAGCTCTTCAAATTCGAGCTCCAATTCGTCGTCCAACGGTTCGTCGAATTCCAGCTCTAATTCGTCGAGCAATTCGAATTCGAACTCGTCTTCGAACTCCAGCTCCAATTCCTCGAGCAACTCGAATTCGAACTCATCGTCGAACAGTTCCTCCAACTCGAACTCGAACGGTTCGGATCGCGGCTGGTCGCGCAACTGGCGGCGTTGACATAGGCCGGACGATAGAGCGGCGGCGCGCTTCGACTTGTGTCCGCCGCTCTAAACTATCGAAAGACAAACGGGGGCCAGCCGGCCCCCGTTTCGCATTCGCTGGCGATTGGCATAGGCCACCACGAGTTCGTAATCTTAGGGTGGAGCAAGGAGCGAAGCGACGCGGTGCAGACCCTGGGATCCATTCCGTGACATCCGCCGAAGAATGCAGAATAAAAGCGCTCTGTAGCGATCCTTCGCGCCCCCCTCTGTCCTGCCGGACATCTCCCCCACTTGGGGGGAGATTGGCAGCTTCGCGGACAGCATTCTTTTTGCAACGCTGGTGGTTGGCGAAATCAGTGATGAAGGCCAATCTCCCTCCTTGTGGGGGAGATGTCCGGCAGGACAGAGGGGGGCGCTGTCCCTCGGCGATCAAAGGTTCTGCACCGCAGCAGCGCTCCAAGGTAACGGTATGTATCCCAGGGGTCTGCGTCGCTTCGCCCTAGGATGACGAGGGAGGGGTGTTTTCGGCCAATCTCAAAAGTCTGCGATTCGGCTGAAAGGGATTGTGCACGTTCGCTGCCGACCGCCCCCGATGCGTCAAGACAGAGCGACGGTTCGCTTCGACTTGAAAATCATCCGCGCTTGGCAATCCACAAGGAAACGGGGCCTAGCGGCCCCGTTTTCGTATTCTTCTCCAGAAAAAGTCTAGCGGGCCGCGCGGGCCCATTTGCGATACCAGCCTTCGCTGGCAATCGTGTTGCGGTAGACCGTTTCGCGCTCGGTCGCCTCGGCTCCGGTCTCCGCCTGGATCTCGGCCTTGAGCGCCGCATCTTCGCGGCGAAACGGTATGACCTGGACCAGCGGCGTTCCCTTTTCGATGACGTAGAGGCCATCCGGCGCCGTCGCAAAGAACGGAAAATGGATGTGGGCTGCGTAGGTGTCGGTATCGACGATGCCGGCGACGCATTCAAAAGGCTGAGCCGGCCGATTGAGCGGCGGCAGGAACAGACAACTCCAGCCCGGCGGGGTACGGATCGACCAGTAATTGTGAAACTTGCATGGCGGTGCCGGTTCCTTCGGATTGCCGGCGACCTGATGGGCGCCATGATTGCTCACCATCACCCTGTCGAACTCCCAGCCGGCATCGACGGCGCTGCCGCCATCCTTGACCTCAAGGCGGACGGTCGCCGCGAGCGGCAGGATCCAGCCGGTTGTCATCGCGTCGAGAAACGGCATGCAGCGCTTGACGGTCAGGCCATTGTTGGTGGCCGAGGCTTGCTGCGCATCGACCGGCGGCAGTTTGCGGAACCAGTCCGGCAGGACCGTCTTGGCCGCCACTGGCGGCGCGATGACGCCATGATCTTCCGGCCGACAGGCAAACCGGATCGAGCGAGAGGTCTTCTGAGAAGTCTGGGAAAAATGAAACATCGATGGCCTCCATGGAAAAATCCGAGGAGGAACGGGCCGCAGCCGGATTTATTCCCGGATGGGCGTCTGATATGCAGGCCGACTACGATAGTTCGGTCGCCGCGGCGCGCACAGCAGCGTTGTCTAAAGCACCAATCGCATCAGCGGCCGGCCCGCCTTGCGCTCGACCAGCCTCTCGAAACCGGCTTTCTCGAAGACCCGCGACGAGCCGACGAACAGCCCGATCGAACGCGAATCTCTCGACAGGTCGATCGGACATGCCTCGACCAGCCGCGCGCCATTCTGGCGAGCAAATTCGATCCCCCCTTCGACCAGCCGGTGCGTCACGCCCCTGCCGCGCGCCTTGACGCGGATGAAGAAGCAGGAAATCGCCCAGACGCCCGGATCGGTGGCGTCGGCGGGATCGACCGGCGCCGACCCCCTGCCCTTGTTGTTCCATTCGGGCACGTCGGCGCGCGGGCCGATCTGCATCCAGCCGACCGCCTTGCCATCCTCGAACGCCAGCACGCCCGGTGGCGGCCCGGCCTCGATCCGCGCCTTGATGTGGTCCTTGTTGCGTTCCCGGTTGCTGGCGCGGCGCGCGGCCGGCGACAGCCGGAAATGCGTGCACCAACAGCCGTAGCAGGCACCCTGCTTACCGAAAAGATCTTCAAAATCCGCCCAAAGCTCGGGCACCAGCGGCGCTATGGTCGTATTCACGAACTCTCTCCCGGCCCACCGCCTTGTCGTGGCGTCCGTCCTGACGTACCATTGCTTTTGTTCTCTTTATGTTCGCAGCGATGGCGGTTCCTGTCAACAATCCCGATCACGGTTTTTGCCGCGACTGCCTGACCTTTCAGCGCGGTGCGGTACGGCGCTGTGAGCGCTGCGGCAGTCCACGGCTGGCCCGCCATCCGGAGCTCTACCGGCTGCATCTCGCCCACATCGACTGCGACGCGTTTTATGCGGCGGTCGAAAAGCGCGACAACCCGGCGCTGAAGGACCGGCCGTTGATCATCGGCGGCGGCAAGCGCGGCGTCGTCTCCACCGCTTGCTACATCGCCCGCATCCACGGGGTGCGCTCGGCGATGCCGATGTTCAAGGCGCTCGAAGCCTGTCCGGAAGCGGTCGTCATCCCGCCTAACATGGAAAAATATGGTCGCGTCGGCCGCGAGGTGCGCGCCATGATGCAGGCGCTGACGCCGCTGGTCGAGCCGATCTCCATCGACGAAGCGTTTCTGGACCTTGCCGGCACCGAGCGCCTGCATGGCTTGCCGCCGGCGGTGGTGCTGGCACGCTTCGCGCTCGAGGTGGAGAAGGAGATCGGCATCACCGTTTCATCAGGCCTTTCCTACTGCAAGTTCCTGGCCAAGGTGGCGTCGGACTTTCGCAAGCCGCGCGGCTTTTCGGTGATCGGCGAGGCCGAGGCGACCGGCTTCCTGGCCGAGCAGCCGGTGACGCTGATCTGGGGGGTGGGAAAAGCCTTCGCCGCCACGCTTGAGCGCGACGGCATCCGCACCATCGGCCAGTTGCAGCGCATGGAGCGCGGCGACCTGATGCGCCGCTACGGCGTGATGGGCGACCGGCTGTACCATCTTTCACGCGGCGAGGACGACCGCCGCGTTCACCCCGACCAGGATGCGAAAAGCGTCTCGGCAGAGACCACTTTCGACACCGACATCGCCTCCCCCGAGCAACTGGTTTCGGTGCTGAGAGCGCTGTCGGAAAAAGTCTCGGGGCGGCTGAAGAAGTCCGGCATTGCCGGGCGCACCGTCGTGCTGAAGCTGAAGACGCAGGATTTCAAGACCCGCACGCGCAACCGGCAGCTCGGCGACCCGACACGGCTGGCCGACCGCATTTTCTCGACCGGGCTCGAGCTGCTGCGCAAGGAGGCGGACGGCACCAGATACCGGCTGCTCGGCATCGGCGTCAGCGACCTCTCGAAGGACGAAAAGGCCGATCCGCCCGACCTCGTCGATATCCAGTCACGCAAGCGTGCCATGGCCGAAGGCGCGATCGACACGCTGCGCGACAAGTTCGGCCGCAGGGCGGTGGAGACCGGCTACACCTTCGGCAAGGGCCGCAATGCCCACCCGCCCGAGCCGATCGAGGACTAGTTTTAGTTTGAGCTAAGCATGACCCCGAACCGAGATTGGCTTCCCCTTCTCCCCTTGTGGGAGAAGGTGGCCGCGAAGCGGCCGGATGAGGGGTGTTCCAGCTTGGCAACGCCGGCACTCCGTCCAACACCCCTCAACCGTCTCGGCGCTGCGCGCCGATCCACCTTCTCCCACAAGGGGAGAAGGCAAGACCGCGCTTCAGGTGCGTCGCAGATCGATCCGGCTGGTCGTCACGCGCTCGCCGGTTTTTGGGTCGACGTCGATAACGGTCAGCCGCATGCCGTCCTCGCCGTTTTTCTCGACGGTCATTTGCGCGGTACGATCGCCGTTGACCTCCTTCGCCCAGCGGATGCCGAGATTGATCGCATTGCCCGAGCGCCTGCCGCTGAGCTGCGCCGGTCCGGTGCGGGATCCGACATAGGTGCCGGTGTACTTCGTCCCGCTGGACCTCAGATCGGCACTGATGGCGCGCGTCACCACGACGAGACCGCGGCAGGTGCCGTCCAGCGACAAGGAACTCGATGTCGCGTCGGAATTGAAGCGGCAGGAGACGTTCACCGTCGGCGCCTCGGTGGTTACCTTGACGGTGCCCTTGCCGGCAAAATTCCCCTCGAACGAGCGAAGAAAATCGGCCTCATCGGCATGAGCCGCGCCGGCGGCAGCCGCCAGGCAGCCGGCAAGTGCAAATCGTGCACATGATTTCATTGGATCTCTCCCCTTGATCTGGCTGTTGGACCAACGCTCGCCGTGACGGCAGGTTCCGCCTTCAGCATGACCGTTTTGCAACGCGCCGCTCTGGCCCAGCCGAATGCGTCGACTAGCGGTTGCGGTGAAAGTCCCGACTTGCGACATAGCGCGCATGGCACCCTCGCCCTCGATCCCCAAGGCTGCGTTCTGGATGGCGCTGTCGATCGCATCGTTTCTGACGATGTCGGTCGCCGGCCGCGCCACGACGGCCGAGCTCAATGTCTTCCAGGTGCTGGAGCTGCGCTCGGTGATCGGCCTGTTCATCCTCCTGCCGCTGGTGATGATGTCAGGCGGTTTTGCGGCGATGCGCAGCATACGCCCCACCGCCCATATCGCCCGCAACGTCGTCCATTTTGTCGGCCAGGCGGCATGGCTCTACGCCTTGACATTGATCCCGCTGGCCGTGCTGATCTCCATCGAATTCACGACGCCGATCTGGACGGCCATTCTGGCGGTCGGCTTTCTTGGTGAAAGACTAAGCCGGCCCAGACTTGCAGCGATCGTGCTCGGGCTGATCGGTGTGCTGATCATCGTCCGCCCGGGCGTCGGCTCGGTCGATCCGGGACATGTTGTCGTGCTGGGTGCCGCGGTCTGCTTCGGCATATCCGTGGTCCTGGTCAAATCGCTGACGCGGACGGACAGCGTCGTGTCCATCATCTTCTGGATGCTGGTCATCCAGTCCGTGCTCGGCCTTGTCCCGGCGCTCTACGAATGGCGCAACCCGCCGCTCGAACTGTGGCCGTGGATCCTGCTGATCGCCTTCACCGGCATGTCGTCGCATTTCTGCATGGCGCGTGCACTCGCCTATGCCGACGCCACCGTCATCTCGCCGATGGACTTTTTGCGCGTGCCGCTGTCGGCGCTGATCGGCTGGCTGCTGTATCAGGAGCAGATCGACGCCTTCACCGCCGGCGGCGCCTTGCTGATCCTGCTGGGCAATCTGCTTAATCTGCAGAAAAAGGCGACCAAACCAGCGGAAGTGGCAGCGTCTTAGCATTTTGCAGCCAAACGGCTTCGTTTGGCGTCCGACAAAATGCGTCAAAGCAAAGAGCTACCGCGCGGTTTTGTTTCCACAAAACCGCGCTTAGCCTCGCATTTCAGTCGCCTTCGTCGGGTATGTTGAGGAGATGCCCGCAGGCCTTGCAGTGGACGGCGTCGGCTTCATGCCGCTGAAGGCCGCATTGCGGGCACGGGAAGAAGACCTTGTTGGGACGGAAGAGCGCCTGTGCCAGCCTGACGAACAGCGATATGCCGATGATCATGGTGACGATCGCGGTGAGCTTGCCGGCTATTCCCGGCAGGACGATGTCGCCGAAGCCGGTCGTGGTCACCGTGGCGACGGTGAAATACAGCGCATCGACATAGCCTTCGAGACCGGCCCCGGTGCGGAAGAAGAAGGTGTAGACGAAACCGGTGACGACAAACAGGAATGTCAGGAGATTGATGACTGCATGGCTTGCCTCGCGCCATTTTTTGAGGCCGCGCATCTCGAAAAACCGCCACAGCGCGCCGCTGCGCGACAGCGACCACAGCCGCAATATGCGAAGAAAACCCAAATTGGCCAGCGCCGAAGGCATCAGCAGCGTCAGCAGGATGAAGCCGTCGACCCACGACGTCGGCTGCTTCATCAGGCGCAGCATGTCGTTTGACGCAAGCAGCCGGGCAATCATGTCGGCGGCGACAAGCGCTGCCACTGAATAATCGAGCCAGAGGAACGAGGACGAGTCCTGGATCACCGGTGTGGCGATGAAGAAGGCGATGATGGCAAGGTCGATGATAACAGCCGCCAGCTGAAACCGGAAAGCCGCAGGCGTGCGCCCGTGATAGAGTTTGCGCAATGTGTCGCGCAGCCGCGTCAAGGCTGAAAAATCCTGCACTCCGTCCCTTTTCGGCGCCTTCATGACAACTGCGATAACGCTCGCTGCGACAGCCGTCCAGTGGGCAGAGCAGGGGGAAGCCACTGTGGCTTGAGAACATCCGCAGCGTTCCAGGCCCGGAAAGCAATCAGACCGGTTCCGCCTCGATGATGCTGATGCGAGGTCCGGCTTCAACGATATTGGCGACCCGAAAATCCGACGCCGCAAGCAGCAACCTGAATTCTTCCGCCGTGCGCTCCTGCCCGCCCGGCATGACCAGCATGTTCAGATCGCCGAATTTTGCGACGGCGCCTTCATTGGGCGGCCCCAGAATGCTCTCGAGCACCAGCAGTTTGCCTTCCGGGCGAATCGCCCGGCGGCAGGTTTTCAGGATCCGGGTGTTTGTGTCGTCGTCCCAGTCATGCAAGATCCATTTAAGCACAATCGCATCGGCTCCTTCGGGCACCGAGACGAAGAAATCGCCGGCGACGATGTCGTAGCGATCAGCCACAGCCGCAGCGTCAAAGACCGGGCCGGCCTTCGCCACGACCTGCGGCTGATCGAATAGAATGCCGCGCTGGCCGGGATTGCGGCGGAGGATTTCGGCAAGCAGCGCGCCCTGCCCGCCGCCTACATCCATAACGACAGAGAACCGCCGGAAGTCATAGGCCGCGAGCACCGCGCCGGCGACGCCACGCGACATCGCCGTCATCGCCCGGTCGAAAACGACGGACTCTTCCGGATGCTCTGCCCGGTATTCCCAAACGCCCTTGCCATAAGCGTGGCGAAAGGCGTTTTCGCCGGTGCTGACACTGTGCAGCAGATCGCTCCATGCCTGACGGAAATACGGCCGTCCGGCCAGAATTGCCCACGACGCGACCGAATGCTGAACGTCGGATCGCAACGCGCCGCCAACCGGGGTCAGCGAGAAGGACCGGTCTTCCGCTTCATGGAACACGCCGGCCGACGCAAGGGCGCGCAGCAGCCGGTAGAGCGCCTGCGGATGGGTATTGGTCAGCACGGCCAGTTCGCCGCTGGTGCGTTTTCCGTCCTTGAGATGGTCTGCAATGCCCAGCGTGGCGGCGACGCATATCGCCTGAGATACCTGGAAGCCATTGACCATTTTCTGGAGTTCGGCAGCGGCATCCCGCTCATCCATGACGCACTCCCCCCGGCCGCCAAAAGACCCAGGCCGCCGAGCCCACAATACCAGCGGCATCGTCACCGGGCAATGCGACCGGGCTGGCGGAATACGGTCGTTAGCTCACACCAACTCCACCTCCACCACGCCCGGCACCGCCCGCATGGCCGAGGCGATCTGTGGCGAGACGCGGTAACGGTTGGGCAGTTCGATCTCGACCTCACCCTGCCCCTCGTCCTTGATGACGATAATGCTCACCAGGCTGTCGCCGCGCTGGGTAAGCTGCGATTGAATCGCCGACGCCGGCCGGTCATCCCTGACAAAGATGCGCAAGGCTTTTTGGATGCGGCTTGCCTCGTCCTCCAGCGACTGCACCGTCTGGATGCGCAGATTGACGCCTTCGGGCCTGTCCTCGGCCGAAACTGTGACCACCACCGAACGGCCGGGCTCGAGCAGGTCGCGATATTGCGCCAGACCTTCGGAAAACAGCACGGCTTCATACTGGCCCGACGTGTCGGAGAACTGCACGACGCCCATCTTGTTGCCGGTGCGCGTCTTGCGCTCCTGCTTGGTGGTGACCGTCCCGGCAAGCCGCCCGGCGGCAGCGCCGCGTTTGACGGCGCCCGAGAACTCGGCCCAGGTCTGCACCCGCATCTTCTGCAGCGCCGCCTTGTATTCGTCCAGCGGGTGCGCCGAGAGATAGAAGCCGACCACCTGGAATTCACGGTGCAGGCGGTCGGCGGCAAGCCACGGGTCGGTCGCCGGCAGGTTGAGCGCCTGCGACTGCGCGCCGAGCGAGGCGCCGAAAATGTCGTGCTGGCCCGACATTGCATTCTGCTGCGCAAGCGACGCCAGCCCCATCATCCGCTCGACGCCCGCCATCATCGCGGCGCGGTCGTGACCGAAGCAGTCGAGCGCGCCGGCCATGATCAGGCTTTCGAAGACGCGCTTGCCGACGATCTTCGGGTCGACCCTTTCGCAAAAATCGGCGAGGTTCTTGAACGGTTTTTCGCCGCGCATGGCGACGATATGCTCGACCGCCGCGTCGCCGACGCCCTTGAGCGCGGCCAGCGAATAGAAGATCCGGTTCTCCGCGACTTCGAAGGCGCGGAAGCTTGATATCACCGACGGCGCCACGACATCGATACCGAGGCGCAGCGCATCCTGGCGGAAATCGGCGAGTTTATCGGTGTTGCCCATGTCGAGCGTCATCGACGCGGCCAGGAATTCGACCGGGTAGTGCGCCTTCAGATAGGCCGTCTGGTAGGAAACGACCGCATAGGCGGCGGCATGCGACTTGTTGAAACCATAGTCGGCGAACTTAGCCAGCAGGTCGAAGATGAAGTCGGCTTGCGGCTTGCCGACGCCGCGCTCGATCGCGCCCGAGACGAAGCGCTCGCGCTGCTTGTCCATTTCGGCGCGGATCTTCTTGCCCATGGCGCGGCGCAGCAGGTCGGCTTCGCCCAGCGAATAGCCGGCAAGCTCCTGCGCGATCTGCATCACCTGTTCCTGGTAGACGATGACGCCTTGCGTCTCCTTCACCAGATGGTCGATCTTCGGATGGATCGACGCCATCTCCTCCTCGCCGTGCTTTCTGGCGTTGTAGGTCGGGATGTTCTCCATCGGGCCCGGCCGATAAAGCGCGACCAGCGCAATGATGTCCTCGATGCAGTCGGGCCGCATGCCGATCAGCGCCTTGCGCATGCCGGCACTTTCCACCTGGAACACGCCGACCACTTCGCCGCGTGACAGCATGGCATAGGTGTCGGGGTCGTCGAGCGGAATGTGGGCAAGATCGATCTCGATGCCGCGGCGGCGGATCAGCTTGACCGCGGTCTCCAGCACCGTCAGCGTCTTCAGGCCGAGGAAGTCGAACTTCACCAGGCCGGCCTGCTCGACATACTTCATGTTGAACTGGGTGACCGGCATGTCCGAGCGCGGATCGCGGTACATCGGCACCAGCTCCCACAGCGGCCGGTCGCCGATGACGATGCCGGCGGCATGCGTCGAGGCGTGGCGGTAGAGCCCTTCCAGCTTCTGCGCCATGTCGAGCAGCGTCTGCACGATCGGCTCGCGCTCGGCCTCCTCGGCAAAGCGCGGCTCGTTGGCGATGGCGTCGGCGAGCTTGACCGGATTGGCCGGGTTCGACGGCACCATTTTGCTGAGCTTGTCGACTTGGCCATAGGGCATCTGCAGCACGCGGCCGACATCGCGCAGCACCGCGCGGGCCTGCAGCGTGCCGAAGGTGATAATCTGGCCGACCTGGTCGCGTCCGTATTTCTGCTGGACGTAGCGGATGACCTCCTCGCGCCGGTCCTGGCAGAAATCGATGTCGAAGTCGGGCATCGACACGCGGTCGGGATTGAGGAAGCGCTCGAACAGCAGCGAGAAGCGCAGCGGATCGATGTCGGTGATGGTCGTCGAATAGGCGACCAGCGAGCCGGCGCCCGAGCCGCGCCCCGGCCCGACCGGAATGCCCTGCGCCTTCGCCCATTTGATGAAGTCGGCGACGATCAGGAAGTAGCCGGGGAATTTCATCTTCTCGATGATGCCGAGCTCGAATTCCAGCCGTTCGCGATATTGCTCGACCGTATAGCCAGGGGCCAGGCCGTGCGCGGCGAGCCGCGCCTCCAGTCCTTCATGCGCCTGTCTGGCAAGCTCCTGCGCCTCCGCCTTCACCGCCGCGTCGGCGTCGGCGACATCGCCGCCGGCAAAGCGCGGCAGGATCGGGTTGCGGGTCTTGGGATAGTAGGAGCAGCGCAGCGCGATCTCGACGGTGTTGTCGATCGCCTCCGGCAGATCGGCGAACAGCCTCGCCATCTCGGCCTGGCTTCTCAGAAAATTGTCGGGCGACAGCCGCCGGCGATTGTCGACGGCGACGACCGACCCTTCGGCGATGGCGATCAGCGCATCATGCGCCTCATAGTCGTCGCGCGAGGAGAAAAACGCCTCGTTGGTGGCAACCAGCGGCAAGTCATTGATATAGGCGAGGTCGACTGACGATTTCTCGATGGCCCGGTCATAGCCGGAAACCCGTTCCAGCTCGACATAGAGCCGGTCGCCGAACAGCGCCTTGAGCGCCAGAAGCCGCGTCTCGGCGAGGTCGCGGCGGTCCTCTTTCAGCGCGTTGCCGATCGGGCCGCGCGGGCCGCCGCTGAGACAGATCAGGCCGTCGCAATGGCCTTGCAGCATGTCGGTCGTCAGATGCACGGCCTCGCCGGGCGGCGTTTCCAGATAGACCCGGCTGACCAGCCTGACCAGATTGCTGTAGCCGGCCTCGGTCGCCGCGATCAAAACCACCGGCCGCATTTCCGGACCTTGCCGCCTGCGGTCGCGCTGGCTGTCGCTGGCTTCACCGGAAAAAGCGAGAGCGGTCTGGCAGCCGATGATCGGCTGGATGCCCTCCTTCACCGCCTTTTGCGCAAATTCGAGCGCGCCGAACAGATTGTTGGTGTCGGTGACGGCAATGGCCGGGGCGTCATCTTTGACCGCATGGCCGACAACCGTGCCCAGTTGCAAGGCGCCTTCGAGCAGCGAATAGGCCGAATGCACGCGCAGATGAATGAACGGCCGCGCCGGCGCTTCCGGCCGCGACGCCTTCACAAAGGCCTCGCGCCGCAACGGATCGCGGGGAAGTGTCTCATTCGCCATTTTTTTATCGCCGTTTGAGAGGACTCAGTCGATGAGGATGTATTGTCCGGCACCGGACGATGCGAGTCCAGCGACAGGCGCCGTCGGCGAAGCTGCCGATCTCCCCCCTTGCGGGGGAGATGCCCGGCAGGGCAGAGGGGGGTGCTGTCCCTCCGGCCTGTCAACCAAGCGGTATCACGCCCCCAGGCTCGTTCCAGTGGGAATGAACTAAATCGAGAGTTCGCGATCCTTCACACCCCCCTCTGTCCTGCCGGACATCTCCCCCGCAAGGGGGGAGATTGGCCGTCATCGCGGCTTTCGCCAATCTCCAAAGTCCCAGACCGGCGTCGAGCATGATTTTTCAGCCTCACGCAAATTCCATGATCACCGCGTCGACGGCGAGACTGTCGCCCGGTTTTGCCTTGAGTTTCGACACGGTGAGATCGCGCTCGGCGCGCAGCACGTTTTCCATCTTCATCGCCTCGACGACCGCCAGCGTCTCGCCGGCCTTGACCTCCTGCCCTTCGGCAACGGCGATCGACACGACAAGGCCGGGCATCGGGCAGAGCAACATCTTCGACGTATCCGGCGCCACTTTTTCCGGCATCAGCCTTTCGAGTTCGGCGGTGCGCGGCAGCATGGCGCGTGCGCTCACCGACATGCCTTTCCAGGCGACGCGAAGCCCGTTCAGCACCGGCCTGACCTGCGCAGCGATCCTTCGGTCGCCGACCATGCCGCGCCAGACGAGATCGCCCGGACGCCAGTCGGAGGCTACCGTCAGCGCCTTGCCGCCGTCGATCGACAGACCGAGCTCCATCGGAATGGAGATCATGCCTTCGAGCACCGAGGCTGAAAGATAGTCCTTGCCGATCTTGATCACCCAGTCGCGTTTCAGGACACCCGAATGCGGCGCCAGCCGCCCGCCGAGCCGGTCGAGCCGGTCGCGGCGCAGCAGTTCGACCGCGGCGGCGATCGCTGCGAGAACGGCCTTTTCCTCGCTGTCAGGCACGATCGGCGCGAAGCCGTCGGGATATTCCTCTGATATGAAGGCGGTCGATATCCGCCCTTCCCGCCAGCGCGGATGCTGCATAAGTGCTGCCAGGAACGGCATGTTGTGCTCGATGCCGTCGACGACAAAACTGTCGAGCGCTTCCGACATGGCGTCTATTGCCGCGAGCCGAGTCGGCGCCCAGGTGCACAGCTTGGCGACCATCGGGTCATAGAACATCGAGATTTCCGAACCCTCGGTAACCCCGGTATCGTTGCGGACGACGACGTCGCCGAACTGTCCCTCTTGCGGTGGCCGGTATCTCGTCAGCCGGCCGATCGACGGCAGGAAATTGCGATACGGGTCCTCGGCGTAGAGCCGGCTTTCCACCGCCCAGCCGTTCAGCTTGACGTCGCTTTGCTTGATGGCGAGCTTTTCGCCGGCTGCTATGCGGATCATCTGCTCGACCAGGTCAATGCCGGTGACGAGCTCGGTCACCGGATGCTCGACCTGCAATCGTGTATTCATTTCAAGGAAATAGAAGTTCTTTTCACTATCTACGATGAACTCGACCGTGCCGGCGCTCTGGTAGTCGACCGCGCTGGCCAGCGCCACCGCCTGCTCGCCCATGGCTTTCCGGGTCCTGGCGTCGAGGAAAGGTGAAGGCGCCTCTTCGACGACCTTCTGGTTGCGGCGCTGGATCGAGCATTCGCGCTCGCCGAGATAAAGCGCATTGCCATGCGCGTCGGCCAGCACCTGGATCTCGATGTGGCGCGGATCGACCACGAACTTTTCGATGAAGACGCGGTCGTCACCGAACGAGCTTTTGGCCTCCGACCGCGCCCGGTCGAACCCGTCGCGCACCTCGGCCTTGCTCCAGGCGATGCGCATGCCCTTGCCGCCGCCGCCGGCCGAGGCCTTGATCATCACGGGATAGCCGATCTCGCCGGCTATTTTCTCGGCATGACCGGCATTCTCGATGACGCCGAGCCAGCCGGGCACCGTGCTGACCCTGGCTGCATTGGCGAATTTCTTCGATTCGATCTTGTCGCCCATCGCCCTGATCGCTCCGGGTTTCGGGCCGATGAAGACGATGCCTTCGTTCTCCAGCGCTTCACAGAAGGAGGCGCGTTCGGATAAAAACCCGTAGCCGGGGTGCACGGCTTCAGCACCCGTCGCCTTGCAGGCGGCGATGATCTTCTCCGGCACCAGATAGCTTTGTGAGGCCGGCGAAGGCCCGATATGGACAGCCTCGTCGGCCATCTCGACATGCACGGCGTCACGATCGGCGTCCGAAAAGACCGCGACGGTGGCGATGCCCATCTTGCGCGCCGTCTTGATGACGCGGCAGGCGATCTCGCCACGATTGGCGATCAGGATTTTTGTGAACATGCGGGTTTTGTTCCCTCGGCTGCCTTTCTTTTATGGGCTTGGCCCGGCCGGTCAAGGCACGTAGGCGCATATCCGGGCGCAAGTCGCCTGGTGACGACCAAAACCCGGCACCGAACTGTCAATTCGTCCCATAGTCCAGAACCTGCAGATACGCTAAAGCTCGCCTCGATTGCCGATTTGGCTTGAGAGGAGAGCCCCGATGAAAACCCGTGCCGCTGTCGCTGTCGCCGCCGGAAAGCCGCTGGAAATCCTGGAGGTCGACCTCGACGGCCCGCGAGCCGGCGAGGTGCTGGTCGAGATCAAGGCGACCGGCATCTGCCACACCGACGAGTTCACGCTGTCGGGCGCCGATCCCGAAGGGATTTTTCCGGCGATCCTCGGCCATGAGGGCGCCGGCATCGTCGTCGATGTCGGCAAGGGCGTCACCTCGGTCAAGAAGGGCGACCACGTCATCCCGCTCTACACGCCGGAATGCCGGCAATGCCCGTCCTGCCTGTCCAGAAAGACCAATCTGTGCACCGCGATCCGTGCCACGCAGGGGCAAGGCCTGATGCCGGACGGCTCGTCGCGCTTCTCGATCGGCAAGGACAAGATCTTCCACTATATGGGCTGCTCGACCTTCTCCAACTTCACCGTGCTGCCCGAGATTGCGGTGGCCAAGGTCAATCCCGACGCGCCCTTCGACAAGATCTGCTACATCGGCTGCGGCGTCACCACCGGCATCGGCGCGGTGATCAACACCGCAAAAGTCGAGATCGGCGCCACGGCCGCCGTCTTCGGCCTCGGCGGCATCGGCCTCAACGTCATCCAGGGGCTGCGCCTTGCCGGCGCCGACATGATCATCGGCGTCGACCTGAACAACGACAAGAAGGAATGGGGCGAGAAATTCGGCATGACGCATTTCGTCAATCCGAAGGAGATCGACGGCGATATCGTGCCCTATCTCGTCAACATGACCAAGCGCGGCGCCGACCAGATCGGCGGCGCCGACTATACGTTCGACTGCACCGGCAGCACCAAGGTGATGCGCCAGGCGCTTGAGGCATCGCACCGCGGCTGGGGCAAGTCGGTGGTCATCGGCGTTGCCGGCGCCGGCCAGGAGATCTCGACGCGGCCGTTCCAGCTGGTCACCGGACGCACCTGGATGGGCACCGCGTTCGGCGGCGCGCGCGGCCGCACCGACGTGCCGAAGATCGTCGACTGGTACATGGACGGCAAGATCGAGATCGACCCGATGATCACCCACACGCTGAAGCTGGAGGACATCAACAAGGGTTTTGACCTGATGCATGAGGGCAAGAGCATCAGGAGCGTGGTGGTCTATTGAGAATTTGCGACGTGGCCGGGAGGAAGCAAGGCAATCGCTTTAGGTCTGCGCCGCCCCTCATTGCCCTGCCGGGCATTTCTCCCCGTATAGTGACGGGGAGAAAGACGCCTTCGCAAAGGGATTTCGCCAACCTGCAGCGTGGCAGAAAGCGTGCCGAGGCTGCGGCAAGCTCCCTTCGCCCCGTCACTATACGGGGAGAAGGTGCCGGCAGGCGGATGAGGGGCAGCGCCGACCTTTGACCGCTCGAACATCAATCCAGGCACAATCGCCCGGCTTCATAGGCTTGGAACGAACCATGCCCGCACCCGCCATTTACGTCGATGCCGATGCCTGTCCGGTGAAGGCCGAGGTCGAGAAGGTCGCCGAGCGCCATGGCGTCGTCGTCACCTTTGTCTCCAATGGCGGGCTGCGTCCGTCGCGCGACCCTATGATCCGCAACGTCGTCGTGTCCAAGGGCGCCGACGCGGCGGACGACTGGATCGTCGACAATGCCAAGCCCAACGACATCGTCGTGACATCAGACATCCCGCTTGCCGCCCGCACGGTGGCGCTCGGCGCCCATGTGCTTGGGCCGACCGGACGCCCGTTCACTCCGGAAACGATCGGCATGGCGGTAGCGATGCGCGACCTCAAGCAGCATCTGCGCGAGACTGGCGAAAGCAAGGGCTACAATGCCAGTTTCGCGCCGCAGGACCGCTCGCGGTTTCTTGGCGAGCTCGACCGCATCTTGCGGCGTGCGCTGAAATCCGCCGCACTGGGCTAGCGCTTGACCCCGAACCGGAGGTCAGCGCAGCAAAACCGGAATCGATCTTCGGCATCATGCGCACAGTCAAAAGTGCTATAATGTTCGAGCCCTAAGAGACGAGCGGCGGTAAGACGGACCGCCATCAGAGGCCGGGCCATGACGACCGAGACTCCCCTGAAGACGCCACTGCACCGCCACATGCAGTTCGCGGTGTCGGCCTGCATCGGTGTAGTGGCACTGGCGATCGCGCTGGTCTTGCGCACTCCGCTCGCCTTTTCGATCGGCGCCAATGCGTTTTTCGCCGCCTACACCGTCATCGTCCTCGCCCAGATGCCGCTGCTCACCGGCCGCTTTTTAAGCAAGAACGCGCGGGCCACCGACCAGCCGGTGCTAGTCATCTTTGCGGTGACGCTGATTGTCGTCACCATTGCCATCATCTCGCTGTTCCAATTGATCAATCGCGAGGGCAGCGCGCATCCTGTCGAACTCACCTTCGCGCTGCTGTCGATCCCCCTCGGCTGGTTCACCATCCACGCCATGACGGCGCTGCACTACGCCCATGTTTACTGGGTCAACGATGAAGAGACCGACCCCGGCAGCAAAGCGAAACAGAAAAAGCCGGTCGGCGGCCTCGTATTTGCCGGTAAGGAGCGGCCGGACGGCTGGGATTTTCTCTATTTCTCGACCACCGTCGGCATGACCTCGCAGACCTCCGATACCGCGGTCTCGACCACGCAAATGCGTCACATCGTGCTTTTGCATTCGATCCTGTCGTTCTTTTTTAATACAGTGATCGTCGCCGCCGCGGTCAACCTCGCCGTCAGTCTCGGGAGCCGGTAGCACCGGGCAGTCTGTAATAATTCCGTGATCGGATGAAACATCGCTTTGGCTGGCAACGTATTGGGAGGAGAACGATCGGAAAGGCCGACTGAGCGGCCGGAAGGACGCGAAAAAATGCAATCGGTTGCCAGGAGCCAATCCACTGTCGGGCCAGATACTGCCGCGCCGAAAGATGCAACGCTGATCTACCGGCAGTCGCGCTGGACGCGGCTGACGCACTGGCTTTGGGCCATTTCGCTGTTCTTCATGCTGCTTTCCGGCCTGCAGATCTTCAATGCCCGCCCCCAGCTTTATATCGGCAAGGAATCGGGATTCGCATATAACAACACCATCTTCGCCATCGGCGCCGAGAACACCGCAAACGGCCCGCGCGGCTACACCGAAATCTTCGGCAAGCGCTTCGACACAACCGGTGTGCTCGGCTGGTCGGGGCC
The DNA here is from genome assembly GCF_055811595.1 of Mesorhizobium sp. WSM4814. Lineage (NCBI taxonomy): Bacteria > Pseudomonadati > Pseudomonadota > Alphaproteobacteria > Hyphomicrobiales > Phyllobacteriaceae > Mesorhizobium > Mesorhizobium sp. WSM4814. The sequence goes on from NZ_JBVVQT010000008.1 coordinate 192,507, forward strand.
GGCGGGTCGGGAGACGTCCCGCGCCTTCCCGTCCTGGGCGACAATCCCCTCCTATTACGACCTCGGCACCGCCCGCGTGGTCCATTTCTTCTTCGCCTGGATACTGTCCACGACCCTGGTCGTGTGGCTGGTCGCCAGCCTGGTCAACGGTCATCTGCGCCGCGATCTTGTCCCGCGCATCGACGATCTCAGGCGTTTGCCGCGAGACATCATCGATCATGCCAAATTCAAGTTTCATCACACGCGCGAATACAACACGCTGCAGAAGATGGCCTATGGCGGCGTGATGTTCGTGCTGCTGCCGCTGATGATCATCACAGGCCTTGCCATGTCGCCGAGCATGAACGCGGCGCTGCCATTCCTCAACGATTTGCTTGGCGGCAGGCAGACGGCGCGGACAATCCATTTCGTCGTGATGCTGCTGCTCGTCGCCTTCTTCATCATCCATATGGTGATGATCTTCGCTGCCGGCCCGATCAACGAGCTGCGTTCCATCATCACCGGCTGGTACCGAACCGATCCGCCGGCGCATGGCAGCAAGACGCCGCAGAGGGGTGCGTGAGATGGCGAAGTTTGTGATCAGCCGCAGAAAATTCCTGACCTCGGCCAGCCTCGGCGTCACCGGCATCATGCTGTCGGGTTGCGATGCATTCGACAGCCAGCTTCGTGTCGGCGACGGACTGCGCAGTTTCCTCGAAGGCGCCAACGGCCTGACCTGGCGCGCGCAGCGCCTGCTCGGCGGCGATTCGCTGGCGCCGGAATTCACCGAAGCCGACATTCGCCAGCCGCAGCGGCCGAACGGCGTCACCGCGCCGGACGACGATGTCTACAAAAGCCTGCTCGCCAACAATTTCGCCGACTGGCGGCTCGACGTCTCAGGCCTCGTCGAAAAGCCGCTGTCGCTGACCCGCGAGCAATTGATGAACATGCCAAGCCGCACCCAGATCACCCGCCACGACTGCGTCGAAGGCTGGAGTTGCATCGCCAAATGGACCGGCACGCCGCTGTCGCTGGTGCTTGATCAGGCGGTGGTCAAGCCACAGGCGCGCTACGTCGTGTTCCATTGCCTCGACACGATCGACCGCAGCCTGTCCGGCGACATCAAATATTACGGCTCGATCGACCTGATCGATGCCCGTCACCCGCAGACGATCCTTGCCTATGGCCTGAACGGCAAGCCGCTGCCGGTCGAGAACGGCGCGCCGCTGCGCGTCCGCGTCGAGCGCCAGATCGGCTACAAGATGCCAAAGTATCTCCGCCGGATCGAACTGGTCGACAGTTTCGCCGCTATCGGCGGCGGCAGGGGCGGCTACTGGGAGGACAATGGCTACGACTGGTACGGCGGCATTTGACGCCATAGCTCCGCCATTTCCGATCAGTGTTTGGTGCTTTGCTCAGGCGACCTTGTCGATCAGCGGCTTGAGCACCGGATGGATTTCCGGCGAGGCGTGCTTGATCAGTGTCAGCAGCGCGCGCTCGTTCTCATGCAGCGGCCGGTCGCTGCCGATGCGCTCGGCCAGCCATTTCGCCTCGCACGCGTCGATCGTTTCGGCGCGGCGTGCCAGTGCTTCGGCTGCCTTGTTCTTCGACCCCATTCGGATTCGATATCGCCCGGCGCGCAGTAGGCTTTCATGATGCCGGCGAGGCCACCCGAAACCATGCGGCCGAAGAAACCGCCGATCTCTGGATCGGCCTGCTCCAGGAAAGCATCTTGCCGCAGCGCCACGTCGCGCACCGGAGCTTCGTAGCCGGCCGAGCACATGACGTAATTGGCGAGCGCCTTGACGAACAGATCATTCCACGATGGATCGTTGTTGGCTGCCGCGGTCCGCTCGTTGATCTTGAACAGCACCTCTGCCTCGGCGCGGGTGATGGCAATGTTGCCGTCGCCGCCATAGGCATAGAGAATGCGGCGCAGAAGCTCGACTTCAGCCTTGGCGATCAGCCCGGGAACCAGCTTACCGCCGTGCATCAGCGGCCCTTTGCCGTCGATGATGGCATGGGCGACCTGCTCCAGCGCATAGGCGCAAAGCCCGTTCGGCGAGGATTTCGCCTTTTCCAGCACATGCACGAGCAGTTCGAGTTCGGTCAGGCTGTCGACCATGCCGTCACGCGAAATCGCTTGGACCAGCCAGTCGGCATTGTCCTGCGAGATATAGCCCGCCGGCTTTTCCTGATGAACGATGAGGTCGGTGATGGCTTCGATGAAAAAATCCGGCCATTCCGCGCATTTGTCCCCTTCTATCGCGTCGAGCGCAAACAGCGCCTCGGCCTCGCTCCGCGTCACCACCCCGTCGCCGAATACCTCGCGGCGCAGCATGACCACGTCTTCCGCTGTGACCCGATTTTTCGAGGCCAGTTCGGCCACCGGAACGCACTTCAATTCGCCCATTTCGTTTCCCCTCCATACGTCACTTGGACCCAACATATCGGCAGTTCCTTGAGAAACCGGCAAACCGCGTGGTTAGCGAAGACTTGTCGGTAAGCTGTCGCTAGCAGGTGACAAGGTGTTGCCGACAGGCTATGGATGACGAGTCGAGGGCTCAAATTGAGTCCTACCTGTTTGCGGGAGAGAGCAGCGAGAGCTGCCGCCGAAGGGGAAATCGCCCGAAATCTCTCAGGCAAAAAGAACCGTAGACGGGAAAGACACTCTGGAAAGTCGGGGCTTTTTTCGCCCCGCGCCGAAGGTGTAAGCGCTGCCGACAGAGTTACGGGGCGCGAGTCTCTCAGGCTTCAGACAGAGGGGCACGGACTGGTCGCCATTCGCGGCCGATTGCGTGCGACTCTGGAGACGACATGACGGGCGACGACACCAAACACCTTCCCCTCGAAGACCTGCACGTGGCCGCCAATGCGCGCTTTGGCGCGTTCGCCGGCTGGTCGATGCCGCTCACCTATCCGGCCGGCGTGATGAAGGAGCACCTTCATACCCGCGAACATGCCGGCCTGTTCGACATCTCACACATGAAGCTGTTCGAGATCAGTGGCTTGGGCGCTGAAGCACTGCTCAATCGTGCCTGCCCGTTCGACGCCGGCGCGCTTGAGATTTCCCAGTCCAAATACACGTTCTTTCTCAATGAAGCCGCCGGCATCATCGACGATCTGATCGTCACTAGGCTCGGCCGGCAACGCTTCATGGTCGTCGCCAATGCCGGCAATGCTGAAGCCGACGAAAAACACCTTCGTGAGCTTGCCGACTTTGATGCCAAGGCGGACTTTGACGCCAAGATTGAAGCACTCGACCGCGTCTTCCTGGCAATCCAGGGTCCCGAAGCCTGGGCCGCCCTGTCGCGCGCCGGCATCGAAACCGGATCGCTGCTGTTCATGCACGGCTTCGAGCCGCGCGAAAACTGGTTCATGAGCCGCTCGGGCTATACCGGCGAGGACGGCTTCGAGGTCGGCCTGCCGGAAGCGGATGCGCGAAATCTCGTCGCCAAACTGCTCGAGGACGAGCGAGTGATGTGGGTTGGGCTGGCCGCCCGCGACAGCCTGCGGCTCGAAGCAGGGCTGTGCCTGCACGGACTGGACATCACGCCTGAGATGGACCCGGCCGGCGCCGGGCTGATGTGGGCGATCCCGAAGGAGGTTCGCGCCTCTGGCGCTTTCATCGGTGCCGACGCCTTGCGTTCAATCCTGGAGCGCGGCCCAACGCAGAAACGCGTCGGCCTGAAGCCGGAAGGCCGCCAGCCGGTGCGTCCCGGTGCTGCCCTTTTCGATGCCGACGGCAATCCCGCCGGCCACGTCACCTCCGGCGGCTTCGGCCCCTCGGCCGGCCATCCGGTCGCCATGGGCTACGTCCAGGCGTCGCTGGCCAAACCCGGCGCAAAACTCTTCGCCGACGTTCGCGGGACCAAAATCCCGGTCGATATCAATCCCCTGCCCTTCACACCGCATCGCTACCGCAAAGGATGAACTTCATGGCAAAGACCTATTTCACTGAAGATCACGAATGGCTCCGCGTCGAAGGCGGTATCGCCACCATCGGCATCACCGACTACGCGCAGGAACAACTCGGCGATCTCGTCTTCGTCGAATTGCCGGAGCCTGGGAAAAAGCTGGCCAAGGGCGATACCGCCGTCGTGGTCGAATCGGTCAAGGCGGCATCGGACGTCTATGCGCCGGTCGACGGCGAGATCACCGAGGCCAACACCGCGCTTTCGTCTGATCCGTCCCTGGTCAATTCGGCGGCGGCCAGCGACGGCTGGCTGTGGAAGATGAAGCTGGCCGATGAAAGCCAACTCGAAGGTCTCCTGGATGAGGCCGCCTACAAAGCCCATATTGGTTGAGAGAGCAGGACCAGGAAAGATGACCGCAGCACCCTACTCCTTCTCGGCCCGCCATATCGGCCCCGGCCTCAATGATGTCAGAGCCATGCTGGCGACGATCGGCGTTCCGTCGGTCGAGACGCTGATCAGCCAGGCTGTGCCGAAATCGATCCGGCTCGACCGGCCGCTGGCCTTGCCGGCCCCGGCGAGCGAAGCCGAGGCGCTGGCCGAGCTGTCAGCGACAATGGCGAAAAATACAGTTTTGAAGAGCTTCATCGGCGCCGGCTATCACGGCGTCCACGTGCCACCGGTCATCCAGCGCAACCTGTTCGAGAACCCGGCCTGGTATACGGCTTACACGCCCTACCAGGCCGAGATCAGCCAGGGCCGGCTCGAAATGCTGTTCAATTTCCAGACCTTGGTCACCGAACTGACCGGGCTGCCGGTCGCGTCGGCCTCGTTGCTCGACGAGGCGACGGCGGTGGCCGAAGCAGTCGGCATCGCGTTACGCCACCACCGCGACAAGCGGACCAAAGTGGCGCTGGCCGGCACGCCGCATCCGCAGACGCTTGACGTCGTGCGCACCCGCGCCGAGCCGCTCGGCATCGAGGTCGACGGTGACACGATCGACGACAACACAGCCGCTCTGCTGGTCTCCTGGCCCGATACGTTTGGCGTCTATGGCGACCACAGGGCGGCAATCGAGAAAGCTCGCGCCACCGGCGCGCTGGTCGTCTTCATTGCCGATCCGCTCGCCCTGACGCTGACCGACGCGCCGGCTGCGCTTGGCGCCGACATCGCCGTCGGCCCGATGCAGCGCTTCGGCGTGCCGATGGGCTTTGGCGGGCCGCATGCCGCTTATTGCGCCGTTTCCGACAGGCTGACGCGGCTGATGCCCGGCCGCCTGGTCGGCCAGTCCACCGACAGCAAGGGCCGGCCCGGCTATCGCCTCGCCTTGCAGACGCGTGAACAACATATCCGCCGCGACAAGGCGACCTCCAACATCTGCACCGCGCAGGCGCTGCTCGCCAACATGGCGACCGCCTATGCGATCTGGCACGGCCCTGCCGGGCTGCAGGCGATTGCCGGCCGAATCCATGCATTGGCCAACCGGCTGGCTGCCGGTCTCGACGCAGCAGGAATTTCGGTGCTTGGCGCAAGCCGCTTCGACACCGTGGCGGTGGAAGTGAAAGGCAGAGCCGGGGCGATTGGCGCCGCAGCCGAAAAGACCGGCCGATTGCTGCGCGTCATCGACGCCGACCGCATCGGCATCAGCTTCGACGAAACCTCGACCGAGGCCGATCTGGAGGCGATCGCGGCGCTGTTCGGCGCCAAGCCGGGCGCAGCCGTCGGCAGCACCATGCCCGGAAAACCGCGCGGCAAGGCGTTTCTCACGCAGCCTGTCTTCCGCGAAAACCACTCGGAAACCGACATGATGCGCTTCCTGCGCCGGCTGGCCGACAAGGACCTGGCGCTCGACCGCGCCATGATCCCGCTCGGCTCCTGCACGATGAAACTCAATGCCGCCGCCGAGATGATGCCGGTAAGCTGGCCTGATATCGCCAATTTGCATCCCTTCGCCCCGGCAAGCCATTCGGCCGGCTACCGCGCCATGATCGACGAACTGGAAGCCTGGCTGGCGGAGATCACCGGGTTCGACGCGGTGACCCTGCAGCCCAACGCCGGCAGCCAGGGCGAGTATGCCGGGCTGCTCGCCATTCGCGGCTATCACCGCTCACGCGGCGAAGCTCACCGCACGGTCTGCCTGATCCCGTCATCGGCGCATGGCACCAATCCGGCGAGTGCGGCGATGGCCGGCATGAACGTCGTCGTCGTGCGCTGCACCGAAGACGGCAACATCGACGTCGATGACCTGAAAGCCAAGGCGGACGAGCATGCGCAAGACCTTGCGGCGCTGATGTTCACCTATCCCTCGACGCACGGCGTTTTCGAGGAAGGCGCGCGCGACCTCTGCGCCCTTGTCCATGAGCATGGCGGCCAGGTCTATTTCGACGGCGCCAACCTCAACGCGCTGGTCGGTCTTGCCCGCCCCGGCGACATCGGCGCCGACGTCTGCCACATGAACCTGCACAAGACGTTCTGCATCCCGCATGGCGGCGGCGGTCCCGGCGTCGGCCCGATCGGCGTCAAGGCGCATCTGCAACCCTATCTGCCCGGCCACGTCGTCGAAGGCTCGGGCCATGCCGTGTCGGCTGCACCGTTCGGCAGCGCTTCGATCCTGCCGATCACCTGGATGTATATCCGGATGATGGGCGCTTCGGGCCTGAAGCAGGCGACCGAGACGGCGATCATTTCCGCCAATTATGTGGCGACGCGGCTCGGAGCGCATTTCCCGGTGCTCTACAAGGGCAGGCACGAGCGCGTCGCGCATGAATGCATCCTCGATACCCGCGTGCTCAAGGACAGTGCCGGCATCAGCGTCGACGACGTCGCCAAGCGGCTGATCGACTTCGGTTTCCATGCGCCGACAATGTCGTTTCCGGTCGCCGGCACGCTGATGGTCGAGCCGACCGAGTCCGAGCCCAAGCGCGAGCTCGATCGCTTCTGCGAGGCGATGATCGCGATATCAGGCGAGGCAGCCAAGGTGGCGAAAGGCGAATGGCCCCTGGCCGACAATCCGCTGGTCAATGCGCCGCATACCGCCGCCGAGGCGCTGGCCGGCCAGTGGACCCATCCCTATTCGCGCCTGGAGGCGGCCTACCCCGCCGGCGATGCCGACACGTCAGCCAAATACTGGCCGCCGGTGTCGCGCATCGACAATGTCGCCGGCGACCGCAACCTCGTCTGCTCCTGCCCGCCGCTGTCGGAATATCTGGGGGCGGCGGAGTAGACCATGATCCCGAAAAGTGGAATCCGGTTTTCGGACAAGATCATGGTCTAACAAGAAGATAGAAGCCTCAATCAGGCAGAACGCAAGGCCGGCGCGTCGGCCTTGCTCGCCTTGTTCTGGGCGACGACGCGATTTCGCCCGGCGCGCTTTGCCGCATAGAGTGCGGCGTCGGCTTCGGCCAGCACATTGTCGAGACTGGTGCCATCCGTCCCGCCAAAGCCGATGCCGCCACTGACTGTGCTGCGCAACGGACCAAGCTGGGTGGCGACGACTTCCGTGCCGAAGGCGACGCTGATCTTGCTCGCAATGTCGTAAGCCTTCTCTTCAGTCATCCGCGACATGACGAGGACGAATTCCTCGCCGCCCAGCCGGAAGGCGTCGACGCCGGTCCTGGAGTATTTTCTGACGACAGCGGCGAAGCGGCGCAGAACCTGATCGCCGACCGGATGACCGAATACATCGTTCGTCTTCTTGAAATGGTCGAGGTCGAACATGGCGACAGACATGAACGGGCCGAAAATCCGCTCGCCGTAGAATGCCGTCAACGCCCGCCGGTTCATCAGCCCGGTCAATGGGTCGGTCATGGTCTCGGCCTTCAGTTCGATCTGCGCCTGCAAATGGTGCAGGGAGAGCGTCAATGCGCCGAGCCCCGTCATGCAGGCGACCGCCACGGCGGAATTCAACCGTTCGGCCCAGTTGTCGGGCGCAACGCCGAGCACCCATTGGCCCTTGACCAGCAGGACCGCGCCGCAAAGTCCGAAGGACAGCGCACAGACGCCGCTCAGGAACGAAACGACCAGCAATATCCGGCGATCATGACCACCTTTGATCCAGAACATCACCCCGATAAGCGAGAGCAGCGCCGTTACCGTCGCGTAGGTGACGATGAAGCCGATGCCGTCAAAGCCCAGCGACGTCGCGCCTGCGCAAACCGCCATCGCAGCCAGGGTCGGCAAGATGGCGCGCCTATAGTCGTGGACGCCGAGATATTGCATGGCCGATAGGCAGAGGGTCAGAAGGCCCAGGCTGAGAAGCGCAAGTACAATCTGGCAAAGCCAGGGGCTGGGATGCTTGGCATAGTGCCAGAACAAGACCACATGTGCGACGAGCACGAAAATGCCGCACGCCACCGTCAGCACAAAGCGTGCCTGTGGCGCGGTGCACCAGATCGCAAACAGGGTGATGCTGAGGCACGTGCCCGACAGCGCTGCCGCAAGCAGGAGCGAACTGTAATCCAACATGCGTAAGCGACAGCCTCTTCTCGGGTTCTGCCGCATTCTAGGTCAGCAGCAATCCGCGAATACCCTTTTTCGGCCAACCTTCCGGCGTAACCTCCGGACAAGGTTTACAAAGCGTCGATGCCCTCGGCCCATTTCCGCCGCTTGGTTGTCGAATGGTTTTGCAGTAAGAGGCTCTATCCTCGAACGTAACGGGAACCTCCGTCGCCTGCCCGCAAAAAGCGTGGCAGTATCGGGTGGTGATTCGCAGCATCGCAATCCAGGACCAGCATGAACGACAGCAACGATCTTTTCGGCAATTTGGACAAGCAGCCGCAACCGGTTCGCGCCACCGCGCGCCCGGCCGACCCGCTGGTGCAGGCGGCGAAGCGCCCGGCATCCCGCGACGGCAGCGAGAGCTACAGTGCCGCCGACATCGAGGTTCTGGAAGGGCTGGAGCCGGTGCGGCGGCGGCCCGGCATGTATATCGGCGGCACCGACGACAAGGCGATGCACCATTTGTTCGCCGAGGTCATCGACAATTCGATGGACGAGGCGGTCGCCGGCCACGCGACTTTCATCGATGTCGAGCTTTCGGCCGACGGATATCTGGCGGTGACCGACAATGGCCGCGGCATTCCGGTCGATCCGCATCCGAAATTCAAGAAGCCTGCGCTCGAAGTCATCATGACGACGCTGCATTCCGGCGGCAAGTTCGACAGCAAGGTCTACGAGACCTCGGGCGGCCTGCACGGCGTCGGCGTCTCCGTCGTCAACGCGCTGTCGGACCATCTCGAGGTCGAGGTCGCGCGCGGCCGCCAGCTCTATCGCCAGCGCTTTTCGCGCGGCGTTCCGGTGACCGGCCTGGAGCAGCTCGGCGAGGTGCATAACCGCCGCGGCACCAGAATACGCTTCCATCCCGATGAGCAGATCTTCGGCAAGGGTGCGGCATTCGAGCCGGCGCGGCTCTATCGGATGACGCGCTCGAAGGCCTATCTGTTCGGCGGCGTCGAGATCCGCTGGACCTGCGACCCCTCGCTGATCAAGGAGAAGGACACGACGCCCGCCAAGGCCGAGTTCCATTTTCCCGGCGGCCTCAAGGACTATCTGAAAGCCTCGCTCGGCGACGAATTCCAGGTCACCCGCGAAATCTTTGCCGGCAAAAGCGACAGGCAAGGCGGCCACGGCTCGCTCGAATGGGCGGTGACCTGGTTCGGCGGCGACGGGTTCCTCAACTCCTACTGCAACACCATCCCGACCGGCGAAGGCGGCACCCATGAGGCTGGCTTCCGCAACGTCTTGACGCGCGGCCTGCGCGCCTATGCCGAGCTGGTCGGCAACAAGCGCGCGTCGATCGTCACCTCGGAAGACGTCATGATCTCGGCGGCGGGCATGCTGTCAGTGTTCATCCGCGAGCCGGAATTCGTCGGCCAGACCAAGGACCGGCTGGCGACGATCGAGGCGATCAGGATCGTCGAGGCCGCGATCCGCGACCCCTTCGACCACTGGCTGGCCGACAACCCCCAGGAAGCTTCGAAGCTGCTCGAATGGGTGATCGCGCGTGCTGACGAGCGGGTGCGCCGCCGCCAGGAAAAGGAAGTCTCGCGCAAGAGCGCGGTGCGCAAGCTGCGCCTGCCCGGCAAGCTCGCCGACTGCACGCAGAATGCAGCGGCCGGCGCCGAGCTCTTCATCGTCGAGGGCGATTCGGCCGGCGGCTCGGCGAAACAGGCGCGCGACCGCGCCAGCCAGGCAGTGCTGCCGCTGCGCGGCAAGATTCTCAACGTCGCCAGCGCCGGCAACGACAAGCTGGCTGGCAACCAGCAGATTTCCGACCTGATCCAGGCGCTTGGCTGTGGCACGCGGTCAAAATACCGCGATCAGGATCTGCGCTACGACCGGGTCATCATCATGACCGACGCCGACGTCGACGGCGCCCACATCGCTTCGCTGCTGATCACCTTCTTCTATCAGGAGATGCCGAGCCTGGTCCGCGACGGCCATCTCTACCTGGCGGTGCCGCCGCTCTACTCGATCCGCCAAGGCGGCAAGGTCGCCTATGCCCGCGACGATGCGCACAAGGACGAACTGCTGCGCACCGAGTTCACCGGGCGCGGCAAGGTCGAAATCGGCCGCTTCAAGGGGTTGGGCGAAATGATGGCCGCCCAGCTCAAGGAAACCACCATGGACCCGAGAAAGCGCACGCTGCTCAGGGTCGATGTGATCGACGCCGAGGCGGCGACCAAGGATGCGGTCGACGCGCTGATGGGTACCAAGCCGGAAGCCCGCTTCCGCTTCATCCAGGAACGCGCGGAATTCGCCGAGACGGAAGTGCTGGATATCTGAATTTCTTCGGCTCGGCGAACCGCAACGGCAGGTAGTGTCTCAGTTTGAAATTTCAAAGGCGATAGTCGAACTCCCAGCGCCCTAGTCTGGTGAGTTGCGCGCCGATGGCCTGCCAAGTTTCCCCCTCGGTCGCAGCACAACGATCCCTGAGAAACTTTTCGAGCTCGACGTGGTCGAAACGCGGCATGAAAATCACACTTTCCGCCGCAAATACCTTGCTGCCCTGAGATCGAAGGAACCAATTGGGAGAGCAGACAGTCGCTGTAAATGCGTCGGCGCTGTTATCTCCTTCTGGACCGGCATAGAAATCAATAGTGACGGAGAAGTCAGTGGGATCGCGCGGGTTCCACGTATCGAGGGCAAAAGCTCCGGCATCGGTATCTAGAATTCGGTGGCCCTTGTACTGTGCTCTCATGGCAGCAATTTTTCTTGCTTCTTGTACGGGCCGCGCTTGCCGGGCTTCGGTGCAACAGCGTCCATCTTCTCGCAAAGGTCATCCATTGACCAGAGAGTTTGCGACACGCCAGCGGCCATTGCCGGGGTCATTTTCAGCGCCCTATGCACTTTGGTCTTGGTCGCGCCAGTGCAAACGGCGGGGCTGTAGCGGCGCTCTGGCGAGGTCCTCTTGCCTTCTGTGGAGCGCATCGAAGAACCCTCGCAAAGCACGGTGAGGATTTGGACACGGGTTTCAGGGGCAGCTTGTGCCAAGCATGAAAGTTCATCACACCTTCCGTAGACCTACCCGGCCGGTTGGCTTGGGCGGCGTCGGATCGCCCGTCAACCCAAACACTAGGTTTTCAAGCTCCTCGGGAGGCAAATGAAGGTCTGCCGCGATGCGATTTTTTGGGACCTTCTCGCTCCATAGCGTCGTGAAGACAGCCTTCCACACGACCGATTCTTCACGAGGCACGCTATTCGGCTCATTGTGTCGATAGCCGCGCTCATTCATCTGAATGCAGAACGTGCGATACTGCCAATCGCTAAGTATCCCAAGCTTGTGCAACCGGTAAGCTAGCGCCGCTGTAGAGACTCCCCAACGCTTCTTTGCGATAACGAGATCGTCCAGTCGAGCGACCGAAGGAACCCGAGATTTGATGTCGGCTGCCGGCATCAAAAACGAGGAGGCGAAGCTGTTGGCCTCGATTTCGGCTTCCCGCCCTTGCTGAGGCCCGCCATGCCGATGCAGTACCAAATGTGCCAGCTCATGAGCAGCATCTAGCCGACTGCGGTCCGCCGACTTGAAGGTGTTCAGGAAGATGTAGGGAACATCGTTCCGCCAGCACGAAAAAGCATCCACGTTCTTGGTGTTCTCAGCCAGAGAGAACACGCGCACGCCTTTCGACTCCAACAACTTGATCATGTTGCTGAGAGGTTGTTCGCCCAATCCCCAAACTTCACGAAGCGTTCGTGCCGCCGCCGCTGGGTCGCGCTCGTGCGCCAAGTCTATCAAGACTGGTTCGGGTAGGTTGAATCTCTCTGAGATGTAGTCCGAAAGGAGATACGCGAACGACCCCGATGCAAGCGCTGCGTCGCGCTCGCGGGCTGTCATAGTCGTCAGGCTGCGAAAGCTGGCCGCGTCCTTGGTGACTTCGTCAACGTCGTCGCCGAAAAAGAACTCGCGCGGAAACCGCAACACCGCCGCGATGGCATCGACCGTCTCGGAAGACGGTTCATTCTTCTCTCCCTCAAGGCGCGTAATGGTAACTGGCGACATGCCAAGCAGTTGAGCGAATCCTCTGCTGGTGAGCCTCCGCCGTTTCCGAGCGAGGCTCATTCTCTGACCACTGAACATGGCTGCTACTTCTTGCGTGTGACGTTGATTTCGAAATCCTGGGCAGGGGTTTCGTCGTCATCCTTCTTGGGCATGATGCTAGCCCACTCGCCTGGCTTGATGATGTAAATTCGTTCGTTGAACTCTTTGAACTGCTTTTCCTCGATGCTCTTGGGGAACGAAAGTTCCGCCCGAACATCATCGCCGTTGATATAGACGCAGAAATACCAGAGCGAGGCGTTCTCGCGCGACTTGCGCTGCTCGTCTTCCGCATCAAACTCTGGGAATAAGTTTTTCTGCCCGAGATCGACCGCACGCGTCGCCGCCGGCCCTTTGTCGGAAATAGCCTTGGGGTCGCGTGCGTCTTCGCAGGCGCTGTCCGCATTCTGGAAAACGATCTTCATCCCGGTCTTGGGATTATAAACCGCTTCAATATTTCCGGTGCGGTCGATTTCCCAACCTTTGAGCCGCAGGGTATCGCGCAAGGCACCTGTGCCGTGGATGTAGGAAAGTTGACCGGCTGCATTGAGCGGGAAATTGAGCACGAAGCTCGCCTTGGCCGCGACCGCGCGCTTTGCCACCTCGATAAACTCGCCAGCCGTCAGGCCGAAGTGATCGAGGCGGGAGCCGACTTCATAGTCCTGAGAAACAATGCGGGTTGGCACGAATCGACCTCATGTTAATTTTTTCTTCCTCATTTGTGGAGGAGAAAATTAACATGGTCAAGCGCCATCTACTTTCTCCAGCGACTTTCCGCCGCCTACTTGGCGGTCTCGGCTCGCCGCTCTGGCGTCACGTTGACGGCGCGTTTCTTACCACCCTTGGAACCAAGCTCTTGGCGGCGGCGCTCTTGCCGTCGTCCTGCACGTCATCGGCTTCCTCGCCGGTGGCAATGCGCGTGACGCGGACGGCATTGCCGAGCACGTCAGCGGGGCGCTTTCTGGCCTTTAGGACCTCTAGGCATTGTTCATTCGCTTTTTCAACGCAATAGCGTTGGTAAGGTGACCGACGGCTTCCTCCATATCGGCCAGTTGCTTAGCGGTGAACTTGGGGCCAATCTTGCCTACCATCCGCGCGCATTCTTTTGCGGCGGAAATCGTCTCTTTTGCATCATCGCCGCAGCGAACAGTGTGACGCCAACGCCACCGAATTGCCAGAGAGCTAGCGATTCATTGAATAGCGTCCGATATGTTGGGAAATCGGGGAGCGCGACCGCGATTTGCGCGGCTGGATTCGCCAACTGCATGCGTAGCGCATGAGGCTGCGCCAATAGGGAAGGATTGGTGGGCTTCGGCTAGGCGCATGGATCCGCGCAAATCTTTGAACCCCACGCAGCTTGGCTACGGACATCCCGTTACGAGGGCACTTACTTCCAGAAAGCCATCTATAGTCCTGTATTTGTATTCTAACTCACCGCCTTTCTGAATGAAGTCGGTCATTCCCTCTGGGCTACACACCCTTCCCTTTGTCGCCACAAGCAGCCCATCGTTGTAGTTTGCCTGCGAGACGCCAAGAGACTGCACATATGCATCCATCTGGGCTTTTGTCTCGGACCACACCGCATAGACGATCAGCCTCCTGCCTGTTGCCGCAACGGCGTTGATCGTGAGCGTCGAATTTATTGCTTTCGGCAGCGTGGGTGCCAATGTCTCCTGAAGGCTAGCGGCGAATTTACAAAGATCGTTCGTTTTGTCCTTAGATTGGCAATCGTCGTCTGCCATTGCTGAACTGGGCAGCGTTAGCGCGTTTAGCACCATAAACGAGGTCAACAGCAAACTGCTCACACTGTACTTCAACCCGTCCTCCTGCGCATTGGCACACCTTATCGAGTCGCCGGAACGTTAGCTATGCACCCAACAGATGCCTACCGCCTCGGCGTCAGGCGACCCGATGACCCGTCACTTCACAGCGACAGGAATGGAGCTGGTGGGCGTCGTGACGCTCGATGTGAATGGCCTCTTAAATCGCCAGCGCCCGGATAACCTGCTCGCTCAAATAGGTCGCGTTTTCGGGACCCGGATTCTGCCCGAAGGCGTGCGTCCCTGATGCACGATCGCCAACCGAAGGGCACTAGCGATGGTCCGGTGGTCAGACATCCAGTTGGCGCCCGTCCCGCGCGACGTCATACGCGATCGTATACCGCGAACCCCAGCTTGCCGCCAATTCACTCGACGTGGTCGAGAGGATTGTGGCAGGAATTCCGACTTCATGCTGAATCGTCCAACCGACGAGCGGATCGAGCAGTTCCGGCGTGGCGTCGTTGGGCAAAGCAACGAGAACATCCCAGTCGCTGTCAGGTCGATTGTCGCCCCGCGCTCGGCTGCCGAACAGCCATATAGAATCGGGGCTCAACCGAAGCCTGATCTCATCGATCAACGGCTTGATCTCTGCCGGAACCTTAAGGCGTTTCGAAGCAAAATCGTGCATGGCCCTAAAATAGTAGCAGTTTTTTGCGCCTACAACGCAACGCAATCGCGGCTACCAAACCCAAGCTAGTGGTGAAGACCTGACGCTTGTACCCATGTAGAAGGACGCGAGACGACCTTGCCGGTCAGCGCATAAGCTCGGTCGATAAGAAGTCTGAGGGACTGGAGCCGAGATGCACGCCCGCTGGATCGAGACCTTTGGCCTACCAGCCTTCCTTCGAAAGGCAGCCAGACTACTCTTGTGCGGTATCATTGGTTGTCTTGGAGTTTTTCATTCGCATGCCGGCCAGTTGGTGAAGTTCAAAAGCGCCACATCCCAGCTGACACCGTTTCAGACGCGCATGGCGCGGCAGCGAGGCGAAGAACCAAAGATTTTTCCCGGCGTGCCGATACAAGGATTCCTGGGACGCCCAGCGGGGGATGGACCGTTCCCGGCTGTCGTCCTGCTTCACGGCTGTGCCGGCCTTGGCCTCCGAGAAAGAGAGGCCTGGTCAAGAAGATTGTCGTCCTGGGGGTATGTCGTATTAGCCGTCGACAGTTTCACGACGCGCGGCATCCGGCATACCTGCGACCGGCTGTTTTACGATCGGGTCAACGACGCCTACGGCGCCTTGGAATTCCTCACCACGCTCGGCTTCGTCGACTCTCGACGCGTCGCGGTAATGGGGTTGTCCGCTGGCGGAATCGCTGTGCTGCAAGCCGTCCAGCTTGGCGCTGCGGAAGCGCTTATGAAGCAGAAATTCCAAGCTGCGATTGCCTACTACCCCTCATGCTCGGTGACGAGTGGTGAGATGGCCGTTCCGACCTTGATCCTAGTCGGCGAACGCGACGATTGGACCCCGGCGGCGGCCTGCCGGAAAATGATGGAGCAACGCAGCGGCAAAGGGAGCCCCGTCAAACTTATCGTCTACCCGGACGCCACGCACTCATTCGACGCCGAGAACCTGAAAACGGGCATCTCGTCCTTCGGCCACTTCCTGCAATACAATGAACTCGCCGCCAATCGCTCGTTTCAGGATTCACACGTTTTCCTGAGTGAAACGCTTGGACACTGATCCAGACAGACACTTGTGCCGCAAGGCCGCTTTCCGTCACCCCGTTGCGGACCTTAGACGTTGTCGCGATGCGCCACTTCTGCGACGGTACAAAATCGATACGAAACCGTCGATTTTAATCTGGATGTTGCTAAGGGAAGAACATTGGTGCCTGCTATTAGAATCGCTGTCGCTGGCGCGCAGGGCCACATGGGCAGAGCATTACTCGCTGCAGTGGCCGCAGCACCTGCCTTTTCGCTCGTAGGAGGCTTCGGACGCCCCGAAAAAGTCGTCGACGGATTGATTGATGTTGACGCAGCGCTCCGCGCTGCGGATGTCGTCGTGGATTTCACGACCGGCCAAGCATCGGCGGCGCTTGCAGAAAAGTGCGCCGCGATGGGTCGACCAGCAATGGTGATCGGCGCAACAGGGTTTGAGGACACTCACCTCGCTCGGATCGCCGAGGCGGCACGTAAAATAGCGATCGTGCGTTCAGGCAACTTCTCCCTTGGCGTGAACATGCTGGTGGGCCTAGTTGAGCGCGCCGCGCGCTCTTTCCCAGCTGAAGTTTGGGATATCGAGGTCCATGAAGCTCACCATCGCCGGAAGATCGATGCACCATCTGGAACGGCGCTGATGCTAGGCGAAGCAGCAGCCAGTGGTCGGGGCGTTCCGCTTGCTCCCGTCGAA
This sequence comes from Mesorhizobium sp. WSM4814, assembly GCF_055811595.1. Lineage (NCBI taxonomy): Bacteria > Pseudomonadati > Pseudomonadota > Alphaproteobacteria > Hyphomicrobiales > Phyllobacteriaceae > Mesorhizobium > Mesorhizobium sp. WSM4814. The sequence goes on from NZ_JBVVQT010000008.1 coordinate 209,104, forward strand.
CGGCGCGGGCGCGATGGTATTATTGGCGAGCGAGCGCTTGGTGAAATCGGGTTTTCCGTATTGCGAGGCGGCGGCATCATTGGAGAGCATAGTGTGGTATTTGCCGCCGACGAAGAGATTCTGACACTGTCGCATTCCGCTTTGGATCGCGGCATGTTCGCGCGCGGTGCGTTGACTGCCGCACGCTGGGTTTCAGACCATGAACCCGGCGAATACGACATGCAGGACGTTCTCGGGTTGTCGCCAATCTCCCGCTGAGTTTGCAACTGCCGCAAGGACTGCTCTTCATCCATTGCTGCAATTCGATTTGGGTATCAACCGTCAGATTTTCACCACTAGGCCGCCGCGATCGCCAGCGCGTGACCGCGCGCGTTTTCGCGCAGCGCATCGAGGTGGATCGATTTGACCAATCCGGCGAGATCGCCTTCGGCGGACTGCCCGCCCAATTCCTTCAGCATCAGCCAGCTGACTTCCTGGACGCCGGCGAGGCGCTTGCCATTGGCGACCTCGCGCCAGACCTTCAGCGCGCGCAGGATGATGGCGTGCGTGGCCGCGGCCAGGCCAGCGCTGCGGAGCAGCGCCTGCAGCGCCACGTCGTGCCCGCCGGCCAGCAGCGCCCTCACCCGTTGTTCGGATTGCTGGCTGAGCGCGACCAGCGCCGAGCCGAAGAAATCGACCTTGCCGTGCGCGATGGTGCGAATGATGAAGCTTGCGGTCAGGTCGCCGCGCAGGCGCAGATGCTCGATGAGCGCCGCATGTTCTTCCTGGCGCGTGCCTTCGATCAGCGTCAGGGAAGCCTTGACGCAGGCGTCGCGCATGACGCGCTCGGTTCTGGCACGGCCCATCAGCGCCAGGACCAGCGGCGAACCCTTGAGCGTTTCACCAAGTTTTATCAGCAGCATATGCCGGCAGTCAGCGGGCAGACGCGCATCCGATATCAGCGCTTCGCGCAGCGAAGGCAGATGGCCATGGCGTTCGGCGATACGGCGGAAGCTGAGCGAAGCGATGTCGGCGCCGCTGTTGGCGAGAAGCGTGGCGCAGGCTTCCGGCTCGCCGATTTCGGCGATCGCGGCGGCGACCGCCATGGAGACGCGCGGACGACCGGCGATCAGTTTCTGGATCGCCTTCTGGCCGCCGGCAACCCGGTCGGTCAGATCGGCATCGGTAAGCAGCGGCGAACGTGCCAGCACCAGGCTGGCGACTTCCGGCTGATCGGACGCCAGCGCGCTGATGATCTGCAGCGGCGCGTGATGGCTCATCGACAGCGCCTCTGCCATCGCCAGCCGCACTTTCGACGAGGCATCGTCGAGCAGCAGCGTCAGCGCCGCCTCCGCCGCGCAGCGATCCTCGAAAGGCAGTTCGGCATTGATGTAGGCGCGAGCCAATGCGCTTGCTGCCGCGGCGCGCTCAGAGACCCTTGCCGTATGAATCCATTTCAGGAAATGCGAAACAACCATGCCGTCCGCTATGCCCCTAGCCCGAGTCCGTTCCCGCCCCAGTGAAGACCGTAGGCAGAAATAGTTTACGAACGGTTCACCATCTTTGTTAACTGCCCCTCTTTGTTAACTGGCTTGCGAGCGCGGTAGGCAGCGCCTATCAACCCTTAGAGCGACTTGCGCGCTTTCGGACGCACAAAGCACGCTAACACTTTGAAGCATCGTGCTTTCCAAAAATCGATTCCGATTTTCGGGGCGATGGGGCAGCGGAGGAGATCGACCATGGCCGGGCTTTATCTGGAAGAGTTCGTCGTCGGCCACGTCTTTCGGCACACGCTGCGGAAAACCGTCACCGAAAGCGACAACATGCTGTTCTCGGTAATGACGCTGAACCCGCAGCCGCTTCACATCGATTTCGACTTCGCCGCCAAAAGCGAATGGGGCAAGCCGCTGGTCAATTCGCTGTTCACGCTGGGCCTGATGATCGGTATTTCGGTGAACGACATCACCGTCGGCACCACCGTCGCCAATCTCGGCATGAAGGAGACGGTGTTTCCGCATCCGGTCTTCCACGGCGACACCATCCGAGTCGAGACGACGGTGGTGTCGGTGCGCGACTCCAGGTCGAAGCCGGATCGCGGCATCGTCGAATTCGAGCACCGCGCCTACAACCAGGACGACGTGCTCGTCGCCAAATGCGCGAGGCAGGCGATGATGATGAAGAAGGCCTGACCGATGCGCTCGCTGCTGTTCGTTCCCGGCGATTCGGAAAAGAAGCTGGAAAAGGCGATTGGCGCCGGCGCCGACGTGATCATCGTCGATCTCGAGGATTCGGTCGCGCCACAAAACAAAACCTTGGCCCGCGATATCGCCGCACGCTTCATCACCGGACACGGGCATCAAACCAGTTCCGCAATCTATGTCCGCATCAACGATCTCTCGACCGGCCTGGCGGATGACGATCTGGCGGCACTCGTGCCAGTGAAACCCGACGGCATCATGCTGCCGAAGTCGAACAGCGGACAGGATGTCCAGCAGCTCTCGGCCAAGCTCAGGGTGCACGAGGCCGAAAGCGGGGTGCCGGACAGTGCGATAAAAATCCTGCCGATCATCACCGAAACAGCTGCCGGCGTGCTGGCGGCCGCGAGCTACGCCAAGGCAAGTGCGCGGCTTGTCGGCGTGACCTGGGGTGCGGAAGATCTCTCGGCAGCAATCGGTGCGCGCACGGCCCGCGACGAGAATGGCCGCTACACCGATGTGTTCCGCTTCGCCCGCACCATGACCATCCTCGCCGCCGGTGCCGCGGAAGTCGCGGCGATCGACACGGTTTTCCCAGATTTTCGCGACATGGCCGGCTTCGCGGCGGAATGCGCCGAGGCCGAGCGCGACGGCTTCACCGGCAAGATGGCGATCCATCCAGCGCAGGTGCCTGTCATCAACGCCGCCTTCACGCCGTCGACCGAGGCGGTGAAACACTCCCTGGCGATCGTCCAGGCATTCGAGGCGGCTGGAAATCCCGGCGTCGTCGGCATCGGCGGCAAGATGTACGACCGGCCGCATCTCAAGCTGGCCGAGAGGCTTCTGGCACGCGCCAGGGCGGCAGGGATATAACTCCCTGCCAGGTCATTCGGGCAATTTTCTCGGCAGCCAGAGCCACGCGATGACGCCAGTTGCAAGGGTCAGCAGACCGCCGGCGCCGACTGCGACATGTAAACCGGTGAGGAAGGCTTCGTTGGCCCGTACGATAATTTCAGGGTCCGACTGATCAAGTGTTTCGTTGAGCGTGCCGGCCACGCCGGGACCCAACAGCCGGAAGCTCAGCGCGGCCAACGATCCGAGCAGGGAAATTCCCAGTGCATTGCCCAGTTCGTTGCTGGTCTCGGCGATCGAACTCGCCGCACCGGCTCGTTCGGCAGGAACGGCCGACACCGCTATCTCGGCCACCAGGCTAAAGGACAACCCATATCCGACGCCAGCGATCATGGTCGAGGCGATGAAGGCCGCGATTCCGACCTCGGTGGTCGTGAACAGCAGCAGGAGGACGCCGACGCCGATGAGCAGATGTGTGGCAACAAGGGCAGTTTTGCGGCCGATCCGCTCGACGATGCGCGCGGTGCCCACGCAAGTCGCCGTCAGCACGATCGCGCCTGGCAACGTCAGCAGCGCTGCGTTGAAAACATCAAAGCCCAACACCGATTGCAGATAGATGCCCGACAGATATCCGGTGGCCGACCAGACAACCAGCGTAAGAAGGCCGGTCAGGATGGCGATGGAGAAAATGGGGTCTCGGAACAGGTCCAGGTCGAGCAGCGGGTAGTCAATCCTGCTCTGTCTGCGCACGAACAGCTCAAGGGCAAGGATGCCGACGATGCCGATGGTCAACAGTGTCGGCGTGAAGCCATGCGCCGCCGCGCTCTTGAGCGAATATGTGAACAACAGGATACCTGCGAAGGACAATATGAGGCTCACCAGATCGATTCGTCCGTAGGCAGTCGAACGCACCTCCTGCAGCTGTACCGGTGCAGAGATCAGGAAGCCGATCACGACGGGGACATTGATCAAAAACACGGCGCCCCATTCGAATTGCCGCAACAGCAGGCCGCCCATGACAGGCCCGATGGCGAATCCAGCCGCAAAAGTCGCCGCGAACATCCCGATCGCCTGAGCGCGCGTTCGCGGATCGGGGAACAGCGAGCTCACGATCGCCAGCCCGGAGGGCAACAGTGTCGCGCCGCCCAATCCCATTAGGGCGCGTGAGGCGATCAGGCTTTCAGACGTTTGCGAATAGGCTGCGCCGAGCGATCCAGCACCGAAGACCACTGCGCCGATCATGATCAGCTTCAGCCGCCCAAAACGGTCGCCGATATTGCCGAAGACGATCAGCAGCGATCCAACCACGAAACCGTAGATGTCGAGAATCCAGAGTGCTTGGTCGGCGGTCGGCGTGATGGCCGAGGTCACACGCGGCATGGCGAGATAGAGTATCGAGCCGTCCATGGCTACGAGCAGGACCAGGGGCAAGACAGCCATGAGGCCCAACCATGACCTGCGGTCCGTCGGGCGTACAAGTGAAGTATCGGTCATAAGGCACACAAATCCTTTGCGTGCGGCATGCGAAGGCGTGCCGCTTCGGCCGCCGGAGCCAAGGCTGGCGGATGGTTGCGATCGAAGAGTGAACTCTATATACTTAAGGTAAGTTACCTTTGGTATATAGGCATGTCAAGCATACCGAACAAAAGCCAAGCCACGGAGAAACGCGTTCGTCTCAGTCGCGAGCAGCGGCTAAGCCAGCTCCTTGAGGTGGCAAGGTGGCTGGTTCGCGAAGAAGGCACCGACGCGTTGACGCTGCCGCGCCTGGCCGAACAGGCCGGTGTCGCCAAGCCGGTGGTCTATGACCATTTCCGGACGCGCAACGGTTTGCTGACCGCCCTCTATCAGGATTTCGACGCGCGCCAGACGGCGCTGATCGACGCCGCCCTTGAAGGAAGCGCTCCGGGTTTGGAGGAGAAAGCTTCTGTCATCGCATCGTCCTACGTCGAATGCGTGCTGGCCCAGGGCCGTGAGATCCCCGGCGTGCTGGCCGCGCTGGCAGGCTCGCCCGAACTGGAGACCGTCAAGCGGGATTACCAACTGGATTTTATCGAGAGGTGCCGTACGGCGTTGGCCCCGTTTATCGGGCCAAGGGGGGTTATGCAGGCCGGTTTTTGGGCGATGCTGGGCGCGGCCGACACCTTGTCCAATGCTGCCGCGACGGGAGAAATCACCGCTCAACAGGCGCAGGACGAACTTCACGAGACGATCGTTGCTATGATCGAGAGAAGCAATCGTTGACGCATGCATCCTGGCCAAAGGGTTGGAGTTCCACCCGATCCATCGGAGATCAGGTTCTAATCCTTTCCCCAATGAGGCCGGCGCATCGAGAAGATTTCGTTGACGCTGGCATAATCCATATAGCCGAGACGGCCGACATTGCCGGCCCTGACGATATCGAAGATGCCGTCTATCAGGAAGGCATCGTCGACATGCACACCGACGACTTCGCCGGCGACGACGATGGCGCCGGTCGGTGTCCCGTCCAGCGCCTTTGGACGCATGATCTCCGTCACCCGGCATTCAAGCGCCGCGGGCGCCGCCGCCACGCGGGGTGGCGCAACCAGCCGCGACGGCGCCATGGCGAGATCGGCATAGTCGAATTCGGTGACGCCGCGCGGCGCATCGACTGCGGTGCGGACCATTTTTTCAGCGAGATCGCGGCTGACGAGATTGGCGACGAACTCGCCCGTTTCTTCGGCGAAGGTGGCGCTGTCCTTCTCGCCTTCGGACGAAAACCAGACGATGAAGGGCCGCGTCGAAAAAGCATTGAAGAACGAATAGGGGGCGAGGTTGACCTCGCCGGCCTTGTTCACCGTCGAGATCCAGCCGATCGGCCGTGGCGCCACGATCGCCTTGGACGGATCATGCGGCAGCCCATGCCCCTTTGCCGGCTCGTAGAACATTCAGCCCACCCATGGCCCTGCATAATCGGCATAGAGTTTTGCCGGATCCGGCCGCGGCCGCTCCGGCGCCGGCCCTTGGTAGGTGCCGATATGGATGAAGCCGACCACCCGCTCATGTGGCGCCAGCCCCAGGATCGCCCTGCCCTCCGGCACGTCGGAATACCAGTTGCTGATCATGTTGGTGCCATAGCCCAGCGCATTGGCTGATAGCATCAGGTTCATCGCCGCCATGCCGCCGGACAGGAACATCTCCCATTGCGGGATTTTTGGGTTCTCCTTCGGGCTCGACACCACCCCGATCACCAGCGGCGCGCGCGAAAAACGCGCCAGTTCCTGGTTATGGCGGCCTTCCGGCAGCGGCCCTTCGCGCTGTGCGGCAAGTGCCGCCAGCTTCTTGCCGATCTCGACGCGCGCCTCGCCCCGGTAGAGGATGAAGCGCCAGGGCTCGAGCCGGCCGTGGTCCGGCACCCGCGAGGCGGCTGCAATCATCGTCGCGATGTCAGCGTCGCTGGGCGCCGGTTCCTTCAACTCCGGGATCGGCGCGGAATTTCGGGTCAGCAGAAAGTCGATGATCGGCGACGCCATGGGCGCAAGACTCCTTGGAATTTAAGCTGAAGCGCACCATCGGGGCATCGGGCGGCTCGGGCATTGGCGCGGCGCGCCGACAAAGAGCCTCTAGCAGAAGCTGATCAGACTCTTAAGCCTTGAAATTGCCACCGCCTTGGGCTTCAACGCAAGCCATGTTTGAGGGGACATTGCGACTTTTCCTGATCTGGCTCGCAGCCGCACTGTTGATGGTGCCGGTGTCGCTTGCCGTCGCGCAGGATGCGGACGGCCTCGGTGATCTGAAACTTCCCGGAATGTCGAACTATGCGCCCCCGAAAAGCGATGCACCGCTGGCAGCGGCGAGCAGCGGGGCGATCACGCTGTCGGCGCAATTGACCGACAAGGGCGCCGACATCACACGCGGCATCGTCTGGCGCGTCTTCAAGCCTGACGCCACCGGCGACGGCAAGCTGCCGATGGTCGCTTCCGCCCATGGCGGCAGCGCGGTGTTCCAGCTCGAGCCCGGCAGCTATCTGGTCCACGCCTCTTACGGCCGGGCCGGAGCCACCAAGCGCATCACCGTCGGCAAAGACGCCAAGCGCGAAAGCCTCGTGCTCGATGCCGGCGGACTCAAGCTCGACGCCGTGCTGTCAGGCGGGGTGCGCATACCGCCGAAGAAATTGCGCTTTTCGATCTATGAAGGTCAGGCCGAGGCCAATCACGATCGCGCCCTGATCATACCCGACGTCGAGCCGAACAGCGTCGTGCGGCTGAACGCGGGCGTCTATCACGTCGTCTCGACTTATGGCTCGGTGAATGCGGTCATCCGCTCAGACATCCGCGTCGAGGCCGGCAAGCTGACCGAAGCGGCCGTCGAGCATCGTGCGGCGGAGATGACCATGAAGCTGGTGCGCGAGCCGGGTGGAGAGGCGATCGCCGACACCTCCTGGTCGTTGCTCAACGAATCCGGCGACCCCATCCAGGAAACCGTCGGCGCCTTTGCTTCGATGGTGCTTGCCGAGGGCGACTACACCATCATCGCCAAGAACCGCGACCGCATCTACCAGAAAGATTTTACGGTCGTGGCCGGGCAGAACCAGGAAATCCAGGTTTTGGCCACGGAGGCCTCGGCGATCGATCCTCAGGAAGGCGCGGACTAGACGTCCGAACCCTGTGCGGGAACCGGTCCAGCAGCGTATGATTGCCGATCAAGCCGCGTTACGCATGCGTTGCGGCAGAAACTGGCCGCGGCCGCGCGGTTCGGCCGGAGCCAGATCGAAGACAGCCCGGTAAAGCCGCTCGAGCAAAGCCTTGCGGTCGCCCACCTGCTCCAGTTCGTTCCATCCCAGCACGTCGCCGACGCGCACGTCGATCGATTTGCCGGACAGCCGACCGAATTCGTGGATGAGCAGCGAAGTACGCAGCGTCAGCGAAGCCCTGCCGACGAACTTCGCGACGCGCCCGTCACGCTCGGTCAGGTTCATGGGTCCGCTGACCAGGTGGAACAGCCGCCCGTTCTGGCCGGAAAAGTGCATTGGGACAACCGACGCCTTGGCATCCCTAACGAGACGGGCCGGAAACATCTTCCACGGCAGGTCGCGCGCCCGGCCAAAACCTTTCGGCGCGGTGGCGACGCCGCCCGCGGGGAAGACGACGATGATGACGCCGTCTTTCAGCAGCCGCACCGCCTCATGGCGCACCGCCATGTTGTTCCTGAGCGCGTCCTTGGTCTCGGAAAAGTCGATCGGCAGCGAATAGGGCTCCATCTCGCGGATCTTGAGCAGATCCTTGTGGATCATGACACGGAACGGGCGCTGAAGCTGCTCGGCCAGCGACAGCACCGCAATGCCGTCGCCGATGCCGAACGGGTGGTTGGCGACGATCACCAGCGGCGTGTCAGGCAATTTTTCCGGCGGCCATTGGCCGGTGGTCCGCACCCTGACATCGATCAGCTCCAGCATGCGGCTGAACACGCGCTCGCCGCTCGGCGCCACATGGCGGCGCCAAAAGTCATAGAGCGCCGCGAAGCGATCGCGGCCGGACAGGCCTTCGATGGAGTGGATGAACCAGCGCGTCAATGCCGGCTGATGCGGGCTGGCATAGGAAAGCTCGGGAAACGGTCTTTCGCGCATCTTCAGCTTGAGCATGAGGCTCGTTACTAGGCTGGCGTGACAAGCGTATGAATTGGCGGGTATCTGAAAATGGCGGTGGATCGCTCCACCGCCATTTCGTCGACAATCCGGCTGAACTCAGGCCACTCGCTTGCGCCTGCGGTCGGGCGTCACCGCCTCTTCGGCAAGCATTGCCACTGCCTGGCCAAGGCCGAGCGACTCCTGGTCGCGCGAGCCGAGCCGACGGATGTTGACCGTCTCTTCCTCCGCCTCGCGCTTTCCGCAGACGAGGATGACCGGAACCTTGGCCAGGCTGTGCTCGCGGACCTTGTAGTTGATCTTCTCGTTGCGAAGATCGGCTTCGGCCAACAGTCCGGCCGCCTTCAGCTGCGCGACGACCTTTTGCGCGTAGTCGTCGGCATCGGAGGTGATCGTTGCAACCACCACTTGCAGCGGCGCGAACCACAGCGGGAAATGGCCGGAATAGTTCTCGATCAGGATGCCGAGGAAGCGCTCCATCGAACCGCAGATGGCGCGATGCACCATTACCGGCTGCTTTTTTTCCGAATCCGAGCCGATGTAGAAGGCGCCGAACCGTTCCGGCAGGTTGAAGTCGACCTGCGTGGTCCCGCATTGCCAATCGCGGCCGATGGCGTCCTTCAGCACATATTCGAATTTTGGCCCGTAGAACGTGCCCTCGCCCGGATTGACGCCGGTCTTGATCCGGTTGCCCGACCGCGCTGCGATCTTGTCGAGCACGTCCTGCAGCACGCCCTCGGCATGATCCCACATAGCGTCGGTGCCGACCCGTTTTTCGGGACGCGTCGCCAGCTTGACGGTGATTTCGTCGAAGCCGAAATCGGCATAGGTCGACAGGATCAGGTCGTTGATCTTGATGCACTCGTCGGCGAGCTGTTCCTCGGTGCAGAAGATGTGGGCATCGTCCTGGGTAAAGCCGCGCACGCGCATCAGCCCATGCAGCGCGCCGGACGGCTCATAGCGATGCACATTGCCGAATTCCGCAAGTTTTACCGGCAGATCGCGGTAGGACTTCAGACCGTGCTTGAAGATCTGGACGTGGCCGGGGCAGTTCATCGGCTTCAGTGCAAACATCCGGTCGTCGTCGGTGTCGTCGCCGGCAACCGTCACCTTGAACATATTGTCCCGGTACCAGCCCCAGTGACCTGACGTCTCCCACAGACTCTTGTCGAGCACTTGCGGCGCGTTGACTTCCTGATAGCCCTGCTCGTCGAGGCGGCGGCGCATGTAGTTGACCAGGTTCTGGAACAGTCTCCAGCCCTTGGCATGCCAAAAGACGACGCCCGGCCCCTCCTCCTGGAAATGGAACAGGTCCATCTCGCGGCCGAGCTTCCTGTGGTCGCGCTTTTCGGCTTCCTCCAGCATCGTCTGATAGGCATCGAGCTGCGCCTGATCGGCCCAGGCCGTGCCGTAGATGCGGGTCAGCATCGGGTTGTTCGAATCGCCGCGCCAATAGGCACCGGCCACCTTCATCAGCTTGAAGGCGCTGCCGATCTGTCCGGTCGAGACCATATGCGGGCCGCGGCAGAGGTCGAACCAATCGCCCTGCGCATAGATTTTTAGGTCCTGATCTTCGGGAATGGCGTCGATCAGTTCCAGCTTGTAGCGCTCGCCCTTGTCGGCAAAGATCTTCTTCGCCTTCTCGCGCGACCAGACCTCTTTGGTGAACGGCTTGTTACGCGCGATGATCTCGCGCATCTTCTTCTCGATCACCGGGAAATCGTCGGGCGTGAACGGCTCGTTGCGGGCAAAATCATAGTAGAACCCATTCTCGATCACCGGGCCGATGGTCACCTGCGTGCCCGGCCACAATTCCTGCACGGCTTCGGCCAGCACGTGCGCTGCGTCATGTCGGATGAACTCCAGTGCGCGCGGGTCTTCGCGGGTGATGATCTCGACCTTGCCGGACTTGCCGAGCGGGTCGGAAAGATCGCGCACCACGCCATCGATCGAGTAGGCGACCGCCTTCCTGGCCAGCGACTTCGAGATCGATTCCGCCAGGCCGGCGCCGGTCATCGCCGCTTCGTAGTCGCGGACGGAGCCATCGGGAAATGTCAGGGAAACGGAATTCAGCATAAAATTCTCCTATCCAGTCCCGCAAACGAGCGCGGGTGGTGAAATGCATGTCGCCCAAAAGTGTGCAGCGGTTTTTGGCCGACGCATGCATAAAGTAAAAAGCCGGATGCGTCCGGCGGCAGTCTTTTATGGGCAGATTTTCGCGCCGTAAAGGCGAATGGCCGATCACTTGCTCTTGTTGACGAGATTCGGCAGCTCTTTCAGGAACATCGTCCGCGCCTGAGGCCCCTTCGGCGTATCGGAACGTTTCGTATCGATTACCAGGCGGGCAAAGACGATGCTGCGCGCATCCTTGTTCGCCCAGCCGACAAACCAGCCAAGCGAGCGCCAGCCAAGCGGGCCCTTGTCGGCGCTTTCGCCAAGCCTGGTGGTCCCGGTCTTGCCCTGAACCGTCCAGCCACCTGACCGGAAGGTCGGCAAGATCGCTTTGGTCATCGCGTGGGCTTTGGCCGAAACCGGCAGTTCGCCGGCAAGCAGCCGGCGCATGAAATTCACCTGTTCGACCGGCGATATCTCAAGCGAAGAATTCACCCAGGACCGGGTGAGGCCATCATTCTTGCCGGCATTGCCGGCAACATCGGTGTTGCCGTAGTCGAATTTCGAGACATAGCCGGCAAACCGCTCGTTGCCGAGCCGGCGGGTGATTTCCTGCGAAAACCACAGCACCGAGTCTTTTTCCCAGATCGTCGGGTCGACGGTTTTCTGATCCCGCTTTGCCGCCTTGAACTCGGGCTTGTAGTCCCAGGCCGGCGTGTGCTCGTCGCTCAGGATTCCCGCGTCATAGCCGATCAGGGCCAAGGGGACCTTGAAAGTCGAGGCGGGACTGAAGCGCTGGTCGCAGACCCCGTCCCGATACAGCGTTTCACCGCTTGCAGCATCCAGGATCAGCGTGCATTCGACCTCCCCCAGCGGCGCCGATTGTGCGCGGATCGGAAAACCAAGAAGCCATGCCAGAAGGTAGATAACCAAGGCGAAAACGAATGGACGGCGGTCTATCTGGCGCATTGGCAATCTCTCCTGATGGCTATCAGGAGCGGCTTAGCGAGGCGTCTTGTCTCGATTTTGTCTTAAATGCGCAACGTGCGGTTAACCCTAGCAAATCGTAAAGATCCTGCTCTGGTTGCAGAGCTTACGCCCCACCGGCATCGGTTTCCGGATCACTGCGCTTTTTCCCAATCCGCCAGTACCGCCAGGGTGTGAACCAGACATAGCGCTCGGCCAGCACCTCCGGCACCCGGTCGATGCCATGCGTTCCGCCCGGCCCGCAGCGCAGCACGCGGAAAAAACCCAGCCAGCCGCCGGCCCATAGCCCATGGCGGGCGATCGCTTCGTGCGCGTATTCGGAACAGGTCGGCAAATGCCGGCAGGAATTGCCGACAAAGCCGGACAGCGTCAGCTGATAAAAACGCACGAGCGAGGTGCCCAAAATTCGGCCGGGCGTCTTGCGCCAGGGGCCCGGCCAGTTGCGTGTATATCGCGGCCTCTGATGCGTGTGATCCGTCGCCATTTGACGGCTACGCCGCCTGTTCGGCGCGCTTCTTCTCGATCTGGCCGATCGCGTCGACCACCGCATCGAAGGTCAGCATGGTCGAGGCATGGCGCGCCTTGTAGTCCCGCACCGGCTCGAGATATCTGAGATCGGCGAAGCGGCCTTGCGGCGGTGCACCGTTTTCCTTCAGCATCTTCAGCATCGTCTCGCGAACGCTGCGCAACTCATCCGCGCTGGCGCCGACGACATGCTGCGCCATGATCGAGGACGACGCCTGGCCAAGCGCGCAGGCTTTGACGTCATGGGCGAAATCGGTGACGATACCGTCATCCATCTTCAGATCGACGGTCACCGTCGAGCCGCACAGCTTGGAATGCGCGCGCGCGGTTGCATCGGGATGGTCGAGCCGGCCGATCCGCGCGATATTCCCGGCAAATCCCAGAATTTTCGCATTGTAGACGTCGTCGATCATATTTTTCCAATCCGTCGCCGCCGAGCGAACAGCGATTGCCGCAGACGGCCTTCCTTTCGCTCGCAACGATCATATATAATGCTGGTACTCGGGTATGGACAAGGCGACCAACGACCGCGTCCCTGCTCAATTCACTTCACGCCGCTTACGGGCTGGAAACAGGGCACGTTTCTAACACCCGAAAGGTCGTGGTCCGTTCAACTCGTTCCTCCTGAGAGGGGAACTACGGGAGACGCCTTTATGGATGCCGTCATCAAGAAATTCATGCCCCCTTCCGCCTATATGGAAAAGCCGGTCACCGATCGGCCGACCGAAGCCGAAGCCGAGGCCGCGGTGCGCACGCTGTTGCGCTGGACCGGCGACAATCCGGACCGGGAGGGCCTGGTCGATACGCCAAAGCGTGTGGTGAAGGCCTATCGTGAAATGTTCGGCGGCTACGACAAGTGCCCGGCCGAAGAACTCGGCCGCACCTTCGAGGAGGTCGCCGGCTATGACGATCTTGTTCTCGTCAAGGATATAACGTTCCATTCGCATTGCGAGCACCACATGGTGCCGATCATCGGCAAGGCGCATGTCGGCTATCTGCCGGAGGGCAAGGTCGTCGGCCTGTCCAAGATCGCCCGCGTCGTCGATATCTTTGCCCAGCGCCTGCAGACCCAGGAAGCGATGACCGCACAGATCGCCGGCGTCATCCAGGATGTGCTCAATCCGCGCGGCGTCGCCGTCATGCTCGAAGCCGAGCATATGTGCATGGCCATGCGCGGCATCCGCAAGGAAGGCTCGACGACACTGACCTCGACCTTCACCGGCGTCTTCAAGGACACGCCCGAGGAACAGGTCCGTTTCGTCACCATGGTGCGCGGCGGCAGGGGCTGAACGAGCCTCGCCGGCCGCCAGCCATGGTCGCGAGAAAATGAGAACCGGTTCTCGGATCAGATCATGGCCAAACAACAAGACAGAGCCTCGCCCGTTCCGGTCCGATCGTGCTCGGCGAGGCTCTGAACAAGGACCGGCGATGTCGGCAGTGGAATTTCCGAAAGCTCCATCAGACAAGAAAGCACTGGAAGAAAGCACGGTCTTTTCGCCGCGCTTCGATGCCGGCGGCCTGGTCACCGTCGTCGTCACCGATGCCGAAGACGGCATGCTGCTGATGGTCGCGCATATGAACGCCGCGGCGCTGGCGCTGACGCTGGAAACCGGCATCGCCCACTACTGGTCGCGCTCGCGCAGCGCTCTGTGGAAGAAGGGCGAAACATCCGGGAATGTCCAGAAAATCGTCGAGATGCTCACGGATTGTGACCAGGACGCAATATGGCTGCGCGTCAAAGTGATGGGCCACGACGCAACCTGCCACACCGGCCGGCGTTCCTGCTTTTATCGGACGGTGGGACTGATCGACGGCAAGGGGACGCTTGCCAACGATGGCAGCAAGCCGCTGTTCGATACGCAAGAAACGTATCGAAAGCCTCATGAACCATCTGTTTGAACCATTCGCCGAACTGCAATCACGTATATTCATGATTTCGATACGGCCTGCCGATAATTTAGCCGCGGGACAAGGGAGATTGTGATGCTCGAATGGGCGTCATTGCATAACAGACCAGACGTTCGGGAGGCGAATGGCCTGTCATCGTCCGCCGGTGCATCCGAAAAGAGCCCCGCCAGGAAAACAGGCATTTCGCTGGCGCTGGGCGGCGGCTGCGCGCGTGGCTGGGCCCATATCGGCGTGCTGCGCGCGCTCGACGAAGCCGGCATCGAAGTGTCGATGATCGCCGGCACCTCGATCGGCGCGCTGGTCGGCGGCTGCTACCTTGCCGGCAAGCTGGATGAGCTGGAAGAATTCGCCAGAAGCCTGACCAAGCGGCGCATTTTTGGTCTTCTCGATCTCAACCTGCGCGGCAGCGGACTGTTCGGTGGCATGAAGCTCGATGCACGGCTGCGCGAGCACATGGCCGGCATCCGTTTCGAGGATCTGCCAAAACCTTTCGTCTGCGTCACCACGGAGATCCGCACCGGCCATGAAATCTGGCTGTCGGGCGGCTCGCTGATCACCGCCATGCGCGCCTCCTACGCCCTGCCCGGCGTATTCGAACCGGTCAGTTGCAACGGGCGCGTTCTGGTCGACGGTGCGCTGGTCAATCCGGTCCCGGTCTCGGTCTGCCGCGCCTACGAGCAGCCGCTCGTGGTCGCGGTGAACCTTCACTACGATCTGTTCGGCCGCGCCGCCGTCATCAAGCACAGCGCCGGCGAACTGGTCGTCGAGAAGGACGCGCCAAGGCCCGGCCTGATCGACACAGGGCACCAGTACCAGACACGGCTCGGCATCACCGGGGTTATGGTCGAAGCCTTCAACATCATCCAGGATCGCATTTCGCGGGCGCGTCTTGCCGGCGACCCGCCTGATATGTCGCTGCAGCCAAAACTCAGCCATATCGGCCTGACCGAATTCCATCGCGCCGACGAGGCGATCCGCATCGGCTATCAGGTGACGATGGCGCAGATCGACGAGTTGGCCCGCCTGCAGGCGGTTCTCGCCTGAAGCGCGACCCGAACTGAAGGTCCGCGCAAAAACGGAAGCTATCCTCAGGCGCGCGCGGCATCGACGATGCGGAACTGCACCGTGCGGTTGCCGTTCCAGTGATTGCCCGACAGCGAACCGGCGACATGCACCGGCTTGCCCCTGTTCTTGAACAGGAATTCGCCGAGCGCCGTATCGACGGCGCGAAACGCGATCGCCTGGATGCGGCCGCCGCTTTCCGACTGCAACTCGGCGCGGATGTGATTGGTGCCGACCGGCCTCGCATCGGCAAGGCGATGGCGCGGCAGCGCGAAGACCGGTGCGACATGCCCGGCGCCGAACGGGCCGGCTTTCTCCAGTGCATCGAGCAGGCCAAGCGTCGCGCCTTCGGCGGCCAGCGCGCCGTCGATCGCCAGGCTTTCCTCGCCTTGCAGCCGGAACACCTCGGCCGCCGCTCGTTCCTCGAAGAAGGCCCTGAGCGCGCCAAGTTTCGCCCGCTCCACCGTGATGCCGGCCGCCATGCCATGGCCGCCACCCTTGACGATCAGCCCGGCAATGGCCGCTTCGCGCACCAGCCGGCCAAGATCGAAGCCCGACACCGAACGGCCGGACCCGGTGCCGACACCATTGGCGTTGAAGGCGATGGCGAAAGCCGGCCGGCGCGCATGGTCCTTGAGCCGCGAGGCCAGCAGGCCGACGATGCCCGGATGCCAGTTGGAGCTGGCGGTGACGACGATGGCCGGGCCATTGCCGCCGGCAAGCTCGGCATCGGCCTCGACGCGCGCCGCGGCCAGCATTTCCAGTTCCATCTGCTGCCGCTCCTGATTGAGCCGGTCCAGCGTCTCGGCGATGGTGCGGGCCTCGACGGGATCGTCGGTGGCGAGCAGGCGGCTGCCGAGTGCTGCGTCGCCGATGCGCCCACCGGCATTGATGCGCGGGCCGATCAGATAGGCCAGATGAAAGGTGCTGACCGGCTCGCCGATGCGCGAGACCCGCGCCAACGCCGCCAATCCTTCGTTCCTCTGCTGGCGTGCGATCTGCAGTCCCTTGACCACGAAGGCGCGGTTGACGCCGGTCAGCGGCACCACGTCGCAAACGGTGGCCAGCGCAACGAGGTCGAGCAAACCGAGCAGGTCCGGCGGTGCGGCATCGGGCAACCGGCCGCGCAGGATCCTCGCCGTCTGCACCAGCGCCAGGAAGACGACGCCGGCGGCACAAAGATGGCCCTGCCCCGAAAGGTCGTCCTCGCGATTGGGATTGACGACCGCAACCGCTGCCGGCAACGGACCGCCGAGCTGGTGGTGGTCGAGCACCACGACATCGGCGCCGGCAGCGTTCGCCGCGTCGATGGATACGGCGCTGTTGGTACCGCAATCGACGGTGACGATCAGCGTCGCGCCGCGCGAGACGAGTTCGCGCATCGCTTCCGGATTGGGGCCGTACCCTTCGAAGATACGGTCCGGTATGTAGATCTCCGCAGGCACCGAGAAATGCGTGAGGAACCGCTTGAGCAGCGCCGACGAGGCGGCGCCGTCGACATCGTAGTCGCCGAAGATCGCCACCTTTTCCCTGGCAACGACTGCCCCGGCGATGCGGGCGGCGGCCTTGTCCATGTCGGTCAGCGACGCCGGGTCCGGCAAAAGATCGCGGATGGTCGGATCCAGGAACCGCTCGGTCTGCTCGGCGGTCACGCCGCGCCCGGCAAGCACGCGCGCAACGATGTCCGGCACGCCATAGCCTTGCGCTATGGCAAGCGCGGTCATGTCCTGCCGCTCGGTCAACCGGTGCTCCCAGGAAACACCTGATGCCGACTGCCTGACATCGAGGAAGATACGGTTTTCGCCCGTCATGCGACGCGCCGTCTGCGGATTGTCATTTCTCACAATATGCGACGGCCAGCCGAGTCGGGAATCAAAACTTTTCCAGATCCTGGTGCCTGGCCTTGATCTCGCGCACGGTGCGCGACGACGAGCGCAGCACGATCGTATGCGTGGTGATAAAATTGCGGCCGAACTTGACGCCGGCCAGCATGTTGCCGTCGGTCACGCCGGTTGCCGCGAACAGCACGTCGCCGCGCGCCATGTCTTGCGCGCGGTAGACGCGCTTCGGATCGAGGATGCCCATCTTCGCCGCGCGCGCCAGCTTTTGCGGCGTGTCGAGGATCAGCCTTCCCTGCATCTGGCCGCCGGTGCAACGCAACGCTGCCGCCGCCAGCACACCCTCCGGCGCGCCGCCGGTGCCGAGATAGATGTCGATGCCGGTTTCGTCCGGATCGGTGGTATGGATGACGCCGGCGACGTCACCATCGCCGATCAGCCGGATCGCAGCGCCCGTGGCGCGCACCGCCTCGATCAGCGCGCCATGGCGCGGCCGGTCGAGGATGCAGGCGGTGATCTCCGACACCGCCACGCCCTTGGCCCTGGCCAGGCTGGCGATGTTTTCGGCCGGCGCGGCATCGATGTCGATGACGCCGTCCGCATAACCCGGGCCAATGGCGATCTTGTCCATATAGACGTCGGGCGCGAACAGAAGGCTGCCCTTTTCCGCAATGGCGATGACCGCCAGTGCATTGGGCAGGTTCTTGGCGCAGATTGTCGTGCCTTCGAGCGGATCGAGCGCAATATCGACCGCCAGGCCTTTGCCGGAACCGACCTCTTCGCCGATATAGAGCATCGGCGCCTCGTCGCGCTCGCCTTCGCCGATCACCACCGTGCCGTTGATGGCGAGGCGGTTGAGCTCTTCGCGCATCGCGTCGACCGCGACCTGGTCGGCGGCCTTTTCGTCGCCGCGTCCGCGCAATCTGGCTGCCGCAACGGCGGCGCGTTCGGTGACGCGCACCAGTTCCATTGTGAGTATCCGGTCAAGGCCGGCGACGATGTTCTGGGCAACGTTCATCGGTGGACAATCCTCGTTGGCACATTGCCTCCCGCCAGAGGCGCGCCGGTTGTGTCAAAGCTCCATGACAACAGCAAGACCTCTGCGGGTCTTTTTTGAAAACACAACGATATCAATCGATTGAAGGAGAAAAGCGATATGCCTATTCCGCCCGCTCGATGCGGATGACCTGCGGCTTGTCGGTCAGATGATCGTCCCTGGTGATGCCGTCGACGGCCTTGCGGACCGCCGCTTCCGTCGTCTCGTGGGTGACGAGAATCACTGTCTTCTGCAAGGCGGTATCCGGCCCGGCGGCGTGCTGCACGATCGATTCCAGCGAAATGTCGTTGTCGGCCATGCGCTTGGCAATGGCGGCAAAGACGCCGATGCGGTCATGCACGGTCAGCCGGATGAAATAGCCGCCCGCATGGCTGCGCATCTGAGCCTTCTTGTACGGCCGCAATTCCTTCGCCGGCAGGCCGAACACCGGACCGTGCTGGAAGCCGGGCCGGCTCTTGGCGATGTCGGCAATGTCGCCGACCACCGCCGATGCGGTGGCGTTGCCGCCGGCACCCGGACCGGAGAGCAAAAGCTCGCCAAGGATATCGGTTTCGATGGCCACCGCATTGGTGACGCCGTGCACCTGCGCGATGACCGAGGCCGTCGGCACCATGGTCGGGTGCACGCGCTGTTCGATACCGCTTTCCGTGCGCTGGGCGACGCCGAGCAGCTTTATCCGGTAGCCGAGATCGCCGGCCGCGCGGATGTCGGCCTGGCTGATGTTGGAAATGCCTTCCATGTAGATGTCGTTGGCGGCAATCCTCGTGCCGAAGGCAAGGCTGGTCAGGATCGACAGCTTGTGCGCGGTATCGTGGCCCTCGATGTCGAAGGTCGGGTCGGCCTCGGCATAGCCCAGCCGCTGCGCATCCTTCAGGCAGTCGTCGAACGACAGGCCCTCGGCTTCCATGCGGGTCAGGATGTAGTTGCAGGTGCCGTTGAGGATGCCGAAGACGCGGGTCACCGAATTGCCGGCCATCGCCTCGCGCATCGTCTTGATGACCGGAATGCCGCCCGCCACCGCCGCCTCGTAATTGAGCAGTACGCCCTTCTTCTCGGCGGTCTCGGCCAGCGCCACGCCATGTTTGGCGAGCAGCGCCTTGTTGGCGGTGACGACGTGGCGGCCGGCTTCAAGCGCCGCTTTCACGGATGAATGCGACGGCCCTTCGTCGCCGCCGATCAGTTCGACGAAGACATCGATCTCGGCGGTCTGCGCCATTCTTACCGGATCGTCGAACCACTTGGCCGCGCCGAGATCGACGCCGCGGTCGCGTTTGGGATCGCGGGCCGAAACGGCCGACACGACGACCTCGCGGCCGCATTGCCGAGTCAGTTCCGCCGCCTTGTCGCGCAGCACGCGCGCCACCGAAGCGCCGACAGTGCCGAGACCGGCGATTCCAACACGCAACGCTTCAGCCATGTCCGGCGACGCCCCTCAAGAATTTGGTCGATGTGATCTGTGGCAACTCAACGATGCGCGGCGAGCGGCACCACGTTGTTGGGCTGTTTGGCGCTGGACGCCAGGAAGCGCTTGATGTTGCGCGCCGCCTGCCGGATCCGGTGCTCGTTCTCGACCAGCGCGATGCGCACATGATCGTCGCCATGCTCGCCGAAGCCGACGCCCGGCGCCACCGCCACGTCGGCGTGCTCGATCAGAAGCTTGGAGAATTCGAGCGAGCCGAGATGCTTGAACGGCTCCGGGATCGGCGCCCAGGCGAACATCGACGCCGCCGGCGCCGGGACGACCCAGCCGGCGCGGCTGAAGGCGTCGACCATGACGTCGCGGCGCTTGTGGTAGATGTCGCGCACTTCCGCGATATCGGCGCCGTCGCCGTTGAGCGCGTGCGCGGCAGCCACCTGGATCGGCGTGAAGGCGCCGTAGTCGAGATAGGATTTCACCCGCGTCAGCGCCGAGATCAGCCGCTCGTTGCCGACGGCAAAACCCATGCGCCAGCCGGGCATCGAAAAGGTCTTCGACATCGAGGTGAACTCGACCGCCACGTCGATCGCGCCCGGCACCTGCAGCACCGAGGGCGGCGGATTGCCGTCGAAATAGATTTCCGAATAGGCAAGGTCAGACAGGATGATGATGTCGTTCTTCTTGGCGAAGGCCACCACCTCCTTGTAGAAATCGAGCGAGGCGACCTGCGCCGTCGGGTTCGACGGATAATTGAGGATCAACGCCAGCGGCTTCGGGATCGAATGGCGGATGCCGCGCTCCAGCGCCGGAATGAACCCGTCGTCCGGTTCCACCTGCAACGAGCGGATGACGCCGCCAGACATGATGAAGCCGAAAGCGTGGATCGGATAGGTCGGGTTTGGGCACAGGATCACGTCGCCGGGCGCGGTGATCGCCTGCGCCATATTGGCGAAGCCCTCCTTCGAGCCCAGCGTCGCCACCACTTGCGTGTCCGGGTCGAGTTTCACGCCGAAACGGCGGGCATAGTAATTGGCCTGGGCGCGGCGCAGGCCCGGAATGCCGCGCGACGATGAATAGCGATGCGTGCGCGGGTCGCGCACGACCTCGCACAATTTGTCGACGATGGCCTTGGGCGTCGGCAGGTCCGGATTGCCCATGCCAAGGTCGATGATGTCGGCGCCGCGCGATCGGGCACTGGCCTTCAGCCGGTTGACTTGCTCGAAGACGTAGGGCGGAAGCCGGCGGACCTTGTGAAATTCTTCCATGTCGTTTCCAGTGGTGGGTTCAATTCCAGACGGTCAAAGTGGTTTTAGGCAAAGGTGCCTGTCGGTGGTGCTTGTCGGTCGCGCGATATAATCCTATTTGCAGGTAGGGTCGAGGGCGGGATCGCATTTGGCTTCGATCTGCTTCAGCGCATCGGCGCCGTGCTGCTTGGCCAATGTGTTCAGCGCCGCCGGGTTCGCGACCTTGACCGCGCCGCCCTTTGAGCCCTGCGCCTGTGCCTCCGCCTTCAACTGGGCGAGCTTGGCGTTCTTTTCCGCCTCGGTGAATTGCTCCGCCGCCGCCTGCGGCGGGATATTCAGGTTCGGATAGGTGCCGGTGTTCTTCGGCCCGTCGGTAGCCGCGACAGGCGTGGCGCCCTCGATGTTGGTGCTCGAACAGCCGGCGATCGCCAAAAAGACGACCGCCGCGCCTGTGCGGCAAAAACGACCAGTGCCAGAAAAAACAGTCTTGCCAGTATCAGTCGTCATATTGTTTCCCGGGCAGCCAAGATAGAGCACGTTGGACCCTGTTGGATGTGCCATGATACTATGTCAAGAAAACGCTTCGGGAGGAACCCCGCGAACCATGTCCAAAACACCCGATTCGGGCAAAGCGGAAGATGACCGGCCTTCGACCGTCGAGCAATATCTGGTCAAGGATCCGGAGCGCTTCGCCTTGAACATGGCGCGCATGATCGAGCAGGCCGGCAAGGCGGCTTCCGCATGGGCCGAGCCGCGCGAGAAAGGCGACGTGCGCGACCATGTCGCCGAGCCGGTCGTCGATATGGTGAAAACCTTCTCCAAGCTCAGCGAATACTGGCTTTCCGATCCGCAGCGCGCGCTGGAGGCGCAAACGCGGCTGTTCTCCGGCTACATGACCGTCTGGGCCAACTCCATCCAGCGCCTCAGCGACGGCGGCGAAGACGCCGAAGGCGCGTTCAAGCCCGAGCCCGGCGACAAGCGTTTCCAGGACCCGGAATGGGGCCGCAACGCTTTCTTCGATTTCCTCAAGCAGGCCTATCTCGTCACCTCGCGCTGGGCGAACGACCTGGTCGAACACGCCGATGGCCTGGACGAGCACACCCGCCACAAGGCCGGTTTCTACGTCAAGCAGGTGTCCAACGCCATTTCGCCGTCGAATTTCATCCTGACCAACCCGGAACTGTTTCGCGAGACCATCGCCTCGAATGGCGAAAACCTGGTGCGCGGCATGAAGATGCTGGCCGAGGACATCGCCGCCGGCAAGGGCGACCTGAAACTGAGGCAGGCCGACTATTCGTCCTTCGAGATCGGCAAGAACCTGGCCACGACACCCGGCAAGGTGGTGGGCCGCAGCGACGTCGCCGAGATCCTGCAATATGATCCGGCGACCGAGACCGTGCTCAAGCGGCCGCTACTGATCTGCCCGCCATGGATCAACAAATTCTACATTCTCGATCTCAACCCGCAAAAATCCTTCATCCGCTGGGCCGTCGAGCAGGGCCACACCGTCTTCGTCATCTCCTGGATCAACCCGGACGAGCGGCACGGCACCAAGAGCTGGGAGGCCTATATCAGAGAGGGCCTGCAATACGGCCTGGACACGATCGAAAAGGCCACCGGCGAACAGGACGTCAACGCCGTCGGCTATTGCGTCGGCGGCACGTTACTGGCAGCCGCCCTGGCGCTTTTGGCGCAGGAGGGCGACCACCGCATCAAATCGGCCACCTTCTTCACCACGCAGGTCGATTTCACCCATGCCGGCGACCTGAAAGTGTTCGTCGACGAGGAGCAGGTCGCGGCCGTCGAAAAGGCGATGAACGAGAAAGGCTATCTCGACGGCACCAAGATGGCGACCGCCTTCAACATGCTGCGCTCGGGCGACCTGATCTGGCCCTATGTCGTCAACAACTACATGCGCGGCAAGGATCCCCTGCCCTTCGACCTGCTCTACTGGAACGCCGATTCGACCCGCATGGCCGCAGCCAACCATTCCTTCTACCTGCGCAATTGCTATCTCGAGAACAGACTTTCGCAAGGCGAGATGGAACTGGCGGGCCGCGTCGTCTCGCTGAAGGATGTCACCATCCCGGTCTACAACCTCGCCTCCAAGGAAGACCATATCGCGCCGGCGCTTTCGGTGTTCCTCGGTTCGAAATATTTCGGCGGCGAGGTCGACTACGTCCTGGCCGGCTCCGGCCACATCGCCGGCGTCGTCAATCCGCCGGCTGCGCAGAAATATCACTACTGGACCGGCGGCAAGCCAACCGGCGACTTCAACGAGTGGCTCGCCAAGGCCACCAACCATCCCGGCTCCTGGTGGTCGCACTGGCAACGCTGGATCGAGGCCAGGGACGACACCCGCGTGCCGGCCCGCAAACCCGGCAAGCACATGAAAACCCTGGGCGATGCGCCAGGCACCTATGTCAAGGTGCGTGTGTAACCTTCTGTAATGTGTGGTGAGTTGACGCGCCGGTAAAAGAGGGCGAAATGGTGTCGTCAACCCTTAAGCACTCCCGATTCTTCTCTAGCCGTCGAATTACTCTGGGGCTTGCGGATTTGACACAGGTCTCGTTTCCGTTCGGGGACAAGGGTTTATTGCGGCGAGACGTTTCGGTGCCGCCAATGAAGTACCGACCGGACATCGAGGGGGAATTTTGTTTTGAAATCAGCAGGATCGCGCCTCGCGAAGGGAGAAAGCCGCGCCATTGCGGCCGCGCTTTTCTCCGTGCTCCTGGCGTCCTGCACCTCGGCCGGCGACCCATCCCTGTCCGTCGGCATGCCCGGCTACAATGCCTCGGCACCGGACACGGCCTCCGGCAGCCAACAGGTCACCACCGATTCATCGTCGCAGATGACGACTTCACAAATGACGATGACCGCCAAGGGCGACGCAAGCCTTCCCGAGCAGGTCGCTCATGTGCCAGCGGCCAAGCCAGGAGCGCAGGCCCTCCAGGGAGGCACCAAATCGGATGCCGGCTTCCCCGTCCCGGCCAAAGCGGGCGCAGAGGCGGCTGCAGGCCAGACGCCGCAGCCACAGGCGGCGCAGACGGTTGAACAGGCCGACGCTGCTGCGCAGAAGACTGAAACCGCCGATGCCGGCACGGCCGCGCCGAAGTCCGCCGCGCCGGCGATGAACAACCCGGTCTATGTGACTGCCGCTGAGCCGCAGGCCTATGCGCCGAAGAAGAAGGGCTTCCTCGCCTCTTTGTTCAGCGCCACGCCGGCCTCGGCAGCACCTGCCCCGCAGGCCAGCAACAGGTCGGGCGAGCAGCCGCCGGCGGCGCAGCCCAAGGCCGCTCAGCCCAAGGCGGCGGCAAAACCCGTCATCACCCTGGCCTCGGCCAAATCGGCCGAAAAGCCGGTGCAACTGGCTTCGCTCGGCGATACCAGCCGTTTCACCGACGATGCGCTGCCTGGCGTGCGCAAGACCGCGCTTTTCGAGATCAAGCGCAAATCCGGACTCGACGACGACAGCGACGTCGATCTGAATGAGGATGAAGGCGGCGCCTATCAGGTGGCATACGCTCCCGGTCTTGCCCGGCTGGCACCCAACGGTCTTTTGAAGCAGACCGAGAATGTCGACGTTGCCTGCCTGAAACCTTCGCTGGTCCGTGTGCTGAAGACGATCGAGGGCCACTACGGCAAGAAGATGATCGTCACCTCCGGCTATCGTGATCCGGCCCGCAATCGCCGCGCCAACGGCGCCAAGAATTCGCTGCACATGTATTGCGCCGCCGCCGACATCCAGGTTCCAGGCGTCTCGAAAGCGCAACTGGCAAGCTACATCCGCAGCATGCCCGGGCGCGGCGGCGTCGGCACGTACTGCCATACCGAATCCGTTCACATCGACGTCGGTCCCGAGCGCGACTGGAACTGGCGCTGCCGTCGGCGGCGGTAACGGCTGATTCTCCTCTCGTCCATGCAACGCCCGCAGTGCTGTCTCAGCACGGCACGCGATGCTGCGTCGAACCGGGGGAAATCGCCGAAAATGCGCGGTTTTGCGATCACCGAAAAAAGTTGTCGCAGGTAGCGGCAGACGGGTTGCCGGTTTGGTGCAACGCAACTATAAGCGCTCACATCTGAGCGCGCCCATCGTCTAGCGGTCAGGACACCGCCCTTTCACGGCGGTAACAGGGGTTCGATTCCCCTTGGGCGTACCAGAAAAATCAAGCACTTAGCTGAAAACTCCGCCCCGCTGTCCAATATTTGGCCAATTTCCTTCTGGCCTTTGTCGAGTCCAGCGATTCCTGTCACACTCCTCTCGTCACCACCGGAGGGGAAAAATGATCGACTGGGATCACATCCGAAAATTTCGGTACACGAAAGATGCGCCACCGGCGGAGTGGCCCGAGGGAATACGCGGGATCAGTCAGGAAGGTCTCGCGCTCTTAGGGTTAAACCCGAAGACCAACACACTTCACTGGGATGGACAGAAGCTTGCGATTGAAAAGCGTCTTGCCAATTTCGAGCGAGGGATGGCGCTGATGGTTACGATCGCCACAGTTGTTCTCGCCTGCATTGAGGCTGGGCGCGCCGCCGGCTGGATTGCACTCTGACAGAGGGGGGCAGTGCTGTGAAAGTGATGCTAGACACAAACGTTTTCAACCACTTGGTCGAAGGTTCGATCAATCCTGCCTCAATCCCCGGAGATTGGGCGACGGTAGTCACACACCTTCAGAACGACGAGATCGAAAGAACTGCAGATCCTTCGAAGCGCAAAGCTCTGCAAGCTATGGTAACAGAGGTGGCGACAGTAAAGGTCGCGACTGAAACGGCAGTCTGGGGTACTTCTCGATGGGGAGAGGCGAAGTGGACTGGCCCAGATTCACAGTTCAAGAAGTTGAAGACGCAACTGGACGCCGAGAAGAAGCGCCCGAGCAACACGATTGATGCACTGATCGCTGACACGTGCATCCAGAACAATTATTTACTCGTCACAAATGACCAGACGCTGACAAAAGTGGCCTCAGCGAACGGCTGCGCTGTACGCGACCTTCGCACCAAACCGTAGCTCAAGCCCCTCCCCGCTTTCTTGCATTTCTGTTCCTTCGTGCGACTATCGGCGGGTCCACGCGACTTGGGAGGGGGCTTTATGCGGCTGATCAGATCGCTGGTGAACGGGGCTGGCAATGGCTGCGGCTGCAACTGGCGAAGGCCAAACGGCGATAAGCCCGCCACCGTGAGCCAGCCGTCGCAACGTAGCCGAGGATGAAATGCGCAAACTCCTAAGCAGTTTCCCACCATTTTCCGATCCGAAAGGGTTCTTTTGGTGTGGCGCCATCTGCTTCGGTCTCGTGGCCGGCAGTCTTTTCTGGGTTGGTTCGCCGTTGTCACTCACGTTTGGGGCGATCGCCGTGGCGAGCATAGCACTGGCCATCCTGTTCAGCGTCACGGGCAGGACATAAAAAGAACCCGCCAGCGTGAGGCAGCGGGCTAAACGGGTTGGAAGTCGTCAGTGGCGCTCTGCCGGTGCGTCGAGAAATTCGAGGAATATGCGCTCGCCGTTTCGCTCGGCCTTTCCTGGATGGGTGTAGCAGCCTCGCACGATGGCGGCGGCGATCTCCAGCATGTCCGATCGGCTTCCGACAAGCTTGGTCACCACGGCGTTTTCAGGGCTGCCGTCATAGGATCGCTGCGAGACGAACAAAGTCAGCCTGAGATTGTCGCCCATGAACATGAGCGGCGCGGCCCCAGTGACGAAGACATCAGAGCAGACACATGGTTCGACGATCGGTGCGGTGCTCATATTCCCCGTGCCCTCTCCATCTCATTTTGCTGCAACCCCGTTCTGACAAAATCCCTGATCGATTGGCGATCTTCGCCTCGGGCGCACATCTCTTTGACAGCGGAAATGATCGCTATGAATTCTATCCTCCAGTTGGTTCGCCTCTTCCGGCGGCAGCAACAGCAGCTTTGCATCGAGACTGGCTCTGCCCGTAGATGGGATCGGGCCAGCGACAGACGGCGCTGCGGTCGCGTCGATGAGCGTTGAAGCGGCAGCCAAGGCCGCCGCCGCGGCAGCAGCGGTTGAGGTAACCACGAGGCCAAGCAGAAGGCGGCGGCGGTTGATTGCGGGCATGCCTTCGGCGGCTGCCCGAACATGGGTGTTCGGCATCGGATCTTCTCCAATTCGGTTTCATGTGAGGTCTAGCGGCTTCCGCCAGAACGGGAATTCTGATATCAGAGTTTTTATGGCAAAGCAAGAAACCGTGGTATCAAAGAAACGGCGGGGACCAGCCCCAACGGGAAAAGGCGTGCCGATCATGGTCCGCCTTCAACCGGACATGCTCGCGGGCGTCGATCAATTTGTTGCCGAGCATGATGTTTCGCGACCTGAAGCCGTCCGATTGATCATTCGTGATTGGTTGATCAGACACCAGGTACTGAAGGCTGAGTGAAAACCCGGCCGACTTTCCGTGCTGCCCTCGAATCCGCCGGCGTCGAGTTCATTCCCGAAAATGGTGGCGAAGCTGGAGTGAGGCTACGGAAATGAAGATGGTCGTGAGCGCAGCACTCATCGCGTCCGCGCTCGGAGTTGCGCCCTTCCTTTATGGCGGACGCTATCAGACGGTAGCCGCTCGGAGAAAGCGCATTCACCCATAGTTTTTAAGCACGGTGCAGCCGATAACAGAACAAGACTTCACGGAGCCTGTGAAGCGGTCGACGACGTAGGCGAACCACGCCCTTGCGGGGGCGAAGCTTTGCGCAAGGAATACTAGCATTATGTTTCTACAAACGTATGTTATGCCCGTTGCTATATGGGAAGTCCGTGGCCCTGACAGTGTGAACGTCATTGGAACCGTGGGCACCGCTTTTCTGATTAACGACCAAGGCTGGATTTTGACCGCTCGGCACGTGGCCGATCAAGCGCTCCAACGCGTCAACAGTATAAAAGGAATGCATGCTGGAGTTGTTGGAAAAGCTGACAACGGCACGGCAGCCACAAGCGTACTTGCGGAATTTCTTCAAATCGAAAACGCCCCGCCTCCGTTCGATGTTGCCATCGCCAGGACGGCTTATTTCGCTCCAACCAAGATACGGTTGCAAAGCTTTGATATTGAGGTCTGGCAGGACGTTGCATCTATTGGCTATCCAGTTTCAGCACACGGCGGCACGCCTAGCGGATTTCGGCTCAACTTGAGAGCTCTAAGAGGTTATGTACAGCGCAAAACTTTGCCTCAAGACATGCGCATCGGGAGCCATCCAAATGGCTACGAATTGAGTTTCAACATAAGCCCGGGGATGAGTGGGGCGCCTGTGTTCCAACATCAAGGCGAAACGGATTTGCTGCTTGGAGTTGCGGTAAGTTCATTCCGAGGTGAAACTACCGAGTCAGAGATTTCAGAAGTCGCTGAAAACGGTCAAAAGTACACGGAGCGGCGATTAAGGATAGAGGAGTTTGGTTTTGCACACGACATCCGAGGATTGCTCGACTGGAAGCCGGGCATCGCCGGAGGTGCGACCAGCCTCCTCGATTTAAGCCGAGCCCCCATCACGGCCGAGCGGATCTAGACTAGGCAGACCGCCAACGATTTCATAGCCTCGCCAAAGGCGTCTGCCTGCTCGAAATCCCGGCGTGCCTCATCCAGCGTTGTCAAATCTTCCTCCGACAGCCGGCCGGTGGCAGCGAGGTGCGCTATCCGGCTTCCTCGTCATAGGCGCCGGTGTTGTGATCGACGCGATATTGATCAGCGAGCGCCTTGGTGTCCTCGGCCTTGGCGATGAGCGCCTGCGCCGCCGCCAGGCCGGCAGGCCGGCAGGGAGCGGGTCAGGACGGGCTTGGGCCGTGTCTACCTTGCCGGCGACGATCGCCTCCCCACGGGCCTTCTGGCCTCGTAGTAGCTGAGAAGCTCAGGAAGCTCGGGGGTGAACACGGAGTTTTTAGCTACGTCGCCGGCAACTCGAGAAATAGGCCCTGTCGCGTTCGGTGAAAGCCGGATGTCTTCTCCATGGACAATGGCGTCGATGCCTTCATTCAGCGCAATGCCGGCTTCCTGTGTGGTCTTCAGCGTCGAGAGCCGCGTTTCTGCCTCCGTCCTCGCCCGTGCGCTTTGGATGGCATCGCCATTAATTCATGGCAGATTGTGAATCTCCAACCTACCGGCCCTCCCCTGTCGCAACTTGTGCAGAAAACCGCACACTCCCCATCCAGCCACGTCGGAATCCAGGTCGAACAACTGCCGGTGAAGGCTGGCGGACTTCCCGCTATTTCCATTCAAACTTGTCGGTCGGCTCAAGGCTGGATTGAAACGTTTGGCGAAGCGCCGCCAGAGCCGCCGTCTTCCCATTCAGGTAGGCATCGAAGAACGACACTGCTGCGTCTTGTACAACGCGCGTGTAACGGGTCTCCTCCTCGGGGCCGTGGGCGTGTGGCCCGTGCTTCAGGCCGGAAAACGCATTGTGGCCAGCACCGTCGAGAACGAGCAGATATTGATGAGGGATCGTCAGCGCTTCGTAAGGAAGGGTCCGCTGTATCGGATCGAATTCCTTGTTGCCGGGCACCGCATTGCCATCTTTCGTGCCCGTGATGTGAAACAGCGGGATATCGATATCGCGGTAAAGGGCGGCCAAGTCGCCGCCCTGGATGGGTATGTTCGGGCTCATGACCAGGCCAGCGCGAATTGTTGGCTCCTTGAACGACCACTGCCCGCCCGGACCCATTCTCTGCCCTGCTGCAACCATCGTCGAGACGCCTCCATAAGAGTGCCCGGCCATGCCGATGCGTGTCAAATCCAGGCGGCCGGCGAGCCGCCCCTCGCCGTTCATCCGCGCAAGCTCGCGCAGGGCAAAGGGCACGTCCTGAAATCGCGCGCGCGCAGCATTGGCGTCCCACATGGCTTCACGAAGAATGCGGTAGACTTCCGCAAGAGAGTTTGCCTGTTGCCAGATCGAACTGTCCGTCCCGGTATGCTGCAGGTGCACCGCCACGGAGCCGCTTTGCGCCAGGCGCCGCCCGAGGTAAGGCATCGCCTCGCGCGATCCGCCAATGCCATGCGACACAAGGATCACCGGGTAAGCGCCAGAGAGCGGAGCCGGGGCATAAAGCCGGTATGGCACCGAACGGCTGCGCGATTCGTCGCGAAAGGCGCCATCAATGGTAGTATATCCCGAAGGTGAATCGTCCACGCTTTCGTTCATCCGCCAGTCTCATAAGAGTGTATGCTCGAGAGCCTCTCTTGTTCGGCCGGTTCCTTGACCCGCTGGGCCGAAAGCATTAAGGCAATTACAGGTGGAATCCACATCCAAGACATCTATTGTCCGCTAGGTTCGTGCTATGGTGGTGTTTGAAACTAGCGCTCACTATTACCGCTTCTTTGCCAACGAGTCTCGTCGTGGCGGCTCCCCCCTCTATGAAAAGCTGTCGCTTGGGATTGCGGACAATGTCGCGCTGCAGCGCCTGGCGGCAGGGCGCAGGAAGGGTCAGCCGGCGGCGAACCTGGTCTTCGGCGCGGTACAGTATCTCCTGCTCGGCGGCGTCGACCATCCTCTCAAGGATTATTATCCGAGTCTGGGCGGAACGCGGCCGGCCGACGATCGCGCATTCGAACTTTTCGCCGCTTTTTGCGGTGCCCACGAAGCCGAACTCGTCGACATCATCGCGAAGCGCGCCACCAACACCAACGAGGCTGGCCGCAGCGCGCTGCTGCTGCCCGCATTCGATCTGGTTGCGCGCGAAGCCGCCGCTCCCCTTGGCCTCGTCGAGATCGGATCCAGCGCCGGCCTGAACCTGAACTTCGACAGCTATGGATATCGGTATACGGACGGGACAGGCGCTCCGAAGCTGGAGCGGTGGACCGATGCGGATTTCGTCCTTTCCTGCATCCTTGAAGGGCCTGGCGTGCCTGTATTGGGGGCGTTCCCGCCCCCCGTTTCATCAAGGATCGGCCTCGAACTTTATCCGACCGATGTTCGGGATGAAAATGAACGCCGGTGGCTCAAGGCGCTTGTCTGGCCCGAGCGCATCGACCGGCTCACAAAATTGGATGGCGCCTTGAAGGTCGCCGCCGCGCATCCGCCCCGGATCAGAGGCGGCGACGCCGTGCTGAACCTGGCCTCTGCGCTGGCGGAGATTCCGCCTTATCAAGCCCGGTGCGTGTATCACACGATCATGGGCTATCAGCTTTCCGGCGATCAACACCGACGCATAAACGATATCCTGTTGGAGGCGAGCAAGACGGCGCCGGTCTGGCGCGTCACCGTCGAAGGCGAGGTCGCACACTCCAACCCCACTGAGACGTTCAATCCTCTCAAGGTCAGCAGATACTTCAATGGCGAGCGCAGGGTCAAAACGCTCGCGATCTGCGATCCGCATGGGCTATCGATGGAGTGGAAAGGTTAGCAGGTCGACGGTTTACCCGGCCATTCCTGTCCTTGACCAGATGCAAAACGCGATGCGCTTTACTCTAAGGTGTCCACATCATCGGCGATGGACAAACGGTCGCGCGGCAGGGGCACACGCAACTGGTTGCGATTGGACAAGGCCTTGGCAAAGTCCGGTTTGAGCGTCAGCGCCTCGTCGAAGCTGGCGAGTGCTTCATCAATGCGCCCCAACGCCCGCAACGTCACCCCCCGATTGTTCATTGCCTGCACGAAATCGGGTTTCACCCCGATGGCTTTCTCGTAGCATGCGAGAGCCTCGTCATACCGTTTCAGGCCGCGCAAGGCATGCCCCCTGTTGTTGTAAGCGGCTGCGGCTTTCGGATTGATCTCACTGGCGCGAGCCAGGTAGGTGTCCGCTGCCTGATACCGACCGGCCTGAAGACATAGAACGCCCAACAGATAATTAGCGTCGTAATGCCGGGGATTTGCTGCCAGTACCTGCAGATAAATCCTCTGGGCATCCAAAAATTGCTTGCTCCGATGGCATTGCAGCGCACGCGCAAATTGCTCCTCAATACGCCTAGCCGCCACAAGCTCGTCCAGAAGCCGGCGCGCCTCCAGATTGCTCGGTTCAGTTTCGAGCACCTGCCTGCAACCGCGCTCGGCCAGATGGAACTTCCCCTCCTGACGCAGCTTTCGCACCGACGAAATCACCGAGGGAAGGCTTCTTCGATCCAGCCTGTTCCCGCGGCTGTTGGTGGAGTCGATCCGGACACCCTCTACAAGCCGCTCCTTCGATCCGAAGGTGTACTTGTACGAAAAATCTCCAGTGCCAAGGTCGTAAGTCCTGAGGCCGTTTTGAATTGCCCAACGGATGCTGTAGGCGTGAAGCACCAAGCCGGGTGGAGGCTTCCGAATTGCGAGATTGCGGCTGACGAGGAAACAGACGAGTGAACGCTTCGACCTGTCGATAAACGTAATGTGTACTCCTAATGGAGTATCGCCTTTCCACAATACGGGCGCGAACAGCACACCCGCCTTGTGGCACTCAAGTAACATATGGCGGCAGTTGGCAATAACACCCTGAGCATAGACGCGGCTTTTGGCCTCCCACTGCGCAAGCCAAAGTTGATAGAAAACCTCCAGGTCGCTTTGGATTGTCTCGAAGTCCGCCAAACTTATCCGGTATTCTCCGCTATTTTCGACCTGGCGAAGAAAATGACGGACGTCACGACGGGTTTTCGGGCCAAGGTTGCCGTCCAGGAATTCATCCCAATCGACTGGCAAATCGACATACATATAGATGTCATGATTTATGTTCTCGCCTGTTCGGGTGGTATGGCGACGTCGTTCAATCTTTTCTTTCACAAAATCGTTGTCGGAAAAGCTTCCAAGCAGCATTTGACGGCGCTTGGCCGATATCGAAATGTCGTCGCAGTGTAACGTTGTCCAATTCAGCGCCTGCAGGCGACCGGCGAACAACGAAATGACTTGCTCTTCGAATTCGGGAACGCAGATGAAGCCCGTATAGGTGGCAAAATACGAGCCGGCCATCCTTATGCTGCTATAAAACCCCGTCTGCTCATCGAGCCCGGTGACGAGTTGCAAAGGGAAGAAGGCGACATACTCGTTCGACCCGGTAGACCGCGCGGCCAAAATCACCCAATTTGGGCGTCGCAGCCAATTCGACATCCATGGCCACGACAGGAAGAAGTTCGCCTCCGGATCGGAGTCATATATCCGGTCCCAATTCTCTCTCAGCGGCTCCAACGCTTCGAATTTGTCGACCATATCGATTTGCATGCGCTGACCATCACTGAAGTGCCTTATCGAGCGTTGCGGTTATCTTTGCCGCTTTCTCTGACGCCTGAGACTGTGCGTCAAAACATGTCCCACCAGTTCTTCATACTTGATCCCATGCAGGGCGGCCGAACGATAGACCGCCGAGGCCGGCGCCATATTGCAGGCGATGTTCACTTCGATGAAAACGGTCCGCCGCGTGTCGGGATCATAACGGAAGTCGAAGCGGGCATAGTCGAATGGCGACATCTCGGCCACCATTCGTGCGGTCGCCTCCGAAACCTCTTCAGCTCCCGGTCCGTCGTAAGGAGCGGACTTGTAGGAACTGTTGAGGCCTCGCTTTGCTTCATTGGTCAGAACATTGTCGCCAGGGCGGCCGCTCTCCTCGAAAACCGCCAATGAACCCGGGGGGAAGCCCTCGACGATTGGAACCGTCAGATTGAGGCCCGGCACAAACTCCTCTGCAATGAATTCACGGCCGCCGTGACGCGGATCCGAGATGGTTGTCAGTGCATCCCGCCAATCCGCTTCATTCTCGACCTTTACAATTGCGTCGGAAGCGATACCCCCTCGCGGCTTGACAATCCACGAACCAGGCAGGCTGAACTTGTCATTGCTGACCTCACCGGGCTGCATGATCCTGTGCTTGGCGACGTCGAGCCCCAGCGAAGCAGCCAGTTGCTTGGCCAATATCTTGTCTTCCGAGACCGCCCGGCTTGACGCCGATGCGCCGAGACACGGGACGCCACGATAGGCCGCGATTGCCGGCGCCAGGAGCTCGTGACCATCGAATATCGCATGCGAGTGAATGGCATAGAGGAAATCGAAGTCGAGAGGCCCGAACAGCACCTCGTGCTCGCTCGCCGGCGTGACCCTGAAACCCAGCCCGCGCAGCGTTTCGAGCATGATGGCATGGTAGACGACGTGGTAGCCGTACTTGGCCCTGCGCTCCGGGCTGGAGTCGAGGGCATGACGCGCCAAAAACAGCACATGGGTTTGCGCCAGCTCTTCCGGCGATGGGGTCAACAGGTATTCCAACGTCGGCATTTATGAGCCTGATGTGTTCAAAACGCTTTCCCATGCTTGCATCATGGCTTGAGCCGGTCAAGCAGAACCACGGGCAATATTTTGGATGGCGTTGAAGGTCGAAATGGTACAGATCCAGACTGGGATGCTGGCCGCACTGCCCGGTGAGGAAACGCAGAAGCAGTTCGGGGCTCCCGGCTGTCCTTTGACGGGAGTCAAAGCCCCGGCTCGAATGTAGAAGCCTGCTTGCTTCCGAGAAAATTCTCCAAGGCCTGGATAGCGTCTATCGTATGCTGGGCATTGTCTATGCGAGCCCACCTATTTTTCTCTGCATTGGTCCTGATGGCTCCTCGGTACGCATAAAAAGGAAGAGAAGATTCATCCAGTTTTTCTCTATACTGCAAGGATGCGATGTTTTTCAACGAGAGCATAATAGCGTCAAGGTATCGCCCTGCCCTCACCTCATCCCCTGTCCGCTGCGCCATCTCGAATGCATAAGCCAGCCCCTCGGTATAAACTCCGTCCGAGGACGCGTGCGGAAGGCCGTACTGAGGGGTTGCTGGATTGAAGAATCGTCCAATCCTGTACGACCGGTCCTGAAGTTCAAGCAATTTGTCGTTCAGAGTAAACACCGCCTCGGCGAATTTATCGGCTTTCGTCAAGTCATATAGATGCCGATAAGCGATGGTGTGCCAAGGCACGTATGCCGGGTAATAATTATCTGCGATATTGCGGACATATTCATCTAAATAGAATTCTGCACTGCGCGACGCTTCGTCGAAATAACGGGTTAATCCAGTCCGGAAATAATATTCCAGCAAAGCTACCAGTGCTTCCCCTGAGTAAAATGTTAAGAGGTATTTTGCGTCGAAGGAATAATTCGGCTCCTTTAGCCAAGGGCGAAAAGACCCGTCTGCATTCTGGAGCCCAAGGATGCCCTCCGCGGCTGCCCTGACCTTTGACTGGAACTGTCCAAAATGAGGGCTTGCCGCGAATGTGCGAAGCAGCATCGCATTCGCCCCGAGTTTTGACTTGCCATCATATTCAATATAACCAATGCCACGCTCTTCCCTATACCATGTATTCATGATGAACGATAAATTGCGGCGATGAACAGGGCGAAGCGAGAGATTTCCTACGCTCATTTCCGCCAACGTGCGCGATGACATAAGCTGTCTTAGTTCATTGTTTTTTTCAGATTTCTCGCCCGTATACGGATTGATACTGTAGGTAAACAGGCCCTTTTTTCCAATATTGCGGATTATCCAGGCTTCCGCCAAGTCTCGGATCCTTGCCATCTCCTCCGGCAGCGACACGTCCGTCCGTCGTTCGGGAGACCGTTCGGCCCGATGAAAGTTCCTCTTTGGCATGAGGCGTTTGGAGGTTTGAATCCGTTGGGCGGACATGGTTTCGCCGAGATTGATCGAGTGTTGGGCTGCTCTTCAACCGTCGACTGTAATGGCAGGGTCTATGCGGTGGCAACGGCCTCGGCTGTAGGGCCGGGCTCCAAATGAGCGTAGAGAGCCGTGAAGATCCTGGTTTGTCGCTGCAATTGAAGGGCCGGTCTGCGACGAAGCGCGGCGCGGAGGAGTGAAGATAGCCTCGCGGCCGATAAGTCAGCCTCGCGCCGGCCTCCAGTTGAGTATCCCAAACGGAAGGTGAGCGCCTTTAGACGCTCACCTTCGCGATTATCGAGCGAACATCTGGTGGGGTCGTTAGCCGCCGCTGCCGCCGCCACCGCCGCTGCCGCCGCTACCACCGCCGCCGCCGCTGCCGCCACTGCCGCCGCTGCCGCCACTGCCGCCACTGCCGCCATCGCCGCCGCTGCCGCCGCCGCCGCCGCTGCCGCCATCGCCGCCGCCGCCATCGCC
>NZ_JBVVQT010000009.1:0-70724 GCF_055811595.1 Mesorhizobium sp. WSM4814
CCCTCAATGCGAGCGCGACGTCCGGTTCGTGATCTCTACCTCACCCCACGCGCCCATCCCGCGCAGCGGGTTCGTTCTTCGGCCCCACACAGGTCGTTCCATAACAGCGGCTTGAAGGATCACTCCTGGCGCACACGCGCCGTCGGAGAGCTGGTGAGTTAGGTGTCTCCTTCCCACCCTGAGGGGCTAACGGCCCCGGAAGCAAGCGTCAGATTTTGACCACGAGCGCTCAGGCAAACTGCCCAATCCGTCGGCGATGCGATGATTTTTGCGTCACTAATGCGAGTGCTCGAAGCCGCACTGTCCGCAAATGCCGGCCTTTGTGGCCTGTTCGGCATTGGCATGCTCCTTGCTTCGTTGGTGATGTGCAGAGCGTCTAGGGTTCCGGCCGCAACGCAGCGGTGCTGGTCCAAGAGATGCGACCGCCAGGGATGCACTGAGGCATCCGGCGGAACACGGCGGGCCAAAATCCCGGGAGAACCCTGCACGGGTTTGCTGGCGCGAACCTCTCCCGGATGCGCGCTCGCAAATCCCAACATTAAGTCCGGTCGCAATCCGGATCGCGAACAGGGGTACGCAATGCTTCGCAAGCTGGCCGCAATCATCCTAGCCGCATCACTTCCCATCGTTTCCGCCGCCGGCGCGGCGCCCAAGAAAGACTTCAAGATATGCTGGTCGATCTATGTCGGCTGGATGCCGTGGGGCTATCTCTCCGATAGCGGCATCATGAAGAAATGGGCCGACAAAAACGGCATCAATGTCGAGATCACCCGCATCAACGACTATGTCGAAAGCATCAACCAGTACACCGCCGGCGGTTTCGACGGCTGTTCGATGACCAACATGGACGCGCTGTCGATCCCCGCAGGCGGCGGCGTCGACACCACCGCCTTGATCATCGGCGACTTCTCCAACGGCAATGATGCGGTGATCCTCAAGGACAAGGCAGCGCTCGCCGACATTGCCGGCCAGAAGGTCAATCTCGTCGAGCTCTCCGTCTCGCATTACCTGCTGGCGCGGGCGCTGGACACGGTCAAGCTCGCCGAGAAGGACATCACCGTCGTCAACACCTCCGACGCCGACATGGTCGCCGCCTACGGCACCAGCGACGTCACCTCGGTCGTTACCTGGAACCCGCTGGTTTCCGAGATCGTCGCCATGCCGGGTGCGAAAAAAGTTTTCGATTCGTCGCAGATTCCCGGCGAGATCATCGACATGATGGTCGTCAACACCGAGACGCTGAAGGACAATCCGGCATTGGGCAAGGCGCTTGTCGGCGCGTGGTACGAGGTGATGGAGCTGATGACCTCCGACACGCCGGAAGGCAAGGCAGCCAAGGAGGAGATGGCCAAGGCGTCCGGCACCGACCTCGCCGGCTTCGACGCGCAGCTTGCCTCGACGGCAATGTTCTTCGACCCCGCCAAGGCGGTCGAGTTCACCAATGGCAGCGAATTGCCGAAGACAATGGATCTTGTCCGCAACTTCCTGTTCAGCCACGGCATTCTCGGCACCAATGCGACGAGTGTCGACGTCGTCGGCATGAGCTTTGCCGATGGATCGACGCTGGGCGACGCCAAGAACGTCAAGCTGCGTTTCGATCCAGCGTTCATGGCCGAGGCGGCAACCGCAACGCCCTGACCCGACATGCTGGCCAGGGGAATGAGTGCCAGGGGTGAAGCCTCCGCGACGGGCGGGGAGGGCATTAAGCGTCCTTCCCGGCCAAAGCCGAGGGTGCGCCTTCGCATGATCAATGCGAAGGTTTCGCGCGGCGGCGCCTTGTTCCTCGGCGGCTTGCCATTCCTGTTCGTGGCAATCGCCTATCTCTTCGCTTCGGCGCAACGACTGACGGTCAATCCCAGCGACAAGCTGCTGCCTTCGCCGGTACAGATGTGGTCGGCCTTTCTTGACCTTGCCACGGTGCCGGACAAGCGCTCGGGCGACCTCATCCTTTGGGTCGACACCTATGCCAGTCTCCTCAGGCTGTTCGCGGGCGTGGGCGTTGCCACGGTCGCCGCGCTTTCGCTCGGCATTGCCATCGGCTTCATCCCGCGGGTGCGGGCGTTCCTGCTGCCCTTCGTCACCGTCGTTTGCGTCATCCCTCCGCTGGCGCTGCTGCCGATCCTGTTCATCGCGCTCGGCCTCGGCGAAACGGCCAAGATCACGCTGATCGCCGTCGGCGTCGCGCCGGTGATGGTGCGCGACATCGCCAACCGGGTGATGGAACTGCCACCAGAGTTGGTGGCCAAGGCGCAAACGCTTGGCGGCAACAGCTGGACCATGGTCTTGCGGCTGGTGCTGCCGCAGATCATGCCGCGCCTCCTCACTTGCGTGCGGCTGGCGCTCGGGCCGGCCTGGCTGTTCCTGATCGCCGCCGAAGCCATCGCCTCGACCGAAGGGCTGGGTTACCGCATCTTCCTCGTCCGCCGCTATCTCTCGATGGACGTCATCCTGCCCTATGTCGCCTGGATCACGCTGCTTGCCGTGATTACCGACTGGCTGCTGGTGCGGCTGTCGCGGGCAATCTCCCCTTGGGCGCATCCGGTGGAGGCCAGATGAGCCGCATCGTCGTTCACGGGCTGGAAAAGAGTTATGGCGATGCCCGCGTGCTCGAGCGGGTCAACGTCACCGCCGAGGCCGGCGAATTCCTGTCGCTGGTCGGCGCCAGCGGCTGCGGAAAATCGACGTTCCTGCGCATCCTGCTCGGCCAGGAGCAGCAGAGCAGCGGCGTCGTCATCGTCGGCGATGGCCCGATCGTGCCCGAGCCGACGCCGCAGCGCGGCATCGTCTTCCAGCGCTATTCGGTGTTTCCGCATCTGACCGCCATCCAGAACCTGCTGCTGGTCGAAGACTTTCGCTCGGGCGGGCCGTTTGGCCGCGTCTTCGGCGCCAGGCGCAGAAACGCCAGGCAACAGGCCGAGGCCATGCTGGCGCGGGTTGGCCTTGCCCATGCGCGCGACCTCTATCCGGCATCGCTCTCCGGCGGCATGCAGCAGCGGCTGGCGATTGCGCAGACCTTGCTCGGCCGGCCGCAGATCCTGCTTCTCGACGAGCCGTTCGGGGCGCTCGATCCGGGCATTCGCGTCGAGATGCACGAACTGCTGACCGAGCTGTGGACCGAGCATGGCATGACGGTGGTGATGGTCACCCACGATATCGGCGAGGCCTTCAAACTCGGCACCCGCGTGCTGGTTTTCGACAAGGTGCGCCACGATCCGCAGTTCCCGTCGGCTTACGGCGCGACGATCACCTACGATCTGAGGCTCGATCGCAAGACCCGGGCTTCCTCTCATCACTTGGCCAAGGTGGCCGCGATGGTCGGGACGACCCGGCCGGATACAGCAATGGCGACGACGGCGTCGTAACGGAGAGCTTGAATGTCCAGAAATATCCCCGAACGCAGCCACCGCCGGGCAGGGCTCGTCGCCCGGGCGGCCAGGGAGCGTTTTCACCACCCCGATTTCGACGCCCGCGGCACGCAGGGCTGGAAGTCGATCGAGGCCGAGGGCAAGCTGCCGGAAAGCGGCTGGCGCAAGGAGCAGCAATGGGCGCTCGACATGGGCCTGCCGGGGTCGGAGTCGATCGTCGACAAATCGATCCCGACATTCGCGCGCGGCGAGCTGCCGCATTTCGCCGGCATCAACACCTTCCTCAAGGCGCCCTATGTCGAGAACGTCCGCGATGTCGGCAAATATGATGCTGCCGTCATCGGCATTCCTTTCGACAGCGGCACCACTTACCGGCCGGGAACCCGCTTCGGGCCGCAAGGCATTCGCCGCATCTCGGCGCTGTACACGCCGTACAACTATGAGCTCGGCGTCGATTTGCGCGAGCAGATGACGCTGTGCGACGCCGGCGACGTCTTCACCATTCCCGCCAACCTGGAAAAGAGCTTCGACCAGATCACCAAGGGCGTCAGCCATGTCGCTTCGTCCGGCGCGCTGCCGATCATGCTGGGCGGCGACCACTCGATCGGTTTCCCTTGCGTGCGCGGCATCGCCGACGTGACCTCGAAGCGCATCGGCATCATCCATTTCGACCGCCATATCGACATCCAGGAAAAGGATCTCGACGAGCGCATGCACACCACGCCCTGGTACTGGGCGACCAACCTGCCGAACGTCTCGGCGACCAATCTCGTGCAGCTCGGCATCGGCGGCTGGCAGGTTCCCCGCTACGGCGTCGCCGAGGCGAGGAAGCGCGGCACCAACGTGCTGACCATTGCCGACATCGAGCAGATGGGCCTCGAGAAGGCGGCGGAAATCGCGCTCGAACTCGCATGGAAAGATACCGACGCCGTGTACATCTCCTTCGACGTCGACAGCCTCGATTGCGGTTTCGTACCCGGCACGGGCTGGCCTGAGCCGGGCGGCTTCCTGCCGCGCGAGGCGCTCAAGCTGCTTGGGCTGGTGACGGCGCCTGGCATTTGCGGCCTGGAAGTGGTCGAGGTCTCGCCGCCCTACGACACGTCGGACATCACCGCACTGTTCGGCGTGCGTGTCGTCGTCGAAGCGCTCGGCTCGATGGTCGCCCACGGCAATCTCGGCAAGCACAAATCGATCATCGACAAACCGGTGAGTTTTTGACCATGCACGACGATCATCACCACAGTCATGGCCATGGCGACGGCCACCACGGGCCGAACGGTCATCATGACCATCCGCACCCCCCCGGCCACAACGGGCCCGCTGGCAAGCCGCTGCAATGGCAGACGCCGCATCTGCCGGACCAGGCTCACGAGTTGCCGGTTGATCCCGCATCGGTCGATCTCGACCTGGTCGAAACCGCCTTCCTCGAAGGCTTTGCGCGGGCGCCGGACCCATCCAGCTTTCTGCGCCTGGCCGGCATACCCTTTGTCGGCGAGAGGGCCGACGGCGTGCGGCTTCATCTCTTGCGCGTCGAAACCGAGGATCTGGTTGACGTCGGCGCGGTCATGCCGCTCGTCGGCGGCACCGGCGTCGCCTATCACCCGCTGCCGGCGCGCCTGACATCGCACCGCCGCCGCCTCGCTTTCATCTATCACGATGGCGCTGAGCAAAAGCCGCTCGGCTTCGCCGCGGCGCGCGCCCTTGCGGACCGTTCCGCCGCTTCGCAATTCACCGTTCCCGGGCATTGAAACCAAACCCGTCACTCTCATCGAGCAGGTACAACCATGAAAACATTGGCAAGCATGAAAACATTGGCAAGCATGAAAACAATGGCAAGATTTGGCACCCTTTCAGCTCTCGCCGCCGTCACACCGTCGCTGGCGTTTGCCCATAGCGGCGGCGCTCACGTCCACGGCTTTTTCGCCGGCCTCGAACATCCGCTGTTCGGCATGGATCACCTGCTCGCAATGGTTGCAGTCGGCATGATCGGCGCCCGTGCCGGCGGGCGCAGCATTGTCCTTGTGCCGCTGTTCTTTGTCTCGGCCATGGTCGCCGGGGCCTTGCTCGGCATGGCCGGCATCGGCCTGCCTTCGCTTGAAACCGGCATCGCGCTGTCGCTTGTGGTCTTCGGCGCGATGGTCGGCCTCGTCAGCCCGCTGCCACTGGCCGCCGCGGCGGCACTGGCGGTCCTGTTCGGCCTCTTCCACGGCAACGCCCACGGCCTTGAGAGTCCCGAGAGCGCCGGCGGCATCGCCTACGCCGCTGGCTTCATGCTCGCCACGTCGATGCTGCATGCAATCGGCATTCTGTCCTCTGTCAAGCTGGCTCGTTGGCCGACGACGGTCCGCACCGCTGGAATCGCCACCTCGCTGGTTGGAATGGCCATCGCGGCCCAAGCTTTTTGAGACGTAGGCAGTCGGCGAACAGAACTGGAAAGCAGATGAGCCAGAAGTGGTCGATGAGGCTGCGGCGCGTCCGCGATTTGCTGTACCAGATCCTGAAGGTCCGAGCCCAACGGCTTTGAGGGCGCGGCATTCGCGTCCCTCCGGTCGAATTGAGCGTCAGAACTCGAGCGCCTGCCTGAGCGCCGGACCGCTCCTGACACGCAGATCGAGGTCGGCCTCGATATGGTCGATGTGGTGCAGCATCAGGGCGCTGGCGCGTTCGGAATTGCCATTTTCCAGCGCCTCCAGGATAGTCATGTGTTCGCTATGGCCGCAGCTCGAGACGCCCGAGCGGCCGTAGAGCGCGATCACCAGCGATGACCGCGCCACCAGTTCTTCCATGAAGCGCTGGAGGATGGCGTTTCCGGCAACCGAAGCCAGCAGCAGGTGAAAATCGCCCGAAGCCTTGATTTCCGAGCGTCTTGCATTTGGTCCGCGTTCGGCAATGAAGCGGCCCTCTTCATC
This sequence comes from Mesorhizobium sp. WSM4814, assembly GCF_055811595.1. Classification (NCBI taxonomy): domain Bacteria; kingdom Pseudomonadati; phylum Pseudomonadota; class Alphaproteobacteria; order Hyphomicrobiales; family Phyllobacteriaceae; genus Mesorhizobium; species Mesorhizobium sp. WSM4814. Next base: position 6,275 of record NZ_JBVVQT010000009.1, read on the forward strand.
GAGCTGCGCCTTGAAGGCAGCGACATGGTCCGGCGTCATCCGCCCGGCTGCGGCAATCGCTATGCCGGGCTCGATCAGCCTGCGCGAAGCGAAGACCTGACGCGCTTCCTCCGGCGACGGGTTGGCGACGAAGGCGCCGCGATTGCGCTCGGTCCGCACCAGGCCTTCGAAGGAGAGCATCTGCAGCGCCGCGCGCGCCACGGTGCGGCTGACATCGAATAAAGTGCCGACCTCGCCTTCCGACAGCTTGGTCCCGGGCGCCAGCCGGCGATCGACGATCGCGTCGCGCAACTGGTCGCGGATCGCCTGGGCGCGATCCTCGTTGGCACTGTCGACAGCAGGGAAAGTCTGGTCGGCTATATTCATGATGGTGGTCCCTGCGCCTTTCTACCCTGAATCGGGTCGCTTGCACGAGGGGCAAAGTGAATACGATGCCGGAAAAGATTGCATACGATTGTTGCGAGAATCGCTAGCGATCGCCTATAATTTGTGCATTCTCAGGCATGCCGTTTCGAGGGGCAGCCGGAGGCAATTCTGATTTTCCCAAGGAATCAGCCGTTTGAGGCCGATCTGGGGCAACTGGCATGCATGATGCTTTGCTTAAGTTGATTTAGAGAGGAAGCCGGATGTCCAAAGCCGCCGAAATCGACATCGTGTCCGTTTCGAAAATCTATGGCGCAACGACCGCCGTCGAAGACATCAGCTTGAAAATCCCCGCGGGAACCTATTGCTGCCTGCTCGGGCCGTCCGGCTGCGGCAAGACCTCGACGCTGCGCATGATTGCCGGGCACGAAAGCATATCGAGCGGCGACGTGCGTCTCGGCAACACGGTGGTCACCGACCTGCCGCCGGCCAGGCGCGGCACCGCCATGATGTTCCAGTCCTACGCGCTGTTTCCGCATCTCGACCTGATCGACAATGTTGCGTTCAGCCTCAAGATGAAGGGCGTCGGCAAGGAAGAGCGCCGCGCCAGGGCGCTCGATATGCTGAAGCTGATGCAGATGGAGGGCTACGCCGGCCGCCGCCCGGCGCAGCTTTCGGGCGGACAGCAGCAGCGCGTCGCTCTGGCCCGCGCGCTGATCACCGACCCCGAAGCGCTGCTGCTCGACGAGCCGCTATCGGCACTCGATCCATTCTTGAAGATCCGCATGCGGGCGGAACTGAAGAAGCTGCAGACGTCGCTCGGCATCACGTTCGTCCACGTCACCCACAGCCAGGAGGAGGCGATGGCGCTCGCCGACCTGATCGTGGTCATGAATGACGGCCGTATCGAGCAGGCGGCGCATCCGCGCATCGTCTTCGAGCGGCCGGCCACCGCGTTCGTCGCCCGCTTCATGGGCGATCACAACGTCGTCTCCGGTCGCGTCAGCGGCAGCCGCGACGGCATGGTCGTCTTCGATGTGCCGGGTGGGGCCTCGCTTGCGGCCAGCGGCCAGGGCAGGGCGATCGGCGAGCCGATCGATATCGCCATTCGCACCGACCATGTGCGGATCGGCGACCCACTGGCCACCGGGCTCGGCTTCACCGGCATCGCTTCCAACGTCGAATATCGCGGCTCGACCGTAAAACTCTCGGTCAATGGCGCCGGCATTGAGGATTTTACCGTCATCGTCGACGACACCAGCTTCTTCGCCAAGCCGGTCGCCGTCGGTGACGCGGTACCGATCGCCTGGGACGCCGAGGACGCGATCGTCCTTGGTCGTCTCGATTCCTGAACCAGAACCATCAATCAAAACAGGGGAACTGACATGACCAACACCACCGACAACAAGACAGGAATTTCCCGCCGCTCGCTGCTCAAGACCGGTGCTGCCGCCGTCGGTCTTGCCGCCGGTTCGGGTGCCATATCAGGGTTTCCGACGATCTGGGCGCAGAACCCGATCACGCTGCGCCAGTTCGGCACCGGCGTGTCGAACCTCAACGCCATTGCCGACAAGTGTAAGGCCGACCTCGGCATCACGCTGGAAATGACCGCGACCGATTCCGACGCCGCCGCCCAGCGCGCGGTGACCCAGCCGGACAGCTACGACATCGCCGACATCGAATACTGGATCGCCAAGAAGGTGTATCCGTCCGGCGTGATGCAGCCGATGGATGTCAAGAAGCTGAAATATTACGACAAGATCGTGCCGCTGTTCATCACCGGCAAGCTGACGCCCGACAGCGTCATCGCCCAGGGCACCGCGCCGCATACCGTCGGCTTCGTCGAGGCGCAGGACGCCAAGACCTTCGCCAAGCAGCCGACCCAGTGGATGACGATGGTTCCGACCATCTACAACGCCGATACGCTCGGCATCCGCCCCGACCTTGTCGGCCGCGACATCACCACCTGGGCCGACATCATGGATCCGGCCTTCAAGGGCAAGGCCGCCATCCTCAACATCCCGTCGATCGGCATCATGGATGCGGCGATGATCATGGAAGCCATGGGCAACGTCAAATATGCCGACAAGGGCAACATGACCAAGGAGGAGATCGACAAGACGATCGACTTCCTGATCAAGGCCAAGCAGGACGGCCAGTTCCGTGCCTTCTGGAAATCGTTCGACGAGAGCGTTAATTTGATGGCTTCGGGCGAAGTGGTCATCCAGTCGATGTGGTCGCCGGCCGTCGCTGCGGTGCGCTCCAAGGGCATCGCCTGCAAGTACCAGCCGCTCAAGGAAGGCTATCGCTCGTGGGGCGGCGGCCTTGGCCTGGCGGCGCACCTCAAGGGCGCCGAACTCGACGCCGCCTACGAATACATCAACTGGTACCTCTCCGGCTGGGTCGGCGCCTACCTCAACCGCCAAGGCTACTACTCGGCCGCCATGGATACGGCCAAGCAGTTCATGTCCGAGGACGAGTGGGGCTACTGGGTCGACGGCAAGCCGGCCAAGGGCGACATCATGGCGCCGGACGGCAAGATCATGGAGAAGGCAGGCGCGGTGCGTGACGGCGGCTCTTTTGTCGAGCGCATGGGCAAGGTCGCCTGCTGGAACTCGGTCATGGACGAGGACCGCTACATGGTGAGGCGCTGGAACGAATTCATCGCGGCGTAGCGCCTTCTTGCCTTCTCCCCTTGTGGGAGAAGGTGGCCGAGCGAAGCTCGGTCGGATGAGGGGTGTTGGACGGATCGCCAACGCTGAGTTTCTTCCAACACCCCTCATCCGTCTTGCCGCTGCGCGCCAATCCACCTTCTCCCACAAGGGGAGAAGGGACGCAGCTCCGGCCGCCTCGCAGCCTACCGAGATGTTGATGACAGCAGTGCTCGAACGTCCTGGAATGATCAAGGCCAAACCGGCCAAACGCCGCCGCCTGTCTCTTGCCCGCCTCGTCCCCTACCTCCAGGCGGCGCCGCTGGCGCTGATCCTCGGCGCGTTCCTTTTGCTGCCGATCCTGATGATCGCCGTGGTCTCCTTCTGGGACTACGATTTCGCGGCGATGTATCCGGATTTCCTGACCATCAACTACGCCGACACGCTCGGCTCGTGGGTGACCTGGAAAACCTATCTGAACACGCTGAAATACGCTGGTATCGTCTGGGCACTGACGCTGTTCGTCGGCTTCTGGGTCGCCTATTTCCTCGCCTTCCATATCAGGACCACCGCCATGCAGATGGTGCTGTTCCTGGTCTGCACGGTGCCGTTCCTGACATCCAACATCATCCGCATGATCTCGTGGATTCCGGTGCTTGGCCGCAACGGCCTGGTCAACTCGACGCTGGTTGAGATCGGGCTGATCTCGAAGCCGATCGAATGGCTGCTCTATTCCGAATTCGCCGTGGTGCTGGCCATGGTGCATCTCTACACGCTGTTCATGGTGACACCGATCTTCAACACGCTGATGCGCATCGACAAGTCGCTGATCGAGGCTGCGCGCGATGCCGGCGCGTCCGGCTGGCAGGTGTTGTGGAACGTCGTCATCCCGCTTGCCAAGCCCGGCATGGCAATCGGCACCATCTTCGTCGTCACGCTGGTGATGGCCGACTTTTCGACGGTGCAGGTGATGTCCGGCGGACAGAGCGCATCCGTCGCGCTGATGATGAAGAACCAGATGTCGCTGCTGCAATATCCGGCAGCGGCCGCCAACGCGGTCGTGCTGCTGGTGCTGGTGCTGCTGATGGTCGCCGGCATCCTGCGCATCGTCGACATCCGCAAGGAGCTGTGAGGCGATGAGCCGGGACAAGCGCACCCTCGAATTCTACGTGCTGGCGGCCTTCTTCGCCCTTTTCGTGCTGTTTCTCTACGGCCCGCTCTCGGCGATCCTGATCCTGTCCTTCCAGGGCGAGAATGGCGGGCTGACCTTTCCGCTGAACGGCGTTTCGCTGCACTGGTTCGCCAATCTGTTCGAACGCCAGGCGGTCGGTGATTTCGGCGGCAGCTTCAAACGCTCCTTTATTCTTGGCCTGATGGTGATGATCGTCACCGTCGGCGTGTCGCTGCTTGCCGGTCTTGCCTTTCGGCAAAAATTTCGCGGCGCCACCGCATTGTTCTATCTGGCAGTCGCCAGCCTGGTCGTGCCGTCGATCATCATCTCGCTCGGCATCGGCGTCGTCTTCCAGCAGATCGGCTTTCGTCCCGCCTGGTACACCTCTGCTTTTGGTGCCCATCTGACCTGGACCTTGCCTTTCGGCGTGCTGATCATGTTCGCGGTCTTCAACCGGTTTTCGCCGGCCTATGAGGAAGCTGCGCGGGACTTGGGCGCGACCTCCTGGCAGACCTTCGCGCATGTCGTGCTGCCGATGATCGCGCCCAGCCTGATCGGTGTCGGCCTGTTCGGTTTCACCCTGTCCTATGACGAGTTCGCCCGCACCCTGATGACCTCGGGCACGTTCAACACGCTGCCGCTCGAAATCTACGGCATGACGACGAATGTGACGACGCCAGTGCTCTATGCGCTGGGCACCGTGACCACGGTATTTTCCTTCCTGGTGATTTTGGCGACGCTCGGCGCAATCGCCTATGTCGGTGGCCGTCGGCCGCGAGCTTGAGAGAACCGCAGTGCAGATCCTCGTCGTCAATCCGAACACCACCGCCAGCATGACCGAAACCATTGCAGCGGCGGCGCGGCTCGTCGCCGCCGCCGGAACGGAGATCGTCGCCGTCACCTCGTCGATGGGACCTGTGTCGATCGAAGGCTACTACGACGAGGCGCTTGCCGTGCCGGGCTTGCTGGTCGAGATCGCCGCCGGCGAACGCTCGGGCGCGCTGGCTGCGATCGTCGCCTGTTTCGACGACACCGGCCTGGATGCGGCGCGCGCCATGGCCAACATTCCGGTCATCGGCATCTGCGAGGCAGCGCTCAGCACGGCGTCTTTCATCGCCCAGCGCTTCACCGTCGTCACCACGACCGAGCGCTCGCGCGTGCCGGTCGAAGCGCTGGTGCAGCGCTATGGCATGGCGGGACGGGCACGCGTGCGCGCTGCCGACATTCCGGTTCTTGCGCTCGAAGACCCAACCTCCGATGCGATCCTGAAGCTGCGCGGCGAGATCGCGCGCGCGCTCGACGAGGATCGCGCCGAGGCCATCGTGCTTGGCTGTGCCGGCATGGCCGATCTCGCCGCCGCGCTGCGGCGGGAGTTCGGCGTTCCGGTCATCGACGGCGTCGGCGCCGCGGTCAAGCAGGCCGAGGCACTGATCGCGCTTGGCCTGTCGACGTCCAAGCGTGGCGCCTATGCAAACCCGCTGGCAAAGCCCTATCTTGGCGCATTGAAGTCCTTCGCCCCCGGTACCGTAGCCGCCGAGTGAGGCAATGCGCCGAACGATCAGAACGCTCGCACTTGAAGACGTAAAAATCCTTGTCGACTGGGCGGCAGCGGAGGGCTGGAATCCGGGCCTCGGCGATGCCATGGCGTTCCATGCGGCGGATCCGGACGGCTTCATCGGCGCCTTTGTCGATGGCGAGATGGTGGCCGGTATTTCGGCCGTCGCCTATGGCGACGATTTCGGCTTCATCGGTCTCTACATCTGTCGGCCGGACAGGCGCGGCGAGGGCCATGGCAAGGCGGTCTGGGATGCCGGCATGGGGCGGCTCGGCGACCGTACGGTCGGCCTCGATGGTGTCGTCGAACAGCAGGCCAATTACCGCAGCATGGGTTTTGCGCCGGTCTACCGGACGATCCGGTTCGTCGGATCGCCGAACGGTCCGGCAACTGCCGACAGCGATATTTGCGTCATAGGCCCGGAAGCCGATGTCCTGGACTACGACAGCCGGTTCTTTCCCGCTCCGCGGCGATCCTTCCTGGAACACTGGCTGCGCCCGCCGCACGTCGCGCTTGCGATCGTCAGGGATCGCGCCATCGAGGGGTATGGCGTCGCGCGCCGCTGCCGTGACGGTTGCAAGATCGGGCCGCTCTTTGCCAACAGCCTGGACGTGGCAAGTCGCCTTTTCACGGCGCTCGCCAACGCTTCCAGACCCGGCAATGTCCATCTCGACGTTCCCGAGACCAGCGGGCAATTTGCAGCCAGGCTGACGTCCGCTGGCCTTCAACCGGGCTTCGAGACGGCTCGAATGTATAGGGGAAAAGCGCCGCAGCTTACGCAGTCAGGTGTCTTTGCGATAACCACCCTGGAGCTTGGTTGACCGGACGGCGCTAATACAGCGGCTTAGCCATGTGCCGGGGCGCTGGCCATTCGGTCGTGATCCCGGGCTGCACCGGCCGCTCGAGATAGGTCGACAGAACCACATAGCTTCGCGTCGAGGTCACGCCAGGCGTTTCGTAAAGCCGCGACAGCAGCCCTTCGAGCGCCCTTGTGTCCTCGGTGCGGACCTTGATCAGCATGCATGTGTCGCCGGCCACCGAATGGATCTCCTCGACTTCGGGGTGCTCGGAAATCGCCATCAGTTCGGGGGTTTTTCCCCAGCCCTTGGTGTCGATGTGCACGAAGGCAAGCAGCGGCTTGCGCACCGCCTTGGGATCGATGATCGCCGCTGTGTTGCGAATGGCGCCGCTGCGCCGAAGCCGCTTCACCCGTTCATGCGCGGCCGGCGGCGACAGGCCGACACGATCGCCGAGCTCGGCATAGCTGACCGTGGCGTCGTCGACCAGAACGCCTAATATTTTTCGGTCGGTCGCGTCGACATCGCGGGCAGCAGGCCTGTTCTGCAGAATGCCATCTGTTTCTTCATCCATGGTGAAATTCCTTATTGATACAGAATTTAATACGGCGATTATCGGCATATGTCGAACAGTGATCAAGTCGCAACATTTACGGCAAGGCCGCCTATCCCGGCGCTCGCCTATCTCTTGACCGGATGCATCGCGGTGATCGGCTCGAACTCGCTGGTTCTCGGTCCGATAGCGCCGGCGGTGGCCGCGTCGTTTGCGACGAGCGTGCCGGCCGTCATGATCGCGTCCGCTGCGTTCGGGCTTGGCACGTCGGCAAGCGCCCTGTTCCTGGCCCGCCATATCGATCGGCTCGGCGCCCGCCGCATGCTGCAAGGGGCGTTGCTGCTGCTGGCGATCGCGCTTCTCGCCAGCGCCGCCGCGCCGACGGTAACGATGCTGGTTACGGCCCAGCTTGTTGCCGGCATCGCCGCCGGTATCGCCATGCCGGCAATCTATGCCAGCGCCGCGGCGATCGCGCCGCCTGGCCGCGAAAGTGGAACCATCGGTGTCGTGCTGACCGGATGGACCCTGAGCATGGTCGCCGGCGTCTCATTGTCGGCGGTGCTTGCCGATCTGGTGCATTGGCGCGCCGTTTTCGCAGCGGTTGCGGTGCTTGCGGCGCTCGCGTTGACCGGCCTTACGCTGACGTCGTTGAGCAACGTCAGGAAAAGCGGCCCGGCGCCGACGCCGCTCGGCGCCTTGGCCGTTCCCGGCATAGTGCCGCTCCTGGTCGCCTGCGGCGCCTTCATGACCGCCTTCTATGGCGTCTATGGTTATCTTGGCGATCACCTTCACAACGGCTTGGGACGGCCGGTCAGCGCCAACGGCTTGGCGGCGCTCGCCTATGGCGCCGGCTTCGGCATGGCGGCACTTCTGGACGGCGTGATCGATCGGCTTGGCGCGCGACGTGTCATGCCGTTCGCCTATCTCCTCGTCGCGGCCGTCTATGTCGCGCTCGCCGCGGCAGGCAGCAGTTTCCATCTGACCATCGCAATGATCGCGGTCTGGGGCCTTGCCAATCATTTCGGGCTGAACGTCCTGGTGATGCGCCTCTCGGCGCTCGATCCTGCGCGGCGCGGCACGATCATGGGCTTGAACAGCGCAGTGACCTATCTCGCGGTGTTTGTCGGCACCACCGCCTTCGGACCGCTTTATTCCAGCTTCGGCTTTGCGGCATCTGCAATGGTCGCCGCGCTGCTCATGCTGGTTGCCGCTTCGGCGGCGTGGCATTCGCCGCGGCCCGTGTAGTCGCGGAGCCACGCGGCGGCAGAGCTTGCGCTCCCCGCCTTTCCTTCGATAAATGCAAATGAAAGTGCCACGCGTCCGGAAGCGCTGTATACCGGTATCCGGCTGTGAGCCTGTCTGGACAAGCGATGAACATGACGCTTGAAATCACCGCCGACCCTTCGCCGAAAGAACTCGCTTTTCTCGCGGAGCGGCTCAGCGCGTTCAACGACGGCGAAGTCGGTCCGGCCAACAGGAAGGTGCTCGCCGTGTTCGTGCGCGACGAGCACCGTGCGGTTGTCGCCGGCATCTCGGGATACACCGCCTGGGGCTGGCTCTATGTGCAGTGGCTGTGGGTTGATGAGCGGCTGCGCGGCCAGCGCATGGCCGGCAGGATGCTGGACGCAGCCGAACAGGAGGCCGTCGCACGCGGCTGTCATGGCGCCTTGATCGACACCTTCAATCCCCAGGCGGCCAAGGCCTATGAGCGTCAGGGGTATCGGCTGTTCGGCGTGCTTCCCGATTTTCCCGCCGGTCGCAGCCGCGTCTTCCTGCAGAAAAAACTGCTGACTTGATCAGCCGGCAAGGCGCCCGCCGCGCATCGGCTGTGGCACACCGGTGGTGGTCGGAAAACTGATCGGCAGGCCCCTGAGCACGCGAACCGCCAGGAAGGCAAAGCACTCCGCCTCGACCGCGTCACCCTTCCAGCCGAGCGCCTCCGCCGGCACCGCTTCGACACCAGCGCGGCTGGCGAGCATGGCCATGATCGTCGGGTTGTGGCGGCCGCCGCCGCTGACCACCAGCCGCTTTGGCCGGTGCGGCAGGAGGTCGAGCGCCTTGCCGACGGCTGCGGCGGTGAAGGCCGTCAGCAGTGCGGCGCCATCCTCAGCGTTCATCCCATCCGCCATGGCCGCGCCGAAATCGAACCGGTCAAGCGACTTTGGATAGGGCTTGGCCAGGTAGGGATGCTGCAGGAGCTTGGCCAGCCGGTCTTCGTCGACGGTGCCGGTCCGCGCCAGCGCGCCGTCGCGATCCATTTCGCCCAGCCCTTTCGCCTTGATGAAATCGTTCAACGGCGCATTGGCCGGTCCGGTGTCGAAGGCGACGACATTGTCCTTGCCGTCCCACCAGGTGATGTTGGCGACGCCGCCGAGATTGAGCACCGCCGTGTCGCCGCTGATATCGGCATCGCGAAGCAGCGCGGCGTGGTAGGCCGCGGACAGCGGCGCCCCTTGCCCGCCGGCGCGCATGTCGGCCGAACGGAAATCATAGGCGACCTTGGTCCCCAGTATGGCATGCATCAAAGCCCCATCGCCGAGCTGGCGGGTCTGGCCGAGCCGGCCGGTTTGTGGGGCGCGATGCAGCACGGTCTGGCCATGGAAGCCGACGACGCCGATATTGGCCATCGTCAGCCCGTAGCTTTCGACCAGGTCCTTGACGGCTACTGACTGGGCGCGCGTCAGCGCTTGTTCAGCTTCGCGAAAGATCGCCGGCTCCGGTCCGGCAAAATTCCACGCCCTGGCCTGATCCAGCGTCTCCTCCAGCAGCGTCCGGATCGAGCCGGGGTAAGGCGCCAGCGTATAGGTGCCGAAATCCTCGATCCGCTCGCCGTCGGTCTTGATCAGCGCAACATCGATATTGCCGTCCAGCACGGTGCCGGTCATCAGGCCGACGGCCCAGATTGGTTCGCCACTTTTCGCAATCATCATTTGATAGGCTCCGTTGACGCGATCGCCGACCGATTGGCGAATCTCGATAATCCCGCTGTCGAAATGATGTGTCGGATGGATCCGTTTGGTGAGCAAGGTCCCATGCCTTGCCTTTGTCGAAGTCGATCCGCCCTGTATACTGGTATACCGGCATCCAGGGTTCACAGCGTCTTTTCGCCGATCGCCTTTCGCAAAAACCCGCCCGCATTGTCGAGCGCCTTGCGCGCCTCTTCGATGCCCATCCCGGTGATTGTCACCAGTATCGCCAGCTTGACGTCTTTGCCGGTCTGGTCGAGCGCCCGTCGTGCCTGCTGCGCTGTGCAGCCGGTGGTCTGCATGACGATCCCGACCGCCCTGGCGACAAGCTTCTTGTTGCTGGGATTGAGGTCGACCATCAGGTTCTGATAGCTCTTGCCGATCCGGATCATGCTGGCTGTCGTCAGCATGTTGAGAACCAGCTTTTGCGCGGTTCCCGACTTCAGCCGGGTCGAGCCGGCGAGAACCTCGGGACCGACAAGCGGAGAGATGGCAATGTCGGCAATTCCGGCAATGACTGACCTGGGGTTGCAGGAAAGCGCCACCGTCGTTGCTCCGACCTGCCTTGCATAGGTCAAGCCGCCGATGACGTAGGGTGTGCGGCCGCTGACCGCGATGCCGACCACCACATCGTCGGCGGTCAACTTGATGCCCTGCAGTGCCTTGATGCCTTGTTGCGGATCGTCCTCGGCGCCTTCCACAGCCCGCACCAGCGCTTTGGGGCCGCCGGCGATCAGGCCGAGCACCATGTCCTCGGGCACGCCGAATGTCGGTGGACACTCCGAGGCGTCGAGGACCCCCAGCCGGCCGCTCGTGCCGGCGCCCATATAGACAAGCCGCGCGCCTTTTTGAAACGCACTAACGATCCGGTCTACCGCGGCAGCAATTTCCGGAATGACCTTCTCGACGGCGGCCGGAACGCCGCTGTCCTCGTCATTGATCAGGCGCAGGATCTCAATGGTCGGCAGCAGGTCGATATCCATCGTCCTCGGGTTCCGATCCTCGGAAACCAACCGCTCCAGCTCCGACATCAACTCCTGTTCGTTCATCCGCCTGCTTTCAAACTTCTTGCCATCGGCAACAAGTAATGTGATGCGGCGCCGGGCGTTGACCAGTACCAGCGACTAGCATCGACAGGCTCGCCAGCCAAACAAATGTTGACAACATCATCTGTTGTTGTTCAAAGTTCAGCATGAATTGCGCGGACCGGGGTGAGGCGATGGACGACCTTGGAGCACAGGAACAGGCAGTGCTGGATCTCATTGCGGCGAACCCGTTCGCCGGCCAGCAGGATATAGCGACCGCGCTCGGCATTGCCCGCTCGACCGTCGCGGCCCACATCGTGCAGCTCGTCAACAAGGGCTACATTCTTGGCCGCGGCTATGTCTTGCCGGCGTCCAAGCGCATGATCTGCATCGGCGGCGCCGTCCTCGACCGCAAGTACCACGCCAGGAAGGATCTGATCTTCGGGACGTCGAACCCGGTCGCCGGCTACCGCAGCTTCGGCGGCGTCGCCCGCAACGTCGCCGAGAACCTCGTCCGCCTCGGCGTCGACATAAGCTTCGTTTCAATTGTCGGCGACGACGAGACCGGCCGCTCGCTGGTGCGGCATCTGCGCGACCTGGGCGCCGACGTCAGCCAGGTCATCACGTCAACGGAGCGGCCGACGGCGGAATATGCAGCGATCCTCGACCTCAATAACGATCTCGTGCTCGGCATCGCCGACATGGAGATCTTCGATCTGTTTTCGCCATCCTGTCTCGACCGTTTCTGGCCGCATCTGGCTTCGGCGACTTGGGTGTTCATCGACTGCAACCTGCCGGCCGCGACGATCGCGGCGCTGATGTCACGCAAGCAGGGCGCGCGCTTCAAGCTCGCCGTCGACACGGTGTCGTCGCCGAAATCGGCACGCCTGCCCAAGGACCTGTCCGGCATCGACCTTTTATTCACCAACCATGACGAGGCCAATACGATGCTTGGCATCACGGATGCCGACAAGCGGCTGAAGCCGAAAGAGGCCGCGGCGGCGCTGCGCGCGGCCGGCGCCAGCGAGGTGATCGTGACCATGGGCGCGCACGGATTTGCGGTCGCGACCGAAGGCGGCGTGGCAACGATGCGTTCTGTCCCGGCCCGCGCCGTCGACATCACCGGAGCCGGCGACGCAATGATTGCCGGCACCATGTACAAGGTGCTTTCGGGCGATCCCGTGCTCGACGCAGCGCGCACCGGCGCACTGCTCGCCACGCTGACCACCGAGAGCGAATCCAGCGTCCATCCCGATCTGTCGCCGCGCTTCCTCACCGCCGGCATGTACCGCATTCCCGCCTGAAAGCCAGACGACCCCTGAAAGCGAGATGACTATGAAACCTTCCCTTCTCCACCTGAACGACGAAGTCGCTGCAGCGCTTCGTGATGGCCGCGCGGTGGTGGGGCTGGAATCGACGATCATCACCCATGGCATGCCTTTTCCGGCCAATCTGGAGACTGCCCGCGGCGTTGAAACCGTGGTGCGCGAGAACGGTGCGGTGCCCGCCACGATCGCGGTGGTCGCCGGCAAGATCAAGGTCGGGCTCGATGACCGCGAGCTGGAGCAGCTGGCAGCGGCAAAGGACGTGGTCAAGGCGTCCGGGCGCGACCTCGCCGCCATTATGGTGGGCGGCGGCTCGGCCGGAACCACGGTTTCGGCGACGATGCGGATCGCTGCATTGGCCGGCATCGGTATTTTCGCGACCGGCGGCGTCGGCGGCGTGCATCGTGGCGCCGAGGCCAGTTTCGATATCTCGGCCGACCTGACCGAACTCGGCCAGACCGGCACGACCGTCGTCTGCGCCGGCGTGAAATCGATCCTCGATATTGCAAAAACGCTGGAATATCTGGAGACCCAGCGCGTGCCGGTGATTGCCTACCAGAGCGACGACTTTCCGGCTTTTTATACGCGCTCCAGCGGACTTAAAGCCGATCATCGCCTCGATACGCCGCAGGACATTGCGCAGGCCATGCTGCTGCACGAGCAGATCGGCTCGGGCACAGGCATCCTCGTCGCCAATCCAATTCCGCAACTGGATGCGCTCGATCCAGCCTTCATCGATGGCACGATCGCCGCGGCGGTGGCGGAAGCCGAAAAACGCGGCATCGGTCGCAAGGAACTGACGCCGTTCCTGCTCGCCCGCATCAACGAGCTTTCGCAGGGCCGCAGCCTGAAGGCCAACATCGCGCTGGTCCGCAACAACGCCGCGCTTGCCGCTCGCATCGCAGTGGCGCATGCGGGATTGAAGGACATGAAATAGCGGAACTGCCGGCCACAATCGCTGACCTGTCCAGCCGCTTTCCAGCCGCGACAGGGGTTCGGCAATCCTCTGGAACATGGGGCTCAGTCGTCCGCCCTGGCAGCCTCGGTCTCGGCGCGAACCAGCTTGATGTCGGCGCCCGCCGCCCAGGCACCGATATCTTCCCGGCGCAATGCTGCCGCCATCATGTCCGGGAACAAATCCGGCGTGCAGGCGAAGACCGGAATGCCAAGTGCTGCGACCGAACCTGCCATTGCCGGATCGTAGCCGGGCCGGCCTTGGTCGGTCAGTGCCAGAAGCACGACGACATTGACGCCGGATCGAACCAGCGCCGCCAGCCGCCGCAGCAATTCCTGGCCATTGCCGCCCTCGTAGAGGTCGGTGATCAGCACCAGATGCGACTTGGTTGGCCGCTCGATACGGTCGGCGCATTTCAGACTGGCACCGCCCTGCACGATGGCTGCTTCAGCAGGCCTTTTTTGCCCTCTCAAGGTGATTTGAACGCTGCGGCGCTTGACTCCTGCGACACCTTGTGAAAAATTTTGCATCACCTGATAAAAATATCTTAGGGCGGAAATGGTTGGTTTTGGAAACGGCCTCCTGCGCGACGATGAAACCAGTATGGCGACGCGCGCCGCCTGGCTCCATTATGCTGGCGGCCTGACCCAGTCGGAGGTCGCCAAGCGGCTTGGCCTGACCAGCCTCAAGGCGCATCGCCTTATCACCAAGGCCAATCAGGAAGGGCTGGTCAAAGTCTATATCGACGGCGAAGTGTCGGAATGCGTCGCGCTTGAGGACGATTTGTCCAGCCGCTACGGCCTCGATTATTGCGAGGTCGTTCCCGACTTCGATGGCGAGGACTTGCCGCTCAAGGCGCTCGGCATCGCCGGCGCGCAGTTCCTCAAACGTGAGATCGAGCGCGGCGAGGATACGCTGATCGGCGTCGGCCATGGCCGCACGCTCGCCGCCTGTGTCGAATATCTGCCGCGCATATCGGCCGAAAAGACCCGATTCGTCTCATTGCTCGGCGGCCTGACGCGCAAGTTCTCAGCCAATCCGCACGACGTCATTCACCGCCTGGCCGAACGGACCGGCGCCGAAGCCTATGTGATGCCGGTGCCGATGTTCGCCAACACGGTCGAGGATCGAACCGTGCTGCTCGGGCAGAAGGGCATCAGCGAGGTTTTCGATCTCGGCAAGTCCGCCGACCTGCTCATCGCCGGCATCGGCACTGCCGAGCGCGAGGCGTCGCTGGTCGCCACCGGCATGATCGAGAAGGGCGAAATGGAGGAGATCCGCCGCAACGGCGGTGTCGGCGAACTGCTCGGCCATTTCTTCGACGATGCTGGAAAGGCAGTCGAGACGACGCTTTCCAACCGCGCGCTGGCGCTGGCGCGCGAAGACATCAGCAATCGCAGGATTGTCGCCGTTGCCGGCGGCAAGGTGAAGGTTCGTGCCATCAAATCGGTGTTGGAGGGCCGCTATCTCAAGGGCCTGGTCACCGATGAGCGGACGGCGCGAAAACTCGTGGAGCAGACGCCGGTCGGGTAGCCGGCAGCCATTCGATTGAAACTACCCTGTGGAGGAGAAGACAAATGCATGAGAAAGAAAAAGACCTGATCGACGCGTTCCTGCGCGGACAAGTCGATCGTCGTGGGCTGATCAAGGGCCTTGGCGCGATGGGCCTTGCCGCCGGCACGGCCGGAACGCTGCTCAATCTGGGGCAGACCCGTGCGCTGGCGGCGGACTTCGACTGGCAGGCGCACAAGGGCAAGACCATCAAGCTCTTGCTCAACAAGCATCCTTACGCGGATGCGATGATCGCCAACCTTGAAAACTTCAAGAAGTTGACCGGCATGGAAGTCGTCTACGACGTCTTCCCGGAGGATGTCTATTTCGACAAGGTCACCGCTGCGCTGTCGGCCAGCTCGCCTGAATACGATGCCTTCATGACCGGCGCCTACATGACCTGGACCTACGGCCCGGCCGGCTGGATCACCGACCTCAACGAATGGATCAAGGATCCGACCAAGACCAATGTGAACTATGCCTGGGACGACTTCCTGCCCGGTGTCAGGAAGTCCTGCGCCTGGAACGGCCAGCCCGGCGGCGTGCTCGGTTCCGACGACGCCAAGCAGTGGTGCATTCCGTGGGGCTTCGAACAGAACAACATCACCTACAACAAGGGCATGTTCGACAAGGTCGGGGTCAGCGTTCCCGGCAATATGGACGAGATGGTCGCTACGGCGGCCAAGCTCACCAAGGATGTCGGCGGCGGCGTCTACGGAATCGGCGTGCGCGGCTCGCGCTCCTGGGCGACGATCCATCCCGGCTTCCTGTCGGCTTATGCCAACTTTGACCAGAAGGACCTGAATGTCTCGGCCGACGGCAAATTGTCGGCCGCGATGAACACCGCCGAATCCAAGGCCTTCCACAAGCAGTGGGTCCAGATGATTCAGGAGAGCGGCCCCAAGGACTGGTCGACCTACACCTGGTATCAGGTCGGCACCGATCTTGGCGCCGGCGCCTCGGCGATGATCTTCGACGCCGACATCCTCGGCTATTTTATGAATGGCGGCGACAACAAGATGGCCGGCAAGCTCGCCTTCTCCGCCTTCAAGGCCAATCCCGCCGCCAAGGCTCCGACGCCCAACATCTGGATCTGGTCGCTGTCGATGTCCAATTTCTCGAAGGACAAGGACGCCACCTGGTACTTCATGCAATGGGCATCCGGGCCCGAGCATGCACTGTTCGGTGCGACTGAGATGGACTTCGTCAATCCGGTGCGTCAGTCGGTCTGGAACGACCAGATGTTCCGCGAGAAGCTGAACAAGAGCTATCCGGGTTATGTCGAGATGTTCGACGTTTCGGCGCCCGGCGCCAGCATCAAGTTCACCCCGCAGCCGCTGTTCTTCGATCTGACCACCGAATGGGCGGCGACGCTGCAGAAGATGGTGGCCAAGGAAGTGCCGGTCGACGAAGGCCTCGACATGCTGGCCAGCAGCGTCGACGGCCAGCTCAAGGAAGCCGGGCTCGGCTGAGTCCTGGCGGCCGGCCGGCCCGCTGCTGCGGGCCAGCCGGCCATTCCACTGCGAAGCGGCGCCTGGAGCATCGGACCCAAATCGGTTTTGGGAAATTCCGATGTTCAAACAACGGCGGTGCCGCCACTCGCCCAACCGGCCGCCTAGCTCCCTGGGCGGCCGGCAGGGCGAAGCAACAGAGATGACGGGTGAGCCACGATGACTACGGCGACAATGCAAAGAAACAGGCCTTCCGGCTTCAGGATCAGCAAGAAAGTGCTGCCCTATGTGCTCAGCCTGCCGGCCTTGCTCGTCTGCATCGGCATCCTGATCCCGTTCTTCACGTCGGTCGTCTACTCGTTCCAGCGCTACCGGCTGAGCCAGCCCTGGGCGCGGCAGTTCAACTGGGGCGACAACTACATCTCGTTTTTCACCGACCCGAGGTTCTGGAACACGCTGGAGATATCGCTGCTCTATGCCGGCATCACCGTGCTGCTTGAACTGCTTCTCGGTCTCGGCATCGCCATGCTGCTGCAGAAGCGCTCGACGCTGAACAACTTCATCTCGATCATGCTGTTGATGCCGCTGATGACGGCGCCGGCGCTTGCCGCGCTGATGTGGAAGCTGATGACCAATCCCGGCTTTGGCGTCCTGAGCTACCTCGCCAGCCTGATCGGATTGCAGGATTTCCGCTGGGCTTCGTCGCCGTCGACCGCGCTTTTCACGGTGGTGCTTGTCGATATCTGGGTCTACACGCCCTTCATCATGATCCTGCTGCTTGCCGGCCTGCGCAGCCTGCCGACGCAGCCCTTCGAGGCGGCGGCACTTGACGGCGTGCCGCGGAGTTTTGTGTTCTTCCGCATCACCTTGCCGATGCTGACGCCCTACATCCTGACGGCGACGCTGTTTCGCCTGCTGGATTCCATCCAGCAGTTCGACATCATCTATGCCATGACCCAAGGCGGTCCGGGCGACACGCTGACCGTCTTCCAGGTCGAGGCCTACCTCAACTTCTTCCAGTCGACCAATGTCGGCCGCTCGGCGGCGCTGATGATCATCCTGTGGGCGATCACCTATTTCCTCTCGAACATCTTCATCAAGAACTGGCTGCGGCTGCGCGAACGCGCCCGCGGCCTGGCATAGGAGGCCGGGATGGAACACACCTCGCTTCTCGAACGCATCCTGCGTGGCATAGCGCTGACGCTGGTCGTGATCTTCTTCATGTTCCCGATCGTCTGGATCCTCATGATGTCGTTCCAGACCAACGAGACCATCCTGCGGATTCCGCCGCAGCTTGTCTTCAAGCCGACGCTGGCCAACTACACCGCGCTGATCACCGGCAAGCTGACCACGGCGGCCGGCACGCTCGACATCGCCTTCATGCGCAACCTGTGGAATTCGGTGTTCCTGTCGGTCACCTCGGTCGCCGTCGCGCTGCTGCTCGGCGTCCCCGCCGCTTACGCCTTTGCCCGGCACAAATTCCGCGGCTCGGAGGACATCGCCTTCACGCTGCTGTCGTTCCGGTTCGCGCCGGCGCTGCTGGTGCTGCTGCCGCTCACCCTCTATTTCCAGAAGCTTGGACTGGCCAACACCTATATCGGGCTGATCTGGGTCTATCAGCTGATCTGCCTGCCGCTGATCCTGTGGATCGTGCGCGGCTATTTCGAGGACATCCCGGCCGATATCGAATACGCCTATCGCATTGCCGGCCATTCCTGGTTCGCCACCTTCCGCAAGATCGCGCTGCCGCTCGCCGGCCCCGGCATCGCGGCTGCCGGCCTGCTCGCCTTCATCTTCGCCTGGAACAATTTCATCTTCGCGCTCGTGCTCGCTTCGGCCGACAAGCAGCCGGTGACGGTCGGCGCGCTCGCCTTCATCACCTCCTCCGGCATCCAGTACGGCCAGATCTCGGCAGCGATCGTGCTGTCGATCACCCCGACGCTGGCGCTCGCCCTTTACGCGCAGCGCTATCTCGTCGAAGGCCTGTCGCTCGGCGCGGTGAAAGGATAGCTCCCGATGGCCAGCCTCGAATTGCGAAATGTCGTCAAGCACTACAAGAGCCAGACTGTGCTCGACAATCTGTCGTTGAGCGTCGCCGACGGCGAAACCCTGGTCCTGTTCGGACCGTCCGGCGCCGGCAAGACGGTGCTGCTGCGGCTCGTCGCCGGCGTCATCGACCCTGATGAGGGAAAAATCTTCATCGGCGGCGAGGACATGACCGAGCTTGACGCCGAGTTCCGCGGCGTCGGCATGGCATTCCAGAATTTCGCGCTGTTTCCGCACATGACCGCCTTCGACAACATCGCCACGCCGCTTCAGGCCAAGCGATCGTCGCAAAGCGCGATGAAGGCGGGTGTCGAGAGCGTCGCCAAGCTGCTGAAGATCGGCCACGTGCTCAGCCACAAGCCACGGGCGCTGTCCAACGGCCAGAAGCAGCGCACCGCGCTCGCCCGCGCTCTGGTCGGCTCGCCGCCGGTGCTGCTGCTCGACGATCCGCTGCGCAACGTTGATGCCAAACTGCGCTTCGAGATGCGGCTCGAACTGCCGAGGCTGCTGGCAGATCGCGGTGCGACCGTCGTCTACGTCACCCAGGACTACAAGGAGGCCATGGCGCTCGGCGATCGCATCGCGGTGATGTCGCAAGGCGTCATCAAGCAGCTCGGCACGCCCGAGCAGATCTATCGCGAGCCGGCCAACATCGAGATCGCGCGGCTGTTCGGCGATCCGACAATCAACCTGCTCGACGTCAAGCCGTCGCGGGATGCCAAGGGCATCTATGTCGGTCTGTCGAATGTCCAGGTCCATCTGACCGGCGCCTATGACGCCACGGTCGGCCGCGATTGCGTGATCGGCTTGCGGCCCGAAGCGCTGCGCTTCGTCGACGAAGGAACACCCGCGGCCATTCCGGTGACCGTCGAGGCGGAGACGCCGCTCAACGAAAAGATCGTCACGCTGGTGCGCACCGTGCGCGGTCGCGAAATCCTGGTCTCCCGGCCGGCCGGAACAGCGGGTCAAACCGAGGGCAGGGCCCATATCGCCGTCGACGGCAAAAGCGCCCTGCTGTTCGATCGTGCCAGTGGCGACCGCATCGGCTCGAAAAACGTCGTCAATTTGCGCAGCGGAGAAGCGGCATGAGCCAGAGCGCACTCACCATTTCCGGCGTCGACAAATTCTACGGCCCGATCGACCGAGGTGTGCACGCCGTTCAGAATCTGACGATGGAAATCGACAAGGGCGAGATCGTCGCACTGCTCGGCTCGTCCGGCTGCGGCAAGACTTCGACATTGCGCATGATCGCCGGCTTCGAAGAGGTCTCGCGCGGCAGCATTTCGGTTGCCGGCCGCAAGGTGCACACGCTGCCGCCGGTCAAGCGCAATGTGGCGATGGCGTTCGAGGGCTATTCGCTGTATCCGCCGCTGACCGTGCGCGAGAACATGGCGTTTGCGCTGAAGGCGGCCAGGCTGCCGAAAAGTCAGGTCGACGCGAAAGTTGCCAGCATCGCCAAGCTGCTCGAGATCGAGGACATTCTTGAGCGCTATCCGAGTTCCATCTCCGGCGGCCAGCAGCAGCGCGCCAGCCTCGGCCGGGCACTGATCCGCGAGGCCGACCTGCATCTGCTGGACGAACCGATGGGCCAACTCGAGCCGCAGCTTCGCGCGGTGCTGCGCGGCCGCATCAAGCACTTCATCAAGGAGCGCGGCTTGACGGCGATCCTGGTCACCCACGACCAGACCGAGGCCAACGCGTTGGCCGACCGGATCGCGGTAATGGAAGGCGGCGTGCTGCAGCAGTTCGATACGCCCGATATGCTCAAGCAGCGGCCGGCCAACCTGTTCACCGGCACGTTCGTCGGCGAGCCCCCGATGAATGTCTTCGAGGCCTATGTCGGCACGGCCGCCGACAAGATCAATCTGCGGCTGCCCGACGGACTTTCACTCGACTATGACAAGGACGCGTTCAGCGGCTCGGTTCGCGACGAATTGCTCAAACGGCAGCGGGTCGTCATCGGTGTCAGGCCCTATGCGGTTCGCCGCACGAAGGACGGCGTGCCGGCGACGGTTTCGGCCAACCAATGGCTCGGCGACCAGACCCATATCGCGGCGGATTTCGCCGGCGGCTCGCTGGTCCTGGTCGAACATGACCGGACCCGGCTGGAGCTTGGCGCGCCGATCAACATAAGCATCGATCCGAAAAATCTGCACGTCTTCGATCAGTCCAGCGGCATGGCCATTTCGCACGGCATGGAGCTTGCCTGATGCGGGATGTGCTGATCGGCATCGACGCCGGCACGTCTGTCATCAAATCCGTCGCCTTCGACACGGCGGGCCGGCAGCTCGCGGCCGCGGCGGTACCGAACCGGTACGAGACCTTGCCGGGCGGCGGCGCCGAGCAGGATCTGGCACGCACCTGGACCGATACGGCGACCACATTGCGACAGCTTGCCGACAAGGTGCCGGACCTCGCCAGCCGCATCATTGCGATCGCCGTGACCGGGCAGGGCGACGGCACCTGGCTGATCGACAAGGACGGTGAGCCGGTCGCCAAGGGCTGGCTGTGGCTCGACGCGCGCGCTGCCGCCATCGTCGAGGAGATCCGCGCGCGCCCCGATGACCGGCTTCGTTTCGAAAAGACCGGCAGCGGGCTCGCCGCCTGCCAGCAGGGGCCGCAGCTTGCCTTCATGAAGCGCAACGCGCCTGACAGGCTTGCCGGCGCCGCGACAGCGTTCCATTGCAAGGACTGGCTCTATTTCAACCTGACCGGCGAACGCGCCACCGATCCTTCCGAGGGCACCTTCACCTTTGGCGACTTCCGCACCCGCGGCTATTGCGACGAGGTGCTTGAGGTGCTCGGCGTCGCCGACCTCAGGCATCTGCTGCCGCCGATCGTCGACGGCACCAGGCATAGCGCCGGCCTGTCGGCGGCGGCTGCTGAAGCGACCGGGCTGCTTTCCGGTACGCCGGTGGTGCTGGCGTATGTCGACGTGGCCTGCACCGCGCTCGGCGCCGGCCTGCTCGACCGCGAGCGCAAGCCTGGCTGCTCGATCATCGGCTCCACCGGCATGCATATGCGGCTTGCTCAGACGCCGGACGAGGTGCTGCTCAACGAGGCCCGGACCGGCTACACGATGACGATGCCGGCGCCCGGCGTCTTTGCGCAGATGCAGTCGAACATGGCAGCGACGCTCAACATCGATTGGATCCTTAGCCTCGCCTCCGGCATACTCGCCTCGCAAGGCATCACCCGCAGCAATGGCGAGATGATCGCGCTGGTCGACGAATGGATATCGTCATCGGAGCCGGCCTCGCTGCTCTATCAGCCCTATGTGTCGGAGGCCGGCGAGCGCGGGCCGTTCGTCGATGCCAGTGCCAGGGCCGGTTTCGTCGGCATTTCGTCGCGGCACGGTTATGCCGATATGGTTCGCGCTGTTTTTGAGGGGCTGGCATTCGCGTCGCGCGATTGCTACGCCGCCATGGGGCCGCTGCCGAGCGAAATCCGGCTGACCGGCGGCGCCGCCAGAAGCCCGGCTCTGCGCAAGATCCTCGGCGCTGTCGTCGGCGCCGACATTCGCACCAGCCAACGCGAGGAAGCCGGTGCCGCGGGCGCCGCAATGATCGCTGCGGTCTGCGTCGGCCAATACAGTTCGATGGACGAATGCGTCGGCGAATGGGTCACGCCGCTGCTGGGCGCGGCGGAACCGAGCGACCGAAAACTTGCCGCGATCTATGAGCGGGCGGTTCCGTCCTACACATTGGCGCATGAGGCGCTGCGGCCGGTCTGGCGGTCGATGGCCGCATCCAGGGCAAACTGAGAAGTCGAGCATGCGTAAGAAGATTGCAATCATTGGCGACCGCTTCATGCTTCCCGAGGTCTTTCGCGAGAAAATCGAGAAGGCCTGCGGCGCCGATCTCGACATTCGCACCCTTGAGGCGGCCTGGCCCGACGAGCCGATGGAATTCGGCAATGCAGCGCTCGGCCTCGACAAGGTGAAGGAGTATCTTGGCGATCCGGACGAGGTGGTCGATTTCATTGGCGACGCCGAGATCTTCGTCACCCAGCTTGCGCCGCTGTCCGAGACCATGATGCAGCGTCTGCCTGCGCTGAAGCTGGTTGCGGTCTCGCGCGGCGGCCCGATCAACATCGACATGGTTGCCGCCAGGGCCCACGGCATCACCGTCGTCAACGTGCCCGGCCGCAATGCAAGTGCTGTGGCCGAGTTCACCATCGGCGCGATCCTTGCCGAGACGCGGCTGATCCGGGTCGGGCACGAGGCCTTGCGCAAAGGGGAATGGCGCGGCGATCTCTACCGGGCCGACCGCACCGGCCGCGAGCTCAACGAAATGACCGTCGGCGTCATCGGCTACGGCAATATCGGCACCAAGGTTGTCCGCCTGCTGCGCGCCTTCGGTTGCCGCATCCTGGTCACCGATCCCTATGTGCAATTGAGCGCCGAAGACCGCAATGCCGGCGCCGAACTAGTCGCACTGGACGATCTCCTGTCCCGCTCCGACGTGGTCACGCTTCATCCCCGGGTGACCAAAGAGACCCGCGGCCTGATCAACAAGGACACCATCGCTCGGATGAAGCCGGGGGTGATTTTCGTCAACACCGCGCGCGGGCCGCTGGTCGACTACGACGCGCTCTACGATGCGCTGGTCCCTGGCCATATCGGCAGCGCCATGCTGGAGACGTTTGCGGTCGAGCCGGTGCCTGCCGACTGGCCGCTGCTGCAGCTTCCGAATGTCACCTTGACGCCGCATATCGCCGGCGCTTCCGTGCGCACGGTGACCTATGCGGCCGAGCAAGCGGCCGAAGAGGTGCGCCGCTTCATCGTCGGGCTCCCGCCGGTCAACCCGTGCTGAAGGTCGCGGCAGCCATGAAACGCAATCTAGGCATAGAGGATCCGGCGAGATGAGCGGCGCCACTGAAATCGTCGATCTGTTCGTCATCGGCGGTGGCGTCAATGGCGCCGGCATCGCGCGCGACGCAGTCGGCCGCGGGCTTTCCGTCATCCTGTGCGAAAAAGACGATCTCGCCGAAGGCACCAGTTCGCGATCGGGAAAGCTCGTCCATGGCGGCCTGCGCTATCTCGAATACTACGAATTCCGGCTGGTGCGCGAGGCGCTGATCGAACGCGAAGTGCTGCTTGAATCGGCGCCACATATCATCTGGCCGATGCGCTTCGTGCTGCCGCACAGCCGGGACGACCGGCCGGCCTGGCTGGTCAGGCTCGGTCTGTTCCTCTACGATCATCTTGGCGGCCGCAAGCGGCTGCCGGGCACCCGCACGCTCAACCTGCGCACCGCGCCCGAAGGCGCGCCGATCAAGGATGCGTTCAAGCGCGGTTTCGAATATTCCGATTGCTGGGTCGACGACGCCCGTCTCGTCATCATCAATGCGCTCGACGCTGCGGAACGGGGAGCCAGGATCTTCACCCGGACCGCCTGCACCGCCGCCCGCCGTGAAAACGGCCTGTGGTCGGTCGAGATGCGCGACAGCCGAACCGGCGTCAGGACCACGGTTCGGGCGCGTGCGCTGATCAACGCCGCCGGTCCCTGGGTCAACGACATCATCAACCGCGTGGCTGGCCAGAACTCCAAGCGGAATGTCCGGCTGGTCAAGGGCAGCCACATCGTCGTGCCGAAATTCTGGGAAGGGCGGCAGGCCTATCTGGTCCAGAACAGCGACAAGCGCGTGATCTTCATCAATCCCTACCAGAACGATCTGGCCCTGATCGGCACTACCGATATTCCCTATGAGGGGCGGCCGGAAGACGTGGCGGCGGATGCCAGCGAGGTCGACTACCTGATCAAGGTGGTCAACCGCTACTTCAAGCGCGAACTTGCCCGCGACGATGTCATCTACTCGTTCTCGGGTGTCAGGCCGCTCTATGACGACAACGCCGACAATCCGAGCGCGGTGACGCGCGACTATATTTTCGAACTCGACGCATCATCCGGGCAGGCGCCGCTGCTCTCCGTCTTCGGCGGCAAGATCACCACCTTCCGCAAGCTGGCCGAGCATGCGCTGGACCGGATCGCGCCGTTCTTTCCGAAAATGGGCAAGCCGTGGACGTCGAAAGGACATCTGCCGGGCGGCGATATCGCCAACGCCGACTTCGAGCAGTTTCTCGGCGACCTCGGCCGCGAATATCCCTGGATGCCGGCATCGCTGGTCAAGCAGTATGGCCGGCTCTACGGCACCAGGACGCGCGTTCTGGTCGGTGCGTCCAGGTCGCTCACCGAACTGGGCCGGTGCTTCGGCAAGGATTTTTTCGAACGCGAAGCCAGTTATTTGTTCGAGCATGAATGGGCGCTGACCGCTGCCGATATTCTCGAACGGCGCACCAAGCACGGCCTGCATCTGTCCGCCGCGGAAAGAGCCGCCTTCGAGGACTGGTGCGTTGGCCGACTGGTGAGGGCAGGCTGATGACTTTTACGCTTTCCCTCAACACCAATCCGCTGGTCAACCGTTTTGCCGAACCGGACGATCTGATCGACGCGATCGCCTACGACATCGGCATCCGGGACGTGCAGCTCACGCATGAATTCGTCAATCCCGGCTGGCCGGCGGCGACGATCTCGAAATTCGTCCGCCTGTTCCGCACGGCGCTCGACCGCACCGGCGTGCGCGTGACGTCCGGGATGACCGGCCCTTACGGGCGGCTCAACCATTTCGGCCATCCCGACGCCGACGTGCGCCGCTACTACGTCGATTGGTTCAAGACCTTTGCCGACATTTCGGCCGAGCTCGGCGCCAGCGGCATGGGCACGCAGTTCGCGATCTTCACGCACCGGGATTTTGACGATCCCGAGCGTCGCGCGCGGCTTTTCGACATCGCGCTGGAATGCTGGCGCGACGTCGCCGAGCACGCCAGGGCGGCCGGTTTGACCTATCTGTTCTGGGAGCCGATGTCGGTCGGCCGCGAATTCGGCCATACGATCGAGTGCTGCCGGTCCCTGCACAACGAGATCGAAGCGGCCGGCATGGCCATCCCGTTGAAGATGATGGTCGATATCGACCATGGCGACGTCACCTCGAGCAACCCGGCCGACATCGATCCCTATGCCTGGGCCGAAGCCTTTCCCACGGTATCGCCGATCATCCACATCAAGCAGTCGTCGATGAACAAGGGCGGCCATTGGCCGTTCATCGCCGCCTACAACAAGGACGGCCGCATCACGCCGGAAAAATTGTTGGAGACGGTTCGCCGCGGCGGCGGCGTCGACAACGAGATCTGCCTCGAACTGTCGTTCCGCGAACGCGAGCCGGTCGACCACCAGGTCGTCGCCATGATCCGCGAGTCGGTCGACTACTGGGCGCCGTTTATCGAGACCGGCAGGGCGGCGATTTTGCCGCGAACAGGATAGAACCGGCGGCGAGTCCCCCTCACCCGGATTGCCAACCGAATTGCAAAGGGCAATTCGGGGCAATCCGACCTCTCCCCGAGGGGAGAGGAGATCGCCAGCGTTGGCGCTAAGCCTCTTCTCCCCAGGGGGAGAAGGTGGCCGCGAAGCGGCCGGATGAGGGGGAGCCTCACTCAGCCGAATTTCGGGTCGAGACTGCCCGACTTGTAGCGCTTGGCCATTTCCGAGACCGGCAGCGGCTTGATCCTGGGGGCGTTGCCGGCGGTGCCGAACTGCTCGAAGCGCTCCTTGCACAGCTTCCTCATCGCGGCCATTGCCGGCATCAGATATTTGCGCGGGTCGAACTCGCTCGGGTTCTCGGTCAGCACCTTGCGGATCGCGCCGGTCAGCGCCATGCGGTTGTCGGTGTCGATGTTGATCTTGCGCACACCGTGCTTGATGCCGCGCTGGATCTCCTCGACCGGCACGCCCCATGTCGGCTTCATCTGGCCGCCATATTTGTTGATGATCTCCTGCAGCTCTTCCGGCACCGAGGACGAGCCGTGCATGACCAGGTGCATGTTCGGCAGGCGGCGGTGGATCTCCTCGATCACGTTCATGGCGAGCACCGCGCCGTCCGGCTTGCGCGAGAACTTGTAGGCGCCGTGGCTGGTGCCCATTGCGACGGCCAGCGCATCGACATGCGTGTCCTTGACGAACTGCACCGCCTGCTCCGGATCGGTCAGCAGTTGGTCGTGGCTGACGGTGCCCTCGACGCCGTGGCCGTCTTCCTGTTCGCCGCCCCCCATCTCCAGGGATCCGAGAACGCCGATCTCGCCTTCCACCGACACGCCGCCCCAATGCGCCATGTCGACGACGCGTCGCGTGATGCCGGAATTATAGTCGTAATCGGCCGGCGACTTGCCGTCCTCCTTCAGCGATCCGTCCATCATCACCGAGGTGAAGCCGTACTGAATCGCGGTCACGCAGGTGGCTTCGTTGTTGCCATGGTCGAGATGCATGCAGACCGGGATATCGGGATGGATCTCGACCAGCGCGTCGATCAGCTTGGCCAGCACGACGTCGTTGGCATAGGCGCGGGCGCCGCGGCTCGCCTGCAGGATAACAGGCGATTTGGTCTCCTCGGCCGCCTCCATGATGGCAAGGCCCTGTTCCATATTGTTCATGTTGAAGGCAGGCACGCCATAGCCGTGTTCGGCGGCATGGTCGAGCAATTGTCTCAATGTGATGCGAGCCACCCAATGGTCTCCCGTATTTGGTTTCAAGCCTATGGTTTGCGAGCTGTCCGGTCGTCATTCAGCCCATTGATGCTTCTGGCCGGATTTCCGGAGAACCGCAACCTCTGGCCATGCCGGCGAGAGCAATTCTTGTTACAAGGCAGCGATCAGAAGCAACGAACATCCCAGGGAAACATAACACCATCACAAAAAATTTGGCATGCATGCGATTTTATCTGTTATAATAGCTTCTGTCAGCCGTTTCTGCCACGGCGGACGCGGCGACGCGAATTAAAGGAAACAGGCTGGACGATGAAGAGCGACGGCCGGCGGCAAGGCATCATGGATTTTCTGATGGACACCGGCACGGCCAGTGTCGATGACCTTGCCTCGCGCTTCGGCGTGTCGAAGATGACCGTCCATCGCGACCTCGACGAGCTCGAGGAAAGCGGCTTCCTGCGCAAGATACGCGGCGGCGCCTCGATTCAGCCGAGCGGCCTGTTCGAAAGTGATTTCCGCTACCGTCAGAAGCAGGCCGCCGAGGAGAAGCAGCGCCTGGCGGTTGCCGCCGTGGCTGTCATCGAACCGGGCCAGACGGTGATCATCGACGACGGCTCGACGGCGGGCGGCATTGCGCGCCACCTTGCGGATCTGCGCCCGCTGACCGTGATCTCCAACAATCTGGCCGTGATACAGGATCTGGCCGGCGTTGCCGGTATCACCCTGATCGCGCTCGGCGGCCAGTACAGCAAGAAATTCCACGGTTTCTTCGGCCTGCTTGCCGAGGACACGCTGAGATCGTTGCGCGCCGATGTCGCCTTCCTGTCGTCGTCGGCCATCCACGGCGTTTCCGCCTTCCACCAGGACCAGGAAGTGGTCCATACCAAGCGGTTGATGATGGCCGCGGCCGCCCGCAAATATCTGCTGGTCGATCACGGCAAGTTCGGCCGCACCGCCCTGCATTTCCTGACCGATCTCAAGGCGTTCGACGCCGTCTTCACCGGTCGAGAACTGGGACCGCAGATGCGCGAGGCGCTGGATGGCGCCGGCGTTTCGCTGACACTGGTCGAGAAGGACTAGACCATGATCCCGAAAAGTGGGAACCGGTTTTCGGAAAAGATCATGGTCAAAGAAGAAGATAGAACCATGATCCCGAAAAGTGGGAACCGGTTTTCGGAAAAGATCATGGTCAAAGAAGATAGAGCCCCATCCCGCCTCGCGGGATGGAACAGGCTCTAGAAGGAGGACGCGTGGTCTACTGGGTCGGCACGAGCTGGAAAATGAACAAGACGCTTGCAGAAGCGACTGACTTTGCCAGGGCGCTGGCGGGGTTCGTCCCCGGTTTCGACGACCGTATCCAGCCCTTCGTCATCCCGCCCTTCACGGCGGTCCGCGAGGTCAAGAAAGCGCTGGCATCGACACGGATCAAGGTCGGTGCCCAGAACATGCACTGGGCCGACGCCGGCGCCTGGACCGGCGAGATCTCGCCGGTGATGCTGACGGACTGCGGGCTCGATCTCGTCGAGCTCGGCCATAGCGAACGGCGCGAGCATTTCGGCGAGACCGACAATACGGTTGGTCTCAAGACCGCAGCGGCGGTGAAGCACGGGTTGGTGCCGCTCATTTGCGTCGGCGAGACATTGGCGCAACGCAACAGCGGCCAGGCCGATGCGGTGCTGGCCTTGCAGGTGCACGGCGCGCTGCAATACCTCGAAGGCCAGGCCAAGGCGGCGACGATCCTGTTTGCTTACGAACCGGTCTGGGCGATCGGCGACAAGGGCATTCCGGCAAGTGCCGACTACGCCGACAGGCAGCAGACGCTGATCAAGAAGATCGCCGGCGATCTTCTGCCGGCCATGCCGCCGGTGCTTTATGGCGGCAGCGTCAATCCGCAAAATGCCGCCGAGCTGATCGGCCAGCCTCATATCGACGGGCTGTTCATCGGCCGCTCCGCCTGGCAGGCGGAAGGCTATATCGACATCCTCGAACGCGCCTCGGCGGCGATCTAGAGCATGATCCCGAAAAGTGGAATCCGGTTTTTCGGAAAAGATCATGCTCAAACAAAAGACAGCATGATCCCGAAAAGTGGAATCCGGTTTTTCGGAAAAGATCATGCTCAAACAAAAAGATAGCATGATCCCGAAAAGTGGAATCCGGTTTTCGGAAAAGATCATGCCCAACAAAAGTTAGAGCCCCATCCCGATGCCATCGGGATGGAACAGGCTCCAGAGCAATCGAACAGGAAAGGACAGAAAAAATGAAAATAGCCATTGGGGCCGACAGCGCCGGCAAGCCGCTGCTCGACGTCATTGCCGCTCACCTGGCCACCAAGCCCGGCCTCTCCGTCAGCGACGTCAGCCAGGCCGGCTACTATGCCGACCTGTCGCAGAAGCTCGCCCAGACCATCCTCGACGGCGAAAACGATCGCGGCATCTTGTTTTGCGGCACCGGCATCGGCGTTTCCATCTCGGCCAACAAGGTGCCCGGCATTCGCGCCGCACTCACCCATGATACCTATTCGGCGGAGCGCGCGGCGAAATCCAACAATGCCCAGATCATCACCATGGGCGCCCGCGTTATCGGCCCGGAACTGGCCAAGTCGATCGTCGATGCCTGGCTCGCATCGGAGTTCGACGAAAACGGGCCATCGGCCGGCAATGTCCAGGCGATCGACAGGCTCGACGCGGCGAAGCTGGGCTAATGCATGTCGCCCAAAAGCATGCCCTCGGGCGTGAACCGAGGGTGCGCAGCGGTTTTGGGATAATTACATGTATAAAACAGGAGCTTAAGCGCGTCGCATTGATGCGATGCGCTTAAGCCAGGCTTTTTCGCATCGCGCCGATAACGGTGACCGCCGACGCCGCGCCGGGGTCGATGTGTCCGAGCGACCGCTCGCCGAGCCGCGACGAGCGGCCCTTCGCGGCGATCATATCCTTGGTCGTCTCGGCGCCCCGTTCGGCTGCTTCGAGGGCGGCTGCCAGGCTTTCGGACAGGGTCTTGCCGTCGGCATGGGCAGCGGCCGCGGCTTGCGCCGCCGGCAGCCAGGCGTCGACCATCGTCTTCTCGCCGATCTCCGCCTTGCCGCGATCCTGGATGCCTTGCGCCATCGCCTGGAACAGGGCAACGACATCGGCGCCCGCCAAGGTCGCCTTGCCCTTGACGGCAGCCGCACCACGCATGAAGGCCGTCGCGTAGAGCGGGCCCGACGAGGCGCCGACGGCGTTGAGGAACGACTTCGCCGCAGTGTTGAGGAGAACAGTCGGCTCGGTTGCCGTGAGCTCCAGCGGCGCCAGCGCATCGCGCACCGCCCCAAAGCCGAGCGCCATGGCGATGCCATGATCGGCGTCGCCGATGACCCCGTCGAGCTGACAGAGCCTGTCCTTGTCGGCTTCGATCGCCACCGCGATCGCATCGAACATTCTTTTCAGATCGGCTGCATCGATGGATGTCATGGATGCACCCTTTCAGCCGGCGCGGAACATGGCGCAGTCGCAAGGATGGTCGAGCATCGTCTGCAATTCGGCGTCGAGATGCATCAGCGTCACCGAGGCGCCGGCCATTTCGAGCGAGGTGCAATAATTGCCGACCCAGGTCGCGTGAACTGACACGCCGATGTCATCGAGCCGCTGTTTGACGCGCCGGTTCATGATGTAGAGCTCCATCAGCGGCGTCGAGCCGAGCGAATTGATGAGCACGGCGACCTTGTCGCCGCGTGACGGCGCCATCTCGTCGACGATCTTGTCCAGCATCTCGTCGGTGATCTCGTCGGCGGTTTTCAATTTTCCGCGGGCGATGCCCGGCTCGCCATGGATGCCCATGCCGATCTCCATCTCATCCGGTCCGATCTCAAAATTCGGCCGGCGGGTCTGCGGCAGCGAACAGGGCGACAGCGCCACGCCCATGGTGAAGGTGTGATCATTGGCCTTCCTGGCGATACGCTCGCATTCGTCGAATGACAGCATCCGCTCGCAGGCGGCACCAGCGGCCTTGAAGATGAAGAAATTGCCGGCGACACCACGGCGCTTTTGCCTCTGGTCGCGCGGCGCCGATGCCACGTCGTCGGTGGTCAGCACGGTGCGCACTTCGATGTCATCCATCGCCGCCATCTCTGCGGCCATGTCGAAGTTCATCACGTCGCCGGCATAGTTGCCATACATGAACAGCACGCCGGCGCCGCCGCTGGCCGCCTTGGCGCATTCAAGGATCGGGTCCGGCGGCGGCGAGGCAAAGACATTGCCGATCGCCGCCGCGTCGGCCAGCCCCTTGCCGACGAAACCGAGGAAGGTCGGCTCGTGGCCGGAGCCGCCGCCGATGACGAGGCCAACCTTGCCCAGGCGCGGTCCATCGCGGGCGACAATCGAGCGTGGGCTGCCCTCCGCGCTTTTGAGATGGCGGGGATGCGCGGCCAGAATGCCTTCCAGCATCTCGTCGACAGTGCGGTTGCCGTCGTTGATGATCTTCTTGGTCTGCACCGGCAGCCTCCCGATTTCGGTAATTTCGCAGATAGTACAGCGTGTTACCGGAATTTCCACCCGGGGAGGGAGATTTCACGCGGCAATATGTTCCGGCGCGGCCAGGACCTGCACGCAGGGATTGGCAGCCGCTTTGTCCTTGAGCTTGAAATGCCCGAACAAGACTTGCCGCGTCAAATGGCGATCACCGGCAAGGCAGGCAGCAGCTTGTCCAGGGTGATGGGAAAGTCACGCACCCGCACGCCGGTCGCGTTGTAGATGGCGTTGGCAACAGCTGCCCCCGCACCGCAGACGCCGAGTTCGCCGATCCCCTTCGCGCCGAATGGATTGGCCTTGTCGTCATGTTCCTCGAGGAAGACGACCTCCATCTCCGGGACGTCGCCGTTGATCGGGACGTGATACTCGGCAAGATCGTGATTGACGAAGTTGCCGTAGCGCCGGTCGAGCACCGTCTGCTCCATCAGCGCCGCACCGATTCCCCAGGTCATGCCGCCGATGATTTGCGAGCGCGCGGTCTTGGGGTTGAGGATACGGCCAGCGCCCATCACCGCCAGCATCCGGCGCATGCGGATCTCACCGCTATCGCAATCGACAGCGACCTCGGCGAAATGCGCGCCATAGGAATGCTGCGAGTAAGCCTTGTATGACGGGGTGGCTGCGCCGGCGGCTACGGAACCCTCGGCCTCGAACCCGTCGGGAGCGATCCGCCGGACGAGGTCGGCCAGGCTTACCGAACGCTGGCCGAGCCTGACCTCGCCGTCGGCAAAGCTCGCTTCGGTGGCGCCAGCGCCGCGCAACGGCGAGGCTTCGCTCGACCGCGCCGCCTGCAATATCCGTTCCCTAAGGGCGTTGCAGGCGTTGTGCAGCGCCGACCCTGCACTTGCCGCGCCCCAGGACCCGCCGGAGCCGGCGGTACGCGGGAAGCGGCTGTCGCCAAGCTCCACTTTGACGGACGAGATCGGCACGCCGAGGCTGTCCGCGGCGATCTGGGTCAGGATCGTATAGGTGCCGGTCCCGATATCGGTCATGTCGAGCCGCGCCGTCACCCGACCGTCGCGGTCGATCGCAACCCGCGCCGTCGCCGCGCCGATGTAGTTCGGACGGATCGCCGCCGCCATGCCGTAGCCGATGAGCTTGCGGCCCTCTCGGGCGCGGCCCGGCGTCGGGTTTCTTCGCTGCCAACCGAAACGGCGGGCGCCTTCCTCCATGCAGGCGACGAGGTTGCGGGTGGAGAACGGCACGCCGCGCTCGGGATCCTGGGCCGGTTCATTGCGGATCCTGAGTTCGATCGGGTCCAGTCCGAGCCGCTCGGCGAGTTCATCCATGGCGCATTCGAAGGCCAGCATGCCGGGGGCTTCGCCGGGCGAGCGCATCCATTCGCCGCGGTTGATATCCAGCGGGACCAGGCGATGGCGGGTGACACGGTTCGGCGCCGCATAGAGCGAGCGGGCAAAAACTGCCGTTTGCTCGCAGTACTCCTCGAAGCTGGACGTTGCCGACCAGACGTCGTGCGCGATCCCGGTGAGCCGCCCGTCGGTGTCCGCGCTGAGACGCACCTGTTGGATCATCTCTGCGCGATGACCGGCATTGGCGAACATCTGTTGTCGCGTCAGCGCGATCTTGACGGGACGCTGCAGGACCTTTGCCGCAAGCGCGGCCAGGATCGTATCGGCATGGGCAATCAGCTTGGAGCCGAAGCCGCCGCCGATGAACGGGCTGATGATGCGCACACGCTCGGGCGGGATGCGGAGTGTGCTGGCGACCCCCGCCCGGAAATTCGCCAGGGTTTGCGCCGATGTATGGATCGTCAACTCGTTGCCTGACCAGGCGGCGAGCGTCGCATGGGGCTCCATCGGATTGTGATGTTCGAAGGGCGTCCGGTAAGTGGCATCGACCTTGACCGGAGCTGCGGCAAAGGCGCTCTCGAAGTCGCCGATCACGCTGTCGGTCTCGAAGCCGGCATTGGTCCGCTTTGGTGCGTAGGCGTCGGCCACATGTCCCGACAGATCGTAGAGTCCCGGCTCCTCGTCGTAGCGCACTTTGATGAGGCCGGCGGCAGCACGTGCCGCCTCGAACGTCTCCGCAACGACCAGCGCGACGGGCTCGTCGTAATAGCGCACCCGCTCGCTGTTGAGCGCGGGCCGGGCGCGCGTGAAGACCTCCGGCACCGTCGGCGTGACCGCCGGGCCGAAATCCGGCTGGGCCGGCGCATTCCGGTGCGTCATGACGAGCAGCACTGCCGGCGCCCGTTCGGCTTCGGCCGTGTCGATCTCGGCAATGCGCCCCTTGGCGACGGCAGCGCCGAGAATATAGCCAAAGGCTGTACCCTCCAGCGTATTCTCGTAGGCGTAGGTGGCATCGCCTCTCACCTTGAGCGGACCATCGATGCGATCGAATGGACGCCCGATGATGCCGCTGCGTGTTTCGCGAGGACGGCTTGAGGTCTTCGTCTCTGTCATCATGTCACCTCATGCACTCTCGGCGGCAGCAGCGAGCGTGTGGCGCATCGTCCGTTTCGCCAGCGGGATCTTGAAATCATTGCCGCCATATCCGACGGCTTCGGCGAGCGCGGCTTCGGCCGCGTCGGTAAAGGCGCCGTCGGACGCCGCCGCTCGAGCGAGGGTGCGCTCTGCCTCCGTCGCGCGCCAGGGCTTGGCGGCCACGCCGCCCATGGCGATCCGAGCGCTTTGGATACGATCGCCGCTTTTCTCGACGACTGCCGCCACCGATACCAGCGCGAAGGCGTAGGAGGCACGGTCGCGCACCTTGCGGTAAACCTGCCGGCCGGGCGGTGGCGGCGGCAGGGTGACGGCGGCGATCATCTCGCCGTGGTCGAGCACGGTTTCCACATGCGGCGTCGCCTCAGGCAATTGATGGAGATCGCCAATCGGAATCGTGCGGGTCCCGCCGCCGGGCGATATGGTCTCGATCCTGGCGTCGAGCCCGGCCATGGCGACCGCCATGTCGGAGGGATGGACCGCGATGCAGGCCTGGCTGGCGCCGAGCACGGCGTGCATGCGATTGAAACCCTGCAGCGCCGCGCAGCCCGAACCTTGCTCGCGCTTGTTGCAAGGCATGTTGCGGTCGTAGAAATAGGGGCAGCGCGTGCGCTGCAGGAGATTGCCGCTGGTCGAGGCCTTGTTGCGTATCTGGCCGGACGCTCCCGCCAGCAGCGCTTGCGTGAGCATCGGATAGCGCGATCTCACCCGCGGATCGGCGGCAAGATCGCTGTTGCGGACCTGGGCGCCAACCCGAAGCCCGCCTGCCGCCGTCTCCTCGATCCGATCGAGCGGCAGCCGGCTGATGTCGACGAGATGCGCAGGGCGCTCGATCTCGAGCTTCATCAGGTCGAGCAGGTTGGTGCCGCCGCTGATGAACTTGGCGTCCGGCCGCTCCGCGACCGCGGCGGCTGCCTGCTCGGCACTTGCCGCACGTTCATAGGTGAAGGATTGCATTGCTCACGCCCCCTCTGCCGCGTCGCGGATTGCAGCGACGATATTCGGATAAGCGGCACAACGGCAGATGTTGCCGCTCATCCGCTCGCGGATCTCGGCATCGGTGAGAGCGACGGGAACCGCTGCCACGTCGGCGCTCGCATGGCTCGGCCAGCCGGCCCTGGCCTCGCCCAGCATACCGACCGCCGAGCAGATCTGGCCCGGCGTGCAGTAGCCGCACTGGAAGCCGTCGCGGGCAACGAATGCGGCCTGCACCGGATGCAGCCGGTCGCCCTCGGCAAGACCCTCGACCGTGGTGATCTCGTCGCCTTCATGCATTGCCGCAAGCGTCAGGCAGGAATTGATCCGGCGCCCATCGACCAGCACCGTGCAAGCGCCGCACTGGCCGTGGTCGCAGCCTTTCTTCGAGCCGGTGAGGCCAAGATGGTTGCGCAGCGCGTCGAGCAGCGTCGTCCGCGGATCGAGTTCGACGGCAAAATCCTTCGCGTTGATCCGCAGGGACATTGGCATCGTCGGCGCCGGCGATGCGGCCGCCGCAACGGCGCCGGCCGGCTCCGCGTATACCGGTATACCGGTAGCCAGGAGCACGCCGGTCGCCACGCCGCCCTCCAGCACCGCTCGGCGCGTCGGCCCGTTTCTGTTGTCAGTTTCGGCCATGCATGATCTCCCAGTCGCAATGACAAGAACGGAAGACGGCGACTTGACCCGATGGCGTACCGTCGGGGTCTGTCACTCATCGACCTTGGAGGTGGGGAGGCGCGCGGCGGCTTTCTTTCAAGAAACCGGCGGATATATCAGGATTCCGGAGAAGAATTCACCCGATAGGCCCGAGGCGTCATGCCCCTGAGACGCCGGAATGTCGTGGTGAAGTGGCTCTGGCTTGAAAAGCCGAGCCGAAAGGCAATGCTGCCGATCGACAAACCCGTTTCGCTCAGCAGTATCTCGGCTCGCCGCACGCGTTCCTCGATCACATAGGCATAGGGTGCAAGCCCGGTTGTCGCCTTGAATCGGCGCGCAAAACTGTCGACGGCCATATCAGCGACGGCAGCCAACTCGCTTAGCGAAACGTCGGCATACATATGGGCATCGATGTAAGCCCGAACGCGCCCAAGCGCGCGACGGCTGAGACAGCCGTGACGCACTGACGGGTGTTGCTCCCGGTTCAGGGTGGCCACGCGGAGGCTGACCAGGGCGACCAGATGCTCGATATAGGCAGTGTCCGGCTGGTGGCCGAGTGCCATCTCGTCGCGAAGCGAACTCAGCAGCGTGGCGATCACCACGTCTTTCCTGTTCACCAGGATCGGCAGCTCTCTCAGGCGTTCGCAGCCGGGAAGCCTGATATCGGGATCGATCCACAGGGCTGAGTAGGAGAGGTCTACATCGCGATAGAAGCCGTGCCGCTCAGCGCCTGCGGGGACGAAGGTGAGGGCTCCGGGACGGTCCATTCCGTCGTACAGCGATTTTGCCTCGTGCCGGATAGATGTATGGGAAGTTCCGCCTTCTTCGGTCAGCACGATCAGATGATGAGGGGCTGTCCAGCGCAGTTCCGCCTCGCGGCACGCCCACCGCCGGTTGTCGAAAACGATCGAAGAGCTGGCCCATGACGCGGTTTGCAGGGGCTCCGACTTCTCCTCCTGGCTCCGAACCCGTCCGTCACCAAGCAATGGTCTGAATGACATCGCGGCATCCCGCTGGTTCATTCGCGGAGCCGTGATCCAGCCCCGCTTGAGCGTTTACGCCGCCCCGCCGCTGCGCGTACGGCGCCTTATGTGGGGCAGCTATCGTGTGTTGGTAACCGCGCCGTGTTCAAGAAGTCGTGAGATCAGGCAAATCCAGCGCGCCTGCTGTCACCCGCCGAGCCCATCGCGGATGGCGCAGAAATAGCGATCGGTACCGACTTGCCCGCCCTTGAGCGCAATCTCCAGTCCGTCGATCGCCTTGACGCGCGAGTGGGCGACGCAAAGCGGCGAGCCCGGCGAGGCGGGCAGCGGCATCCTGACCGTCAGCGCATCGACGCCCATCTGGCCGAGCGCATGGCTCGACGTATCGCCGCCGGCAATGACCACGCGCTGCAATTTTTGTTCGATCGTCAGCTCGCGAAGAAGTTCGCCGAGGCCGCGGCCAAGCTTGTGGCGGGCGCCTTCCTGCCGATCGATCTCGGCGCCCCGATCGGCTGTGGGGCCGAGGGCGGTGTAGAGGACGACGCTGCGACCGGCTTCGAGGCTGGCACGCCCGCTTGCTGCCGCGCGCGCAATCGCATCGCTGGAGGCCTCGGAAACCAGTTCGACAGGGTCCACCTCGACCCCGTCGAAACCGTCCGTCAAAGCATGCCGGATCTGTCGTTCCGTCGTCGGCGAGCAGCTGCCCGAGACCACTGCGATCCGGTCGGCCGTACCCGGCGGCGAAAAGCTGGGCTCGGCACGGACGGTCCGGTTGGCGGCCCATTCGGCCAGCAGCGCATATTCGATGCCCGAAGAGCCGACGACGAACGTGCCGCCCGGCCGGCGAACGCGCCATATCTCCTTGCCGGCAAACGCCTGACTTTCCAGGCTGTCGACATCCAACAGCACGATGCTGGTGCCATCGCCGAGCAAGCGATCGAGCGCTTCCGATCGGGACGCTGACTGCAGCGTCGCCAAGTCGACCAGCCCCGAGGTGAGGTCCGTCTGGCGCGACAGATGGATCAGCAGGTCGGATTCATCCATTGGCGTGGTCGGGTGTCGGCTCATCACCGGGTGGCGGTCGATACGGAAATATTTGTCGCGGTAAGCAGCAAACAGATGGCCGAAGGCGGTGTAGCGCTTGAGCTGCGGCGCGCCGACCACCAGCGGCACGCTGTCCTGGCTAAAAACCGAGCGGCCGATCTCGATAGCCCGGCCGATGCTGCCGATCGCCGGGCTGGAATCGAAGGTCGAGCAGACCTTGTAGTGGCAGATCTCGGCGTTCAGGGTGTTCAGCCAGGCAAAGGCGCGGTTGAGGTGCATGTCCATCCACTGCGGCGTCTCGCTTCGGCTGGTGCCGGCCAGGCCGATGGCACGGCAATGCCCGAACTGCGAAAGCATGGCCTCGTCCGGCTGACGCATGAACAGCACGGTCGGCACGCCGCCGAGCTCGAGCGCCTCCATGACGTCGGTCGAGCCGGTGAGATCATCGCCATAATAGCTCAGAAGCAGGCTTTGCATGGCGTCAGGCCGCTTTGCCGTCGCCGAATTTCTCGATCGACCGCGCCAGTTCCGGGTGGCTCAGGGCGAAGTCCGCCAACGGTATGCCATCGACGGCCGCCTGCCAGGCTTGCTGCACGGCGCGTACGCCGGCGCCCGGTCCGTCAGGATGGCTGACGATGCCGCCGCCGCAGAGATAGAGAAGATCGACCGTTCGGCCGGTTCGCCGGTAGGTTTCGGGGGCTTGTCCACCCCATTGGCCGGAGCCGGCGACCGGCAGCGCGCAATCCTCCGGCGAAAAGATCGGCGTGGTCACCGCCTCGAAGGAACTGATGAAGGACCAGTCCGGCTCCCAGTATTTCGAGGCGATGCCGTTGATCTGGAACTGGTCGACGCCGAGCAGCCGCCAGAACTGCTGCCAGACCTTGAAGTCCATGCCCAGACCGGGGTGGCGGGTGAGGATATCCCAGCCGTTGCGGTGGGCATGGAGCACCAGGCTGGAGCGCTTTCTCAGGTAAGCCATGCCGCCGAAGCCGACGGAATTGATGTTGACCACGGCGCAATTGCCGCCGGCCTCTACCACCAGATCGTGGTTGCGCATCATCTCGTCCGGGTCGGCGTGCGAGATGCCAAAGGCATACATCACCTTCTTGCCGGTCTTCTGCTCATGGTCGAGAACGAGCGGCATGATCGCCTTCACCCGTTCCGACAGCGGCGAATAGGCCGGGCTCATCAGCTTCTCGTCGTCCTTGATGAAATCGACGCCGGCAGCGATCAGTTCACCGACCATTTCCGCTGTCTCTTGCGGCCGCAGGCCCAGCGCCGGCTTGACGATCGTTCCAATGATCGGGCGATCCCTGACGCCGGTCAGCCGGCGGCTGCCGGCGACGCCGAATTGCGGCCCCGGATGCGCGCCCCGGTATTCCTCAGGCAGCTTCATATCGACGACGCGGATGCCGGACAGGCCCTTGATCGAAAAGGCGCCGCCAATGGCGATGGTCATCAATGCCGAAAGATCGGTACCGATGGCATCGATCGGAAATGCGATGTCGACATCCGCGCGCTTGAAGGGCCCGTCGCCGGCTTCGGGAAGGGACGGGCGATCGGCGTCCGGCAGATGCCTGATCGCCAGAACCCGCGCCGCCACCCGCGCCTTGAGCTCTTCGGTCTCGCCGGCCAGCGCGACGAAGGTTCCGGTCGATTGGTCGCTGGCGATCTTTGCCGCCAGCGCCTCGATGCTGCCAGTGGTTTCGATCCGATAGGTGAGGGTGATCATAGTCCGAAAAAAGTTCCCTGATCCTCGGAATCTGGTATAATGAGTACATAAGTATTGCAAGCGATATCCTGCTCGGCCGAGCATTCCGGGAATCGTGTTGGCAATGCTAAACAGAACCGGCCAAGGGAGTGATTCGCGACGATGAACCGTTCGGAGCCGATCGTCCGGCGCAAACTGTCCGACGAAGTGTTTTTGCGACTGAAGCGCTTGATCACCAGCGGCGAATTGCAGCCGGGCGATGACATGCCTTCGGAGCGCGAGCTGATGGAGCGCTTTGCGGTCGGCAGACCGGCGATCCGCGAGGCGATGCAGGCGTTGAGCAATATGGGCCTTGTCGCGATCTCGCATGGCGAGCGGGCGAAAGTGCTGCAACTGACCGCCAAGTCGATCATCAAGCAGGTCGACGGCGCCGCCAAGATCATCCTGGCGTCATCGAAGGACACGCTGGAGCACCTCAAGAATGCGCGCATCTTCTTCGAGCGCGGCATGGTCCGGGAAGCCGCCGAAAAGGCCACCGCCGAGGACGTGCAGCGGTTGCGGGCAACAATTGCCGAACAGCGCAGCTTTCGCGGCGATTCCGAAGCCTTCATATCCGCCGACATGAAGTTTCATACCCAGATCGCGGCGATATCCGGCAACCCGATCTATGTCGCGGTCAGCGAAGCAATGCTTGGCTGGTTGAAGGAATATCACACCGAAATGCTGATCTGGACCGGCAAGGAAAATTTCACGCTGCTCGAGCACGAAGAAATCATCAGGCGCATCGAGCAGAAGGACGCGGACGGCGCCGAGAAGGCGATGATCAAGCACCTCGAGCGCTCGCGCGCGCTCTATGTGATGAATTCCGGATGATGAATTCCGGCAGCTGATTCACCCGATCCGGGTGATCGCGTAAGGCGTCATCACCAGGCGGCGTCGCTCGAACCCGGTAATATCAACCGTCACTTCGCTCGCCGTCAGGTTCGCCAGCCACATGACGGTCTGGCCCGCGGCAGAACGGCCGGCCAGCGTGAGCACCCGCGTCTCATCGCTCGTCCTCGCCGCCACTTGTCTGAAGCCGGCCAGTTCGCAAAGCCCCTGCACGGCCTGGAAGATCGGCCGGGGTTCACCTTCGCCGACAGGTTCCCCGGATGCCGCCAGCACGCCGAACGGTCCGCTGAAGCTGGACAGCGTGAGCATCTCCAGCCCGGCCGGCGCGACCCGCGCGCCATAGCCGATCGTCCATGCTGCCGCGAACAGCCCGGCATGGCGGGGATCCCGGTCGGCCATGGCGATGCGCTGATTGTGCGGGTTGGCCTTGGTCGCGCCGCCATAGGGGTTCTGCCGCATGGCGATGGTCGACGGGCCGATCCGGTAGGGTTTTGCCCCGAAGATCGCTCGCGCCGATCGGGTGATGAACGGCAGCGCCTCCAGCGACTGCATGACGCTGAGATCGTCGGCGGCGTGCACGATCGGGCAGGTGCAGTGGCTGACGAAATCGAGCAGATCGGCGGGAACGCGCTTGCGGTTGAGTTCGGTGAAATAGCTGAACATGCCGCCGCCGAGGCGGATGTCGGGAAAGGCGCGGCGCGCCGCGGCATAGACATCTTCAAGCGGCGGACATTCAGGCCATGCGCTGCCCGGCGGCGTCGACTGCCGGTCGACCGAAGGCGAGACGGCAATAGCCGAGAGTTTCAGCCCGGCCTGACGCACCATGCCGGCGACGCCTGGGAGCTCGGCATCGAGATCGCCAACGCAGGAAACGACGCATTCGAGCGTGGTCTCGACCGGGAAGGCTGCGGCGAGCCGGGCAAAGGACCGCAAGGCGTCGAGGCCATGGCCCCGCGTTGGATCGTAATGGAACATCAGCTGCTGCGGGCCGAGCGCGGACAGTGTCGGCAGGTTTGCCAGCGCCGTCTCGACCTCGTCCGGATAGATGATCACGCCGATATCCGGCAGCAGCGGTCCGGTTTCGCCGAGTTCGACTCGGACCGGCTCGGCGGTTGCTGCGGCAGCCGGCACCCTGCCGACGCCGGTCACACGCAGCCTGATCGTCTGGCGCACAGTCTGGCCAGCGGGCAGCATGTAGGGCCAAGGCAGCGCCAGCGGCCGGACATAGGTCTTGTAGGACGCGTCCGACCAATTGCGCTGGTCCTCCATCTCGAACGCATCGCCTTCCATCCGGCATTCCGCGGTGACGCCGGGCCGGACCTCATGCGTGATCGCCCGCAGATCCTTGAAAGGCTGCCAAGGGTCGATCAGCTCAGGAAGTTTCGTTGCGACGACGCTGCCGTCGGTGTGCTCGACAGTGACCGGGCTGCCAGCCAGGCCGGCGATCGGGTGCAGGATGCAGAAGCCGCAGCGATTGGTCTCGAAAGCGTTTTCGGGAAGCGCGCTCACGTCGAAAACCAGCTGGCCGTCGGCGGAACCTTTGATCGTCGCGCGAAAGTCGAGCCGGCTTCCTCCCGGCCCGACACAGCTTGCCGAATAGCTGACAGTGAAAGTGTCGGCGCCCTGGTCGATGACCAAATCCGTCAGCGCCGGCTCGTAGGTGCCCCAGTCGCGATCCCTGACGATGTAGGCGATGGCGCGCAGCACCTCGATGCCGCCATGGCGGATGGTGCGCAGATTGCCGTTGACGAAGTCGGCGCTGAGCGCGCCGGCGCGCAAGCTGACTGGCTCGGTCTCGACCGCGTGTGTGCCATAGAGGAGGAAGGCATCCGCGGTCATCTCAGCAAAGCGTCGAGCTGCACCGGTTCACCGCTTGCAGCACCGGCATAGGCGGCCTCGACCAGCGCCAAGGTCCTAAGATTGTCGGCGCCCGAGGTTGCCGGCTCGGTCCCATTCGCCAGGCAGGCGACCCAGTGCTTTTGGATGGCGACGACGCTTTCCTGGATGTTGTGCCACGGCCGCGATGCCCAGGGCAGCAGCGGCGGCGAGACGTCGCTCACCGCCGTTCCGTTCCTGCCGGTGACGGTGAGCCGGTAATCCTGCTCGAGCCGGATCGTGCCGTCGCTGCCGTCGATCTCGACCAGCGTCTGCGGAAACGGCTCGGTCGCGAGCTTGGTCGCATAGCTGCAGTCGACCACGGACGTTGCACCGCTCTTGTGGTCCATCAGCATGGTAGCGACGTCCTCGCCGGCAATGTTGGGGTTGATGCGAGCGGTTCGCGTCGTGATCGTCGAAACGTCGCCCAGCAGGAAGCGGGCTATGTCGAGACTGTGGATGCCGAGGTCTTCGATGATGAAGCGCTTTCCCGTCGCCAGATAGGGCTGCCCGGAAAACACGTCATAGGCCGAGCGGAACGAGATCCGGCCGAAGAAGGGCGTGCCGATGTCGCCGCTGTCGAGCACCGCGCGCACCGCCTGGATCGGCGACTGCCAGCGAAAATTCTCATGCACCATCAACGCCACGCCGGCATCGCTGCATGCCTTCACCATGGCCTTGGCGTCGGCAAGCGTCGGCGCAAACGGTTTTTGGCAGATCGCCGGAACGCGGTTTTGTGCCGCCATCTCGACAAGCGAACGATGGCTCGGCGCGGTGGTGGCGATATCGACGAAATCCAGGCTTTCGCCGGCAAACAGTGCCGCCGCGTCTGTGTAGCGTCGCTCAATGCCGAACTGGTCGCCGAGCACCTTGAGCCGTTCCGGGTCGCGGTCGCAGATGGCGACGATCGAGGCGCTGTCGATGTCGCGCCAGGCATGCATCTGGTTGACGGCAAAGAAGCCGCAGCCGATCAGCGCTCCTCGCAGTTCCGCCACGGGTCAGCCCGCCTTTGCCATCTGCATCAGCGTCACCCGGCTCTGCAGCCGGCGCTGCGCCTGGTCGACGACGACGGCGACGATGATGACCAGGCCCTTGATCACCATCTGCCAGAACGAGCTCACCCCCATCATCACCAGCCCGTCGGAAAGGATGCCGATGACGAAGGCGCCGACGATTGTGCCGCCGATCGTGCCGCGGCCACCCGACATCGAGGTGCCGCCGAGCACAGCCGCGGCGATGGCGTTGAGCTCGAAGCTTTCGCCGGTCGCCGGATGCGAGGCCATCAGTTCGGACGAGATGATCAGCCCGACGACCGCCGCGCAGAAGCCGGAGAACATGTAGACGAACATCTTCACCATATTGACCCTGACGCCCGAAATCCGCGCCGCCCGTTCGTTGCCGCCGACGGCGAAGATGTGGCGGCCGAGCGGGGTGTATTTGGCGAGATAGGCCGCCCCAACTGCTACGAGGACAAGAATCCATATCGAGACCGGCAGGCCGAGCAGCCGGCCGGCGCCGAGGAAGCCGAACC
Organism: Mesorhizobium sp. WSM4814; assembly: GCF_055811595.1. Taxonomy (NCBI): domain Bacteria; kingdom Pseudomonadati; phylum Pseudomonadota; class Alphaproteobacteria; order Hyphomicrobiales; family Phyllobacteriaceae; genus Mesorhizobium; species Mesorhizobium sp. WSM4814. Next base: position 49,860 of record NZ_JBVVQT010000009.1, read on the forward strand.
CGGTCGTGCCCAGATCGGGCTTGCCGACGAGGTTCGGAAAGGTGCGACCATCCGACGACAGCAGCGCCAGGCCGCGTGCGACATAGAGCACGCCGAGCGTGGCGATGAACGGCGCGACATTCAGCCTGGTGATCAGCAATCCGTTGACGGCGCCGATCAATATACCGACCGCCAGCGTGATCAGTGCGATCTCGAAGACGTTGAAATAGATCGTGTAGCCGACCTGCAGGTCGATGCCGTTGAGCACGAGATAGCCGGCGACCATGCCGCACAGGCCGACAATCGAGCCGACCGAGAGGTCGATGCCGCCGGTGATGATGACGAAGGTCATGCCCATGGCGAGGAAGGCGTTCAGCGCGACGTGCTTCGACATCAGGATCAGGTTGGCGGCCGAAAGGAAATTCGGCGCCGCGATCGAGAAGAAGATCAGGACGGCGATCAGCGCAATGAACGTCCTCGCCTTCATCAGCGTCAGCAGCACGGAGCCGCTCGAGGCGGAGGCAACCGAAGCCTTGGCCGGGATGTCAGTCATGGGCGTGGCTCTCCATGTGCGGGACCGGCCCGTGGCCAAGCGCCGATGCGGCGACAAGTGAAGCCTCCGTCGCCTCGGCGCGATCGAACATGCCGGTCAGTTTTCCATTGCTCATCACCGCGATGCGGTCGGACAGCGCCATCACCTCGTCGAGATCGGAGGTGGCGAACAGGATGCCCAGCCCGTCGCGGGACAGTTTGCGCATGGTGCGAAAGACGTCGGCCTTGGCGCCGACGTCTATGCCGCGGCTTGGCTCATCCATCAGCAGCACCTTCGGTCCGGTGAGCAGCGCCTTGCCGATCACCACCTTCTGCTGGTTGCCGCCCGACAGCGACGAGACCTCCTGTGCCGGATCGGCGACCTTGATCGCCAGTTCCCGCACCATCTGCGTCACCGCCTGGTTCTCCTTGGCGCCGCCGATATGGAACACGCGGACAAACCGCGACAGGCTGGCCAGCGTCAGATTGCTGGCGACCGAGAGGATCGACACCAGCCCTTCGCGCTGGCGGTCCTCGGGGATCAGCGCCAGCCCGCGCCGGATGCGCCGCGTGGTGTCGCGTTCCCTGACCTTCTTGCCGGCAATGAAGATCGCCCCGGTGGCATGGCCGTGGCGCCCCATGATGCAGTCGAACAGCTCGCTGCGTCCGGCGCCCATCAGGCCGTATATGCCGAGGATCTCGCCGGCACGCAGCGACAGCGAGACATGATCGACCGCAAGCCCGCCGGTCACGCGCGGCAGGCAGATATCCTCGGCGCGGAAGATCTCTTCGCCCGGAACATGGCCGTCGGGCTTGGCGAAGTCCTTGGCGTCGGAGCCGATCATCTGCCGCACGATCCATTGCGTGTCGACGTTTTTCATCCTCTCCTGGCCGGTGATGCGGCCGTCGCGCAGCACGGTGATGTAGTCGCCGATGCGGATCAGCTCCTCGAGCCGGTGCGAGATGTAGACGATCGCCACGCCGCGCGCCTTGAGGTCGGCGATCACCTTGAACAGGATCTCGACTTCCGCCGCACTCAGCGCCGAGGTCGGTTCGTCCATGATCAGGATGCGCGCATCGAGCGAAACCGCCTTGGCGATCTCGACCAGTTGCTGCTGGCCGATGCGCAAATCCTCGACCAGCATGTCCGGCCGGATGCCGGCCTGCAGGCGCTCGAGAAATTCCGCCGCGCGGCGCTCCTGTTCCCGGCTGTCGATCTTGCGGAACCGGTTGGTGATCTCGCGGGTGGCGAAAATATTCTCGGCCACCGTCAGGTTGCCGAACAGGTTCAACTCCTGGAACACCATGCCGATGCCGCGGTTCACCGCGTCGCCGGATGAGGAGAAGGAAACCTCTTCGCCCTCCAGGAGAATGCGGCCGAGCGTCGGCTGTTCGACGCCGGCGATGATCTTCATCAGCGTCGATTTGCCGGCGCCGTTTTCGCCGACCAGCACGTTGACCGCGCCCTTGCGCACTTCGAAATTCGCGCGCTTGACCGCGACTGTCCCCGAATAGACCTTGGAGACGTCTTCCAGCTTCAGGATGACATCACGATCGCCGGCGGCAGTCATGGCTTCGGCCCCACCTCTGCCTCCGCCGGGGTCACCAGCGGCAGGTCCTGGCCGCTGCTCATGACATAAGCGCCGACGACCCTGGCGCCGCGGCCCTCCAGCGCTTCGCGCGGCAGCTTGGAGAGCACCGTCTTGTCGGCATGGATGTTGAACGCCTTGCCGAACTGGGCGAAGTCGATCTGATTGGTGAAATCGTTGAACTGGATGAAGTCGAGGCTGTCGCGCAGCGCGGTGCCACGCATCGCGGGTCCGATCTGCACCCGTGCATCCGCCTTGCCGTCACCGTCGGCATCGACATCCATGGTTGCCGCGCGTGATTGTGTGTTCGCCGCAATAATCTTGCCTTCGAGGCGAACCGCGAAGGTCCACGGCGAATTCGCCTGCTTCTTCGGATTGCCATACTTGGCGCCGGCAGCCGCAGGATCGGCTTTCGCCAGGGCGTGAACCTCGGGAAACGATCCGGCCTTCTGCTGGAGATACGGCAGCATTTTGGCAGCCCAGATATCGCCGACCATCTTGTCCGCATTGAAGGCCGGTGCATTGCCGCCATTTTCCGCGGACGGTGTCGGCAGGATCTTGCAGGCAGTCAGGCTGATGCCAAATATCACGGCAACGGTCCCCCAAGCGAGGGTCGACCAGGCAACGGTCGGCCAAGTCAGCTTTTTCAACATGTCGGCTTGTTCGGCATGGCGGTCAGGGCACCCGGGAAATGGAAGCAAGGGACGAGCCGGAAGCTCGTCCCTTGCGATTGATGTCACACCGGCTCAGTTGGTCAGCGCGAAGGTTTCCAGCTTGGCGGCATTGTCGCCATTGATCAGGACGCAGTCCATCAGCTGCTTTTCCTCGGCCGGAGACTTCTTGTTCTTGATGAAGTCGTTGGCCTGCTCGACCGCCATCTGCGCCTGCGCATAGGCCGGTTGCAGGACCGTGGCCTTGATGCCGCCAGAGGCGATCGAGTCGCGCACGTCATTCGATCCGTCGAAGCCGACGACGATGACGTCCTTGCGGCCGGCGGCGGCAAGGGCGGCATGGGCGCCCATCGCCATCGTATCGTTGCCGGAGATCACGCCCTTGATGTCCGGGTTGGCCTGGAGGATCGATTCCATCTTGGCATAGGCCTCGGTCTGGCTCCAGTTGGCCGATTGCTGCGCCACCATCTTCAGGTCCGGATAGTCGTCGATGACGTCGTGATAGCCCTTGGAGCGGATGCCGGCATTGGTGTCGGATTCCTTGCCGACCAGCTCGACGTAATTGCCTTTCTCGCCCATCAGCTTGACGAACTCCTGCGCGCCAAGCTGGGCGCCCTGGTAGTTGTTGGAGACGATCTGCGCGACGGCGACGCCGGTGGCGTTGATCTCGCGATCGATCAGGAACGACGGAACGCCCGCGTCCTTGGCCTTCTGCACGGCGGCGACCGAGGCGTCGGCGCCGGCATTGTCGAGGATGATCGCCTTGGCGCCGCGGCCGATCGCCGTGTCGATCAGCTCGGACTGCTTGTTGGCGTCGTCGTCATGGACCAGAACCAGCGTTTCATAGCCGAGTTCCTTGGCCTTGGCTTCCGCGCCGACGGCTTCGGCCTTGAAGAATGGGTTGTCGTGCGAGGGCGTGATGATGGCAATGAGATCCGCCGCATAGGCGGGTGCCGCGGTGCCCAGCGCCAGCATGCCGGCAAAAGCCGCAAATGTCATTCTGCGAGTGAGTTTCATGAATTTCCTCCCATTTGAAAAAGCCTGTGCTTCCGCGGCCCCGGCTGAAATGCATTCCAGTTTGTCAGGCGGATCGCGTCCGGTGTCGCGGATCGGGTCATTTGCCGGCTCACCCGGGGCGGATCATCCGGCTCGGTCCCGTCTTCAGCTTGCCCCTCCACCTGCCGCCTGCCCAATTTTCAGCCCGGCCCCGGCTGGCCAAAGCCAATCCAACAGCTAAGCCAACTGGTATAATGAGTCAACCACAAATTCAGATGATATGTATCTGATGAGCAGCAAGCGCCACCGGAGAGTCATCCCACCAAGAGCGATACTTCGTTCCCTACGATGCGCCTGCAGCTGGCCAGGTCAGAGAACCACCACCTTAAGCGGTACGATACGCGGGCGAGCGCGCAATAAGTAAGTAAGGAGGAGACATTCCTAAGCCTTATTCGGTGCTCAGCGCTACGCGCAGGCTTTGCTAGTATCGCCTACTGGTTGTGGAATTTCTCCGCGGCCCCAGCCTGCGCGCGGTTTTTCTAAAAAATCCGTTCGCGGCAAGGGTCGCGTTGCCGGTGAGGTTCAGCTATGACTTTTGTGCAGAGTTTCAGGCCGCCATCCTGCAGCCCCGCGCCAAGCTTTGCTGACCGACGGCATTCGGCTTCATTGCGTGGCATGTGCGGCAGGAGCTGCAGCGCCGTGCTGTGCCTCATTTCGTTGTGTATCATCCTGCTGCTGGGATCTGCGGCACACGGTCGGCCGCAGGCTGACGACAGACTTGCTCCGCGAGACACGATCGAACTGCACGTTTGGCAATGGACTGCCTTGCGTGATGGCGTTCTGGAGGCGCTGCAGCTCAACCATAGTTTCACCATCGACTCGACTGGCACGCTTGACCTTCCATTGATCGGGAGCATTGCCGCGGCAGGTCTGCGTGAGGAGGAATTGGCAAAGCTGATTTCCGATCGCTTGCAAGCCAGGAGCGGCCGTCAGGAACGGGCTGACATAACCGTCAAACTGATACAAAGTTCGCCCTCGGACCTCACAGCTTCGGTGGAGGTCAAACAAGAAGCGCCCGAACCGCCGGCGAACGCAGCCAGCGACGGCTCTTCGGCCGTGGCTTCGGAACGCGCCAGTGTCGAGAACGGCCAGGCCGAGGCGCAGCCGGGCGTGCGCGGCCCCCACACATCTCGGCAGCCTGCTGCGGAGCAGCAGCAAACTCTGCAAGGGGCATTGCTGAATGAGCTAGCCGCAGCTCGCATGGAAATTGCGGCAGCGCGCGCGGAAGCACTTGCGGCTCGCCGGACTGCTCGCAACGATGCCGCGCGACACAATCAGGACCTTGCGACGGCGCGTCAACGGGCTGACGCCTTGGTGCGGGAACTCGATGCGATGCGGACTGGCCGCGGTACGCTGGAACAAAAGCTCTTTGCGGCGCTAAGGGAAGTCGACGCGCTCAGGAAGAGCGTGCAGCCGGCTCGCGGTGACCCGGCTCGCGCTGACCATGACGGCCGCGATTTGGCGGCGGCGCGAGCCGAACTGGCCGTGATGCAGCGCGGCGCCCGCGATGCCAGTGCGCAGGCGCGTGCGGTAGCCGACATGATGGCTGAACAAGCACGGGCGCTAAAACAGCAGCGGCGAAAAGCCGGAGAGCTCGCGCTCGATCTGGAAGTGGCGCAAAGCCAAGTGAAAGGCTTGAAGGCCAAAGCCACTCTCGCCGATCACGAGAAGGCCGCCATGCTTGAAGCGCGTCACTCCCTGGCGGCCTCTGCGGCAGAGGCGCAGCGAGCGCTGGATGAGGAGCGGCACAAGGCTGAGCGCTTCGGACGCGAACTCGCCGCGGCGCGCCAGACCATCGACGCGCTTAAGACAAGCGCGGATCTGGCTGCGGCTGCGCGGACCGACGCCATCAGGGAACGACAGGTGGCCGAGGCGGCTTTGAAGCGAGCTGGCGACGCACTCGAACTGGAGCGCGAACGGGCAGATTCAGCTGCTCGTGATCGCGACAGCGCCCGCCGGGAACGCGACGCGGCAAGGCAGGAAGCGAGCCGCGTCTCGATGGAGCTGAGCGTGGCGTTGGAGCAAGAGCGCAACAAGGCCGTCGGCCTGGCCCGCGAGCTCAGCGCCGCTCGAAAGGCGAGTGACGTTGAAAAGGCCCGGGATGAGCGTCGCAGCGAGCGTATCAACCGCGTTCCGAAAGCGCGTGCCGTCGCAGCTTCGCGTGCAGATGTGTCCGTGCGCTCGCGACCAGCCCGTAAATCGGGGTTGCGGGAAAACCACAAAGTGAAGGCCAAAAAACCATCGCGACCTGTTCTGGTGGCGACCATCGCGCTTCCCGACGCGTTGCTCCCGACGCGACCGCCGAAGCTCGGCGCTCCCTAGCGAGGGGTGATCGTGAAGGGCATTTCGGTGGGCCGAATCCATGCCGCAGGAGGAATATGGTGATGAACAAATACGTCGCAGCCGCATTGACCGTCGCGATCGCAATTTGCCCTGCCTCGGCTCTTGAGGCGGGGCTTGGCGGCAAACTTGGCGGTGTCGGGGTCGGTGCTGGCCTTAGCGCCGGCCCGAAAGGCGCCTCGGTGGCGGGCGGCTCGAGCGTCGATGGAGTAGGGGGAGCAAGCCTTGGCGGATCGCTCGGCGCGGGCAAGGGATCGCTCGGTGCCGGACTTGGCGTCAGCGGCAACCTCGGCGGCGCAAGCGGCGGCCTGTCGACAGGTGTCGGGGTGGGCGACCGTTCGTCCGCATCGGGCACCGCTCCAGGAGGTAAGCCAGGCAACCCGGCGCTGGGCGCCGGGCAAGCCGCGAGCAGCAATGCCGGCATCACGCCAGCCACCACCAAGGCCAAGGCCGCGAGTCAATTCGCCATCCTGCCCCGCAAGCTCAGGCCTTCCGCAACTGGTCGCAACGCGTCGGCGCGGATCACCTATGGCTATCCGTTTATGGCGCCACTGAAAGCCAAACCCGGTATCCCACCAGCTGTGGTGCGCGCCTGCCGCACGGCGATCGCGTCGGCCGCGACGCCGCTTGGCGCCGTGCTTGTTCACGCGGTAAGCGCGGGCCCGTTGCAGCAATTTCGGGGCGCGCTCACGGCGCCGATCGAGGTGCGCATACACTATGCAAGACAAGGCGGCGTCGAGGTTCGGCAGGCGCGAGTCGGCTGTCGCCTCGATGCGGCGGGTAGAGTCACTGCGGTGACATAGGACGCGCCTGTACCTTCTCCTACGAGAGGAGAAGGAAAGGAGGCTTCCGCCTTCAGGTGATGCGCTGGATGCTCGCTGCGATCTCTTCCGGCTCGAAGACCCGCTTCCAGTCCTCGCGCATCAGCACCGGCTTGCCGAACTCGATGGCCTTGTTGCAGGCGTCGGAGAACACCCCCTTGGTCTCGCCGAAGATGACGGCGCCGAGCACATTCATGTGGCCAAGCAGGAAGTCGAGCGCGGCCTGCTGGTCGACTCCGCGCGCGACGACCTCGTCGACCGCTTCCTTCATGACGACCAGCAGCGAAGCGCAGACGGTCTCCGAAAGGCCCGGCTCGAGCAGCGCCATCTGGTCGACGGTGACGCGATGCGACCGCATCACCGGGGCCCAGATGATCTTGGCGATCGCTTCGCCCTTGGCGAAATCCTCCTCCGGTCCCTGCATCAGCGCGCTGACCATATGCTGCTTGGCCTTGACGCCGCCGAAATAGTCCTTCTTGGCCGCCATGTCGGTCTCGTCGTTGAAGATCGGCGGATGGCAGGGATGGGTGACGAAATAGGTCAGGTCCGGCCGCTTCGGCAAATGACCGGCGAAAGGCGCTGCGGCGTCGAGCACGACCACCATTGTGCCGGACGCAAGCTTGCCCTCGATGCTGGCCGCGACCTTGCCGATATGGGTGTCGGGAACCGCCAGGATTACCACCTCGGCGCCGTTCAGGGCTTCATCGGCGCTGACCGCGTCGAGGCCCAGCCCGGTCTTCAGCCGCTCGCGGCCGGCGTCGCTGACCTCGACATGGCGTATGCTGTAGGGAGAGCCACGAAAATTGGTCGACAGGCGGTAACCCATTTTGCCGCCGGCACCAAACAGCGCAATCGTAGTCATCTGGCCCTACTCCTGATCTTCAACGATGACCCTGCCGATCGTCACCTTAGTAACTGGTATAATCACACTACCATGGATTGGCAACCCGTTTGGGACGAACGCGTTCACGAGAGCCAATTCCGCAGCCCCGCGCCGTCGGCTGCGCCAGCTGGTGGCGGCCTTGTCGGATCATGTGGTGGATCGACATCGCATTTGGCATTGCCGGCGAGGCCGGGTCTTTTCAGGGTTCCGGCGAGCCGTCAGTCTTGATAGTTAGGGTCCGCTGCCAACCGTCTCAGCAGTATCCGTGGGAGCAGGATCCATCAGCGTCCGGGAAACATCGCCTTCAAGCCGTCGCGCGACGCCCTGGCGACGCCGCGCTCGGTGATCAATCCGGTGACCAGCCGCGCCGGCGTCACGTCGAAGGCCGGGTTTGCCGCGGGCGTCGTCTCCGGCGAGATGCGGACCTGCGCAATCTCGCCACTCGCGGTCTTACCCCAGACCAGTGAGACCTCGTCGCTGGAACGCTGTTCGATCGGGATTTCGGCCAGCCCGTCACCCACCGTCCAGTCGATGGTTGGCGACGGCAGCGCGACATAGAACGGCACGTCGTTGTCGGCGGCGGCCAGCGCCTTCAGATAGGTGCCGATCTTGTTGCAGACATCGCCGTCGGCGGTGGTGCGGTCGGTGCCGACGATGACCATGTCGATCTGGCCGCGCTGCATCAGATGGCCGCCGGCATTGTCGACGATCAGTGTATGCGGCACACCGTGGCCGGCCATCTCCCATGCGGTCAACTGGGCGCCCTGGTTGCGCGGGCGGGTTTCGTCGACATAGACATGAACGGGAATGCCGGCTTCCGTTGCCAGATAGATCGGCGCCGTGGCGGTGCCGTAGTCGACGGTGGCCAGCCAGCCGGCATTGCAATGGGTCAGGATGTTGACCGGCTCGCCCGGTTGCTTGCGTGCTGCGATTTCCCTGATGATTTCAAGCCCGTTGACGCCGATGGCGCGGTTGAGGCCGACATCCTCGTCGGCGATTTCGCCGGCGCGCCGGTAAGCCGCCTCGGCGCGCTGTCCTGATGGAAGCGGCCGCAGCAAATTGCGCATCTCATCGAGCGCCCAGCGCAGATTGATCGCGGTCGGGCGGGTTTCGTGCAAGACCTCCCAGACGCCGTCGAGTGCCGCATCCGAAGGGTCGTCGGCCATCTGCATGGCGACGCCATAGGCGGCGGTGACGCCGATCAGCGGCGCGCCGCGCACCCACATGTCGCGGATCGCCGTGGCGATGCCGGCAACGGTGTCGACTTTTTCGACGCGGAAATCATGCGGCAGCCAGCGCTGATCGATGATCTCCACCGAACGGCCGTCGTCGCTCAGCCAGATGGTGCGGTAGTGGCGGTCGCCGACATTCAAATCCTGTTCTCCCGTTCGATCAGTGCGGCCAATTTGTTGACCTCGTCGATGCTGTGGATCTGGCGCCGGTTGACGGCGATGTGACGGCCGAATTTCAGCGCCTTTGCCTCACATGTGGCGCGCAGATCGGCGTCGGCAATGGTCTCGAAATCGGCATTGTGCGCGAGGCCCAGAATGCGCCTGTGCACCTCGACGCCGGCAAAGCCCAGCATGTCGGTCCACACCTGGTGCAGCATGTGGTCGAGCGCCTGTTCGGCGCCAAGCCTGTCGCCCTGATCCTCGAACAGGCTCTTCTGGTAGAGCATGCCGGTGCGCTCGGTTCGCCACAGATGCGAGAACTCGCTGCGGAACACCGACCATGTGTCGACCGTGACGTCGAGCAGATAGGCGCGCATGGTGTCGCGCTTCCCGTTCTGCTCGTGGCCACGCTGCGAGAAGAACGCCATCCAGAAATTGGCGAGCAGCATGCCGACGTCGAAGGCGATCGGGCCGTAGAAGGCGAATTCGGGATCGATCATCCGCGTTTCTGTCTCGGTGACCATGATCGAGCCGGAATGCAGGTCGCCGTGCAGCAGCGTCTCTGCATTGGCCGCAAAAATGTGCTTCAGCCGCTGCGCCTCGACCTTGAGGTCACGGTCGGCGCGCAATTCTGCAACGATGCTGTCGAGCTGCGGGCTCGTATGCCGGTTCATCTTGGCATCGAAATACGGGTCCGAGAACACCAGGTTCTCGGTGATGTCGCAAAGCTCGACATTGTCGGCGAACAGCGCCAGATCGGCCTTGCGATCCCTGGTCGCCATATGCAGGTCGGAGCCGCGAAACAGGGTGCGGGCCATGAACAGGCCGATGTCCCTGGCGATGTTGGGCAGTTGCCGGCCCTCGATCAGCGCCCGCCGCAGGATGATGTGCGGCGACAGGTACTCCATGATGATCAGCGCCTGGCCTTCGTCGAAGTGATGGATCGCCGGCACCGAACCGGGCGCTCTCGCCTGCTGCCGGGTCAGCGCGTGATATTCAAAGAAGGAGCGTTTTAGCGGCAGCGGCCAGCTGTCGCCGACCAGGCGGACATAGGGCAGGGCCTGCTTGACGACGGCCGCACCCTGCGCACCCTCGACGATGAACACCAGGTTCAGATTGCCGTCGCCGACCTCGCGAACCTTCCAGCGGCTCGTGTCCTTGCCGATATGCGAGCACAGCGCCGCGTTGGCGCCGAGGCGGGCCGCCAGTGTTTCGACCGACAGTGCTTCGAACGGCAATTTCCCAGTCATCCTCACCTCCCGTTTACGTGCTCTCATCTTAGTGGAGCCATCACGGTTGGTCCAAGCTAGGAAGCCCTCTGGCAATTGTCAATCGTGTTGACAATTGCCGGAACAGCCCATAGCGTCGTCGCCAGGGAGGAACGAATGGGCAATGATGCCGTGTTCCGCGTCGACGGCCTGAGGAAATCCTTCGGCCCTATCGAGGTGCTTGGCGGCGTCTCGCTCGATTTGCATGCCGGTGAATTGACCGTGCTGATGGGCGCCAACGGCGCCGGCAAATCCACCCTGGTCAAGATCATCAGCGGCGTTTACGAGCGCGGCGGCGGCACGATGAGCCTTGCCGGCCAAAACTTCGCGCCGCACGACTTCGCGCCGAAAACGCCGGCGGCGGCGATCCGCGCCGGCGTCGTCACCGTTCATCAGAACATCAATGACGGTGTCGTCGCCGATCTCGACGTCGCCACCAATTTGACGCTCGACAGGCTGAGCGGCAGCGGCGCGCCGACCCTGTTCAATCCGGGCCGGGTGCGCCGCGAGGCAAAGGCGGTTGCCGACCGCATGGGGCTGATGATCGACCTGAAGGCCCGGATCAGCGATCTCTCGCTGGCCGATCGCCAGATGGTGGCGATTGCCCGCGCCATGGCGCATCAGCCGAAGGTGCTGATCCTCGACGAGCCGACCTCGTCCTTGTCCAGCGCCGAGGCCGACCGGCTTTTCGCGCTGCTCGACAGGCTGCGCGAGCAGGGCGTCGCCATCCTCTACATCTCGCACCGCATGTCCGACATCAGGCGGCTTGCCGACCGGATCGTCTCGATGCGCGACGGCGTCGTCTCAGGCGTCTTCGACAGCAAGCCGCTCGATTATGAAGGCGCGGTCAACGCCATGCTCGGCCGCAAGATCCACCTCGAGCGGATCGTCGCCAGGAATTCGGCCAGGCCTGTCCTGACGATCGACAGGTTGCGCATTGCCGAAGGTTCCAGGCCGATCTCGCTGACGCTCGGCGACGGCGAAGTCGTTGCCATCACCGGCCTCGTCGGCGTCGGCAAGACAGCGCTCGCCGAGACGCTGTTTGGCGTCCGCAAGCCGCTGTCCGGCACCATGGTGCTGAACGGCAAAGCCTATGCACCGGGGTCGACAGGCGAGGCGATCGCCGCCGGCGTGTTTCTCGTCGCCAAGGACCGGAGCGAAAACGGGATCGTCGGCGACTTCAACATCCAGAAAAATATCAGCCTGCCGTTTCACAGGCGGATGTCGCGTCTGGGCGTTCTCAAGCGCCGCATCGAGCGCGCCACCGCCCGCCGGCAGATCAAGGAATTGGGCATCGTCTGCCGCTCGGAGAAGGACGAAATGTCAGCGCTTTCCGGCGGCAACCAGCAGAAGGTGATGGTCGCCCGCTGGATGTCGCAGGCGGCAAGACTGTTCATACTGGACGAGCCGTTTCAGGGCGTCGACATTTCAGCCAGGCGCGATATCGCGGCCAAGCTGCGGGCGAGCGCCAACGGCCGTGCGACGCTGCTGTTCGTCACCGAGCTCGACGAGGCGCTGGAGACCGCCGACCGCATCCTGGTGATGTCGGAGCAGACAATCGTCGGTGAGCATCGCAACGCCGACATCGACGTCGATCGCCTGCTGGCCGAAGTGGCGGGCGGGCCGCTGCACAGCGCAGCGTGAGGCGGGCAGATAATGGGACGTGGAATGGAGAGGGCATGAGTTCGGGTTGGGTAAGGATGGCAGCCGCGCGCGGCCATGCCATCCGCTATGGCTTCATCGTTCTGCTGTTCGGGTTGATCGCCTATTTCGCCATCGCCGCCGATGGCTTCGTCTCGCCGCAGAGCGCCGTCTTCATCTTCCAGTCCGTCGCCATCACCGGCGTGCTGGCGCTCGGCGTCACCGCCACCCTGGTCGTCGGCGGCTTCGACCTGTCGATCGGCTCCGTCGCCACCAGCGCCATGATGGCGGCCGCCTATGTCATGGTGGTGCTGGAGCAGAACGCTGTCGTCGCGGTTGTCGCCTGTCTCGCGATCGGCGTCATCGTCGGCCTCATCAATGGCTGGCTGATCGTCTATATGCGTGTACCGGACCTTCTGGCGACGCTCGGCATGATGTTCCTGCTCGTCGGCTTGCAGCGAATCCCGACCGAGGGCCGCTCGATCGCCACCGGCATGACGATGCCTGACGGCTCGGTCGCCAACGGCACGTTCGGCGCCGGCTTCCTGGCGCTCGGCCGCCACCGCTTCGATTTCTTCATCCCCAACCTCATCCCGGTTTCGGTCGTCGTCCTGCTCGTGCTTGCGGTGCTGATCTGGTTCTTTCTCGAATACACCCGTTTCGGCCGCATGATGTATGCGGTCGGCAGCAACCAACGGGCTGCCGAACTCGCCGGCGCGCCTGTCAAGGCATACAAAATCTGGGCATACGTTATTTCAGGGGTTTTTGCCTCGATCGGCGGCATTTTGCTCGCTGCCCGGCTTGGACGCGGCGACATCGCCTCGGGTAATAATCTCCTGCTGGACGCAGTGGCTGCGGCACTCATCGGCTACGCGGTTCTTGGCGCCGCCAAGCCGAACGCCTTCGGCACGGCTGTCGGCGCGGTGTTTGTCGGCGTGCTGCTGCAGGGCCTGACGATGATGAACGCGCCCTATTACACGCAGGATTTCATCAAGGGCGTGGTTCTCGTGGTTGCCCTGGTCTTCACCTTCGCCCTTTCCGACAGGGGCAACAGGTAGGATTTCGACGGACAGGATTTTCGACCGGCTGAAATTTGAATTCAACAAGTGGAGGAGACAACATGAAGATCACAAGAAGAGTTTTGGGGAAGGCAGCAATCGGGCTTGCCGGTGCTGCGCTGCTGATGCAGGTCCCGGCGATGGCGCAGGACAGGCCGGCGCCGTTCGACAAGCCCGGCGCCGTCAAGATCGCGCTGGTCCGCTATCTCTCGACCGGCGACTTCTTCCAGGCCTATCTGTCCGGTGTAGAAGCGCAGGCCAAGGCGCTTGGCGTCGATCTGCGCGTCCTCGACAGCCGTCAGGATGCCGCCCTTCAGGCGGACATGGTCGACCAGGCCATCGCGCTCGGCGTTCAGGGCATCATCATCCAGCACGGCTTGACGGAATCGATGAAGGAAGCCGCCCAGCGCGCGGTCGACGCCGGCATCAAGGTCGTCGCCTTCGACGTCAACCTCGAGAACCCCAAAATACCGCAGATCGAGCAGTCCGACCGCGACCTTGCACGCCTCGCTCTCGAGCAGGCAATCAAGGACAATGGCGAGGGCTGGAAGGCCGGCTACGTCTATGTCGCCGGCATCGCGCCGCTCGACCGCCGCAACGAGACCTGGGTCGAGTTCAAGAAGAAATATCCCGGCATCAAAGAGGCGGCGATGTTCGGCGCGCTCGACAACCCGATCGCCAATTCCGTCGCCAACCAGGCCCGTTCGGTGCTGTCGGCCAACCCCGACATCAAGGTGATGTTCGCGCCCTTTGACGAATTCGCCAAGGGGGTGAAGATCGCCGTCGACGAGGCCGGCCTGTCACAGGACATCAAGATCTATTCGGCCGACATCTCGACCTCCGACATCGCCGCGATGCGCGAGCCCGACAGCGCCTGGGCGGCGACGGCTGCCACCAACCCGGCCGTCGTCGGCCAGGTTTCGGTGCGCGCGCTGGCGCAGCTTTTGGCCGGCGAAGACCCCGGTCAAAACGTCATCGTGCCGCCGACGCTGATCAGCCAGAAGGACCTGATCGACAAGGACATCAAGAACATGGAAGACCTCTCGGCCAAGCTGCCGCAGTTCGCCCATGCCGATGTCGCGATGCCGGCCTGGATGCCGAACCCGAACGCCAAATAAGCGTACCATCGCAGGCCCAAGGGAAGAGCGGCTCGCGGGCGGGCCGCTCTTTTCCAGGTCTGAATGCCTGCTCCGTCAGGCTCGTGGTTTACAGCCAGTGCTCCGGATCGCGCATCCCGTGGACGATCGCCACGACCAGGATGCCTTCCAGCTGCGGTTCGTAGATGACGATGTAGCGGCCCTCGATGAGCACGCGGGCCGTCACACTCAACTCTGGCCTGGCTGTGCCCATCTTGGGGTGCTCCGCCGCCAGCTCCAGTTTGTCAAAAATGCGCATAAGCAGCTTGTCGGCTGCCTTTTCATTCTCGATTGCGATAGTGTGCCAAATATCCCGCAAATCTTGCGAGGCGCGCGGCGTGAGCCGATATCTAGCCACGGGCGCGGCGTTCTGCCTTCAAACCGCGTATGAACTCGGCGGGTTCGACTTCCACCGGCTTGCCGCTGGCCATGCCGTCGGCATAGGCCCGCTTCAAGTGTTCCAACTCCAAGGCGCGCAATTCCTCGCGCTGTTCCCACAGGCGCAGAGCGTCGCGGACAATCTCGCTGTTAGAGGCATATCCCCCGCCTTCGACAGCGCTTTGCAGGCGGGCCGCCTGTTGCGGGGTGAGGGATATGGTAAGGGTGCGCATGGGATGGGTTTTCATGCTTGGCCATGTATCATATCTCACAAGGTCTAACAATCTTTGTTAGGATTCTCCGGTGATCTCTCACCGCGAGAATGGCAAAGTTCCAAGCTACCGCAGCGCCGCCGCGATATTGCCGCCATCCACCGTCGTCACATTGGCGGTGGTGCGCTCTGCCAGCGCCTGATGCAGGAAGGCCTGGGCGACGTCTTCGGCCGTCACTTCCTGCCCGAGCAGATTGCCCGCCATATATTCCTTTTCCGAGACCCCGCGGGCGCTCGAACGGCTGGCGATCATCGCGTCGGTCAACAGCCCGGAACGGATGCGGTCGGCGTTGACCGCATTGGAGCGGATGCCGTGGGCGCCGTAGTCGACAGCATATTGCCTGGACAGGAAAAGCGTCGCCGCCTTTGGCATGCCATAGGCGCCGAACTTCGGACCCGGATTGATCGCCTGCTTGGAGGTGTTGAACAAAAGCACGCCGCCGGTGCCCTGCTCGAGCATGATGCGCACTGCGTTCTGCGCCGCCGACTGGTGGGCGAAGAAATTGAGTTCGAAGCTCTTGCGCAAAGTGGCGTCGTCGAGTTCGCCGATCCTGCCTTCCCAAGCCGCACCGGCATTCGAGACGAGGATGTCGAGGCCACCGTAGACGGCAACCGCCTTGTCGAAGGCAGCGCGCATCTGCGCCGGGTCGGTGATGTCGGCGCCGACGCCGATCGAACCGTTGCCGGCCTTTTTTGCCGCCTCCGTCGCCCTCGCCGCGTCGAGATCGACGACGACCGCATGAGCGCCATTGTCGGCGAACAGCTTTGCCGTGGCGGCGCCGATCGCGCCGGCGCCGCCGGTGACCAGCACAATTTGGCCGGTCAGCGGCTTCGGCTTGTTGGCGGCGAGCTTGGCCTGTTCCAGCGACCAGTATTCGAGCGGAAAAAGGTCGGCCTTGGACAGTGGATGGAAATCGCCGATTGCTTCGGCGCCGCGCACCGCCTCGATCCACATTTCACCGACGTCGGAGGCAATCTTCGCATCCTTCAGCGTGCGGCCATGGCCGAACATGCCGAGCCCCGGCACCAGCGTCAGGCGTGGCATCTGGTCGAGCATAGTGCGCTTCACGTCGTCGAGCGCGTCGTTGGTCTCGAAGTAGGCGCGATAGTCCCTAGCGAAGTTTTCGACATGCTGGCGAATGACGGATTTGTAGTCGCCGATCTTGTCCGCGTCGGGCGCCGGCAGCGCCATCGGTCCGGTCTTGATGCGGATCGACAGGTCGGGCGTCGACACGCCGCGCCCGGCATAGTCGGCAATGTCAGCCGAATTGATGAAATCGACGATCGCGTCCGAGGTGCGGAAATCGCTGATCATACGGTCGAAGCGGCCTTCGCCGCGCGCTACCGCCACCTCACCGCGCAGCATCGGCGCAATCTCCGCAGGCCTCGCCAGCCTGGCCGGCAAGGCAGCTTTTTCGCTGCGCGGCTTGCCGTGGCTGGCGATGAAATCCTCGGCGATATCAACATAATGGATCATCCGGTCGTAAGCCTGCTTGGCGTCGTCGCCGAACGTGAAAATGCCATGCTTGTCGAGGATCAGGCCTTCGACCGTCGGGTCGGCGTCGAAGACATCGGCAGCCGCCTTCGCCAGGTCGAATCCCGGCATGATGTAGGGCACGAACCCCATCTTATTGCCAAAAACCTTCTTGCTCAGCGCCTCGCTGTCGTCTTGGTCGACAATGGCCAGGATCGCGGTCGAGTGCGTATGGTCGACGAATTTATGCGGCAGGAAGGCGTGCAGCAGTGTCTCGACTGAAGGGTTGGGCGAAGACGGATCGATCAGGTTCACCCGCTGCAGCGCCACCATGTCTTCGTCGGAGAGTTTTTTGAGCGACCGCGCCTTGAGCAGCGCGCCGAGCTTGACCGCCGGCAGGCCCTGCGGCTCGATGATGCCCATGTCCCAGCCGCTGCCCTTGACGCAGAGCACGTCCCATTCGTCGCCGACGAGATCGATGGCCTTTGTCTTGCACGATGTGTTGCCGCCGCCATGCAGGACAAGCCGCGGTTCGCCGCCCAGAAGCCTGGTCGTGTAGACGCGCAGCGCCAGGTCGCGGGCCACACCCTTTGTTGCATAGTCGGCAACCAGCTTCTCCGCGTCGCCGTCATTCCACAGGTTCTTCATGTTCGCTTCGTCCGGTTGTTTTGTTGTGAAACAGGAATGCCGCGACGCCTTGATGACAATGCGTCCGCGGCTTGTGTTCTCTAGGCGACCTTTTCTGCTGCCGGTCCGGCATCGTCGAGCAGCCGTCGCGCCATCCGGGCGCCGACCACCAGATGCGTGCATAGCCGACCCGCGATCGCCGCCACCAGCGGTCCGAACTTGCTGTCCTCCTGCACCACCACGAGGCGCTTTTCAATCTTGCGCAGCGATGACAGCTCCGCCGAAATGATCCGCCTGTTGTAGCTGCAGTCGAGCGCCTTGCCTTGCGCGTCGATGATCTGACCGGCGATGACGCCGGCAGCCCCGGCACGACGCAGCACCTCCATTTCGCTGGCAGTCAGCGCGCCGCATTTGACGACATGGCTGTCGGCGTCGACGGTGCCGACTGAGTAAAGCGCCAGATTGCACGCACTGATGCCCGACAACTGCTCGCGGATCACCGGCTCGTCGCGCAGGCCGCGCGCCAGTTCCTCTGTCGTCAGCACCAGCGGCGCATAGAAATTGAGTCCCTTGGCATTGAGCCGGCGGGCGATTTCCATGGTGCATTGGTCGGGGCGGTAGGAATAGGGGGCTCCCAGATTGCCGCAGAGCTGCACCACCGTGACATCCTGCAGATCGGCATAGGACATGATGTCGGCGATCGTATAGATGGTCCTTCCCCAGGCGACGCCGATGCGATCGCCCTTCTTGATCAATTCGAGAAAGACGCTGGCCGCCAGCACCGCGATGTCGGTCGACGGATCGGCGACATGGCCGTTTTCCGGCGCTATCCAGACGGCATCGAGCTTCAATGCGTCTTCGAGTTTGCGCGCCATGACGTCGTCGGTGAAAAGCTGGGTCGAGGTCGAGATGTTGACGATGCCGGTCTCGCGCGCTTTGCGCAGATACATGGCGACCGAGGCGCGGGAAATCTTGAGCTGGCTGGCGACCTGGTCCTGGCGCAAGCCGTGGGCATAGTAGAGCCAGGCGGCCTTATGGATAAGCTGTTCTGCCGGTCGGATCGCCATGCCATCTCCTCGCTGACATTATTCACGGCTGTCGACAAAAGTCAAATTGTGGAATCTTGGTGAACTGCGGGCATTGTCGATGCCAGTGATTGCGCCATTTTTGTTATCGGGATAAAAACTGAACAGGAGGCCTGACAATGAACGTATCATTGGGTGAGCGCTGGGAAACTTTCGTGTCCAACATTGTCAAGCGGGGCCGCTACGGTTCTGCCAGCGAAGTCGTGCGCGAAGGCTTGCGCCTGGTCGAAGAACGCGAGGAAAAGCTAAAGGCGCTACGCGCCATGCTGGATAAGTCGTTTGCTGACGACGGCGAAGCGACCGAGCAGGACATTGACGCGGCTGTGGAAGCCAAGGCTGAGCAACTCGCAAAGGAAGGCTTCTAGGAGTGCCACGGCTGCGTATGTTGCCGTCGGTACAGACAGATTTGGTCAATATCTTTGAATACGTCGCTCGCGAAAGCGGCAGCCTGGTGCTTGGCCGCCGTTTTGTGGATGCTCTGCGCCAGAAATGCCGTGATCTGGCGAGCTTGCAGGCGACGCTCGGTCGTGCTCGCCCCGATCTCCGGCCGGACATCCGGAGTTTCGCTTTCCGGGGATACGTCATTTTCTTCCGCTATAATGGAGATTGCTTTGAGGTGGCGAACATCATCGAAGGGCATCGCGACATCAACGCGTTATGGTCAGAAGGCGAAGGCGGGCAGGGGCGCCAGGAGTAGCTGAGGCGGCCTCGCTCGCCAGCGTGCCGAAGCGTTCGATAAACATGGGGAGGACGGGATGGGCAATCCCTACGAACAGGATCTCGGCAGGAATCCAGCCAACCACCAGCCGCTGACGCCGCTCAGCTATCTGGAGCGGGCGGCAAGGACCTTTCCCGCCCATGTCGCGATCATCCATGGTCGCCAGCGCACGACCTATCGCGATTTCTGGCGGCGGTCGCTGAAGCTTGCTTCGGCGCTCTCCAGGCGCGGCATCGGCAAGGGTGACACCGTCACCGTCATGCTGTCCAACACCCCGCCGATGCTGGAAGCGCATTTCGGCGTGCCGATGACCAAGGCGGTGCTGCATTCGCTCAACACCCGCCTCGATGCCGCCGTCATCGCCTTTCAGCTCGACCATGCCGAAACCAAGGTGCTGGTCATCGATCGCGAGTTTGCAAATGTCGTCAGCGAGGCGCTGGCGCTGGCCAGGGTAAAACCGCTGGTCATCGACTATGACGATCCCGAATACGCCACTGACGCCCCTTATCCCAAGGGCGAGCGGATCGGCTCGCTCGATTACGAGACCTTCGTCGCGGGCGGCGACGAGGATTTCGCCTGGTCGATGCCGGACGACGAATGGGACGCGATCTCGCTCAACTACACCTCCGGCACGACAGGCAATCCGAAGGGCGTCGTCTATCACCATCGCGGTGCGGCACTGATGGCCTATGCCAACACCATCCATGCCGGCATGGGCAAGCATGCGGTCTATCTGTGGACGCTGCCGATGTTCCACTGCAATGGCTGGTGCTTTCCGTGGACGCTGGCCGTGCAGGCCGGCACCCATGTCTGCCTGCGCTGGGTGCGGCCGAAGCCGATCTACGACACCATCGCCGACCACGGCGTCACCCATCTGTGCGGCGCGCCGGTGGTGATGTCGGTGCTGATCAACGCCAGCGACGAGGACAAGCGGCAATTTCCGCAGACGGTCACCTTCAACACCGCCGCGGCACCGCCGCCGGAAGCGGTGTTGTCGGGCATGGCCGACGCGGGTTTTGCCGTCACCCACCTCTATGGCCTGACCGAGACTTATGGCCCGGCTGTCGTCAACGAATGGCATGGCGAGTGGGATGGGCTGGAGAAGGGACAGCAGGCGGCGAGGAAGGCCAGGCAAGGCGTGCGCTATGCCGCGCTCGAGGATCTGACGGTGATGGACCCCGAGACGATGGAGGCGACGCCGGCCGACGGCGAGACGATCGGCGAGGTCATGTTCCGCGGCAACATCGTCATGAAGGGCTATCTGAAGAACCGCAAGGCGAGCGACGAGGCCTTCGCCGGCGGCTGGTTCCACTCCGGCGACCTCGGCGTCATGCATCCCGACGGCTACATCCAGCTCAAGGACCGCTCCAAGGACATCATCATTTCCGGCGGCGAGAACATCTCCTCGATCGAGGTCGAGGAGGCGCTCTACAAGCACGGCGCCGTCGCCTCCTGCGGCGTCGTTGCCAGGCCCGACGACAAATGGGGCGAGGTGCCGGTCGCCTATGTCGAGCTGAAGCCGGGCAGGACGGCGACCGAGGCCGAGATCATCGACCACTGTCGCGCGCTGCTCGCCCGCTTCAAACTGCCGAAAGCGGTGATCTTCGCCGAAATCCCGAAGACCTCAACCGGCAAGATCCAGAAGTTCAGGCTGAGGGCGATGGTTAAGGGGTAGGTGGATCAGGACCGTCGGCGTCACGACGGTGCAGAGCGTTTGATGGCAGCGGGACAGCGCCCCCCTCTGTCCTGCCGGACATCTCCCCCACTTGGGGGGAGATTGGCTGTCATCGCCGCTTTCGCCGACTTTCAACATTGCAGGACTAGCTGGGCGCTAAAACCGCCAATCTCCCCCCTCGTGGGGGAGATGTCCGGCAGGACAGAGGGGGGCGCGAAGGATCACGACAGATCAGAATTTAGCCTGAGCCGCCGCTCATGCCGGGAACCGGCA